>NZ_CP127385.1:6487602-6793932 GCF_030378205.1 Bradyrhizobium sp. NP1
GCGAAACAATAACGGCCAATGTGCCGACACAACGGAGGAGACAGGATGCTCGCGAGACAATTGTCGATGCTCGGGGCCATTATGGCCGTGCTGACGGCATCGACCACAGCGCATGCCCAGATATCGGACGACGTCGTCAAGATCGGCGTCCTGACCGACATGAACGGCCCCGCCTCGACGCCGACCGGCCAGGGCTCGGTGACCGCGGCCCAGATGGCGGTCGATGACTTCGGCGGCAAGGTGCTCGGCAAGCCGATCAGCGTCATCGTCGGCGATCATCAGCTCAAGGCCGATATCGGCGCGAGCCTTGCGCGGCGCTGGTACGACGTCGAGCAGGTGGACCTGATCGTCGACGTGCCGGTCTCGGCCGTCGGCCTCGCCGTGCAGAACATCGCCAATGAAAAGAAGAAGCTGTTCATCACGCATTCGACGGGTGCGGCCGACTTCCACGGCAAGTTCTGCTCGCCCTATGCGATCCAGTGGGTGTTCGACACCCGCGCGCTCGCGGTCGGCACCGCGCAGGAAGTGGTGAAGCGCGGCGGCGACAGCTGGTTCTTCATCACCGACGATTACGCCTTCGGCCATTCGCTGGAGCGCGACGCCTCCGCCGTGATCACCAAGAACGGCGGCAAGGTGCTTGGCTCGGTGCGGCCGCCGTTTGCGACGCCGGATCTTTCCTCGTTCATCCTGCAGGCGCAGGCGTCCAAGGCCAAGATCATCGGCATTGCGGCGGGCCCGCCCAACAACACCAACGAGATCAAGACCGCCGGCGAATTCGGCCTGTTCAAGGGCGGCCAGCAGATGGCCGGTCTTCTGGTGCTGATCACCGACATTCACGGGCTCGGGTTGCAGGCGGCGCAGGGGCTGCTGCTCACCACGTCGTTCTACTGGGATATGGACGACAAGACTCGCGAATGGTCGAAGCGCTACTACGCCAAGATGAACCGGATGCCGACGATGTGGCAGGCTGGCGTCTATTCCTCCGTCATGCACTATCTCGACGCCATCAAGGAGAGCGGCACCGACGACCCGCTGAAGGTCGCGGCCAAGATGCGCGAGAAGCCGATCGAGGACTTCTTCGCCCGCAACGGCAAACTACGTGAAGACAATCTGATGGTGCATGACCTGATGCTGGTTCAGGTCAAATCGCCGCAGGAAAGCAAATATCCGTGGGACTATTACAAGATCCTGACCAAGATTTCCGGCGAGGACGCGTTCGGGCCGCCCGATCCGGCCTGCCCGCTGGTGAAGAAGTAACTGCGTAGCAGTCATTCCGGGTTCGCCTCTACGGGCGCCCCGGAATGACCGTCTCAGTTGACCGACTATTTAACCACGCCGATCTCGCGAAAATACTTCAGCACGCCGGGATGGATCAGCCCCTCGCTTGGCGCGGCGGCAACCGTGTTGGCCGCCGTCGTCTCGCAGGCCTGCGCCAGCTTCTGGCAGAACGTGGCTTCCGCGCCATGCAGCGTGCGCGCCAGTCGATAGGCGACATCGTCGGGCAGCGTCTCGCGAGCGAGGATGAAGCTCCAGGAGCCGACCGAATTGATCGGCGCGGTCTGGTTCGGATAGCTGCCGGCCGGAACGGTCAGCGGTTTCAGGAAGGAATGCTTGGCGCGGATGCGGACAATCTCATCGGCGTCAGGCGCGATGAAGCGCGCGCCGGACGGACTCGACGCCGTCGTCGAGAAACCCGGCCAGCCGATACCCGCTCCCCACAATGCCGCAGCGCGGCCGTCCTGCACCATCGCGGGGCCGTCGCCGGCACGGTCGAGATAGATCGACTTGAAATCCTCGTCCTGCTTCAGCCCCAGCCCATCAAGGACATAGCGCGACAGGATCGGCAGGCCCGAGCCCTTGGCGCCGAATGCGACCGGCTGGCCGACCAGGTCCCGGATCGTCTTGTAGGGGCTGTCGGCCCGCACCACGAACATGCCGGGACTGGAATACATCGCGGTGAGAATCTTGAGCCGCGTTGCGGTGCGCCCGATGCCCTTGAAGGCCTCGTAGGCCGGCTCGCCGGCGACCAGCGCGATATCGAGGGAGCCCGCTTCGAGCAGCGGAATGTTCTCGTTGCTGCCCTTGGTGTTGCGCGGCTCGACCGCAAGCAAGGAATCGGCCGCGTTCATCACCTCGGCGAAGTTGTTGCCATAGAGCGGAAAGCCGCCGCCGGGGGTCGCCGTGCCCAGGCTGATCACTGTTTTCGGAATGGCCTTGCCTCCATCTTGCGCCGCAGCGATGCCTGTGAACAGCAGCACGCCGACACAGACGACCGGGATGAGCCTCATGTTCGACCTCAAACGCATCGCGCCCTGCCCGTCAACATCACCGGTTGCGGCGAGGGTTATAGGCAGCTGCAAAGTTTTATGGGAGCATGGCGCCGACGGCAACGACAAGAAAACGATGGCACTCATGAGGAAATGCTGGCGCGGTGCGGCCCTCGGATTACTGGGATTCCTGAGCCTCGCGGCGACGACCGCGCCGGCCGCGGCGGCGGACTATCCGAACCACCCCGTGCGCTGGCTGATCGGCTTTGCGCCGGGCGGACCGGTCGACATCGTGGCGCGGATCATGGCGCAGTGGCTGTCGGAGCATTTCGGGCAGCAATTCGTGGTAGAGAACCGCACCGGCTCCGGCGGCAATATCGCGACCGCGGCGGCGATCGCCTCGGCGCCGGACGGCTACACGCTGCTGTTTTCCGGCGCCAACAACGCGATCAGCGCCTCGCTCTACAGGAAGCTGCCGTTCGACTTCATGCGCGACACCGAGCCGGTCGCGAGCTTCATGCAGGTGCCGAACATGCTGATCGTGTCGAACGCCATGCCGGCGCGGACGGTCAGGGAATTCATCGATTACTGCAAGGCCAATCCCGGCAAGATCGCCTTCGCGTCCTCCGGCAACGGCACCTCGGTGCACATGTCGGCCGAACTGTTCAAGGCGATGACCCGCTGCGACATGGTGCACGTGCCCTATCGCGGCTCCGCGATCGCCTATCCCGACATCATCTCCAACAAGGTGCAGCTGATCTTCGACAACCTGCCGGCGGCGCTGGAACAGGCCCGCGGCGGCAACCTGCGCGCGCTCGGCGTCACCTCGCCGGAGCGATGGCCGACCGTGCCCGACATCCCCGCCATCGCCGAAACCGTGCCGGGATATTCTTCGACCGTGTATTACGGCATGTCCGCGCCAAAGGACACGCCCCGCGAAATCATCGACATCCTCAACAAGGCGGTCAACGACGCGCTGAAGGACCCCAGGCTGGTCGCCCGCCTTGCCGAGATCGGCGGCGTGCCAAAGCCGATGAGCCCCGGGGAGTACGGCCGGTTCATTACCGAGGAGACGGAGAAATGGCGCAAGGTGGTAGAGCTGGCCGGCGTCTCGGTCGAGTGAGCGGCAATTTTCCGGCGCACGACTGGCGGCGCCGGCGCCGGAGGAAGCCGGAAAAGACAACGAATTTGAGCAAGCAGGGAATAGCGGGATGATGATGACCAGATTTCTCCGCGCGGCAGTTTTCATCGCAGGCTGCATCGCAAGCCTTGCGTTCGGCGTTTCGGCATCATCGGCCGAGACCTATCCGAACCGCCCGGTGCACTGGCTGATCGGCTTCGCGCCCGGCGGCCCGGTCGACGCGGTGGCGCGGGTGATGGCGCAATGGCTGTCGGATCATTTCGGCCAGCAATTTCTGGTTGAGAACCGTACCGGCTCCGGCGGCAATATCGCCGCGGCCGCGGCGATCGCCTCGCCGCCGGACGGCTACACGCTGCTGTTCGTCGCGCCCAACAACGCGATCAGCGCCTCGCTCTACAAGAAGCTTCCCTACGACTTCATCCGCGACACCGCGCCGGTCGCGAACATCATGCAGCTCACCAACATGCTGGTCGTCTCCAACGCGATGCCGGTGAAGACGGTCAAGGAGTTCATCGACTACTGCACGGCCAACCCGGGCAAGATCTCGTTCGCATCCTCGGGCAACGGTACTTCGGTGCACATGTCGGCGGAGCTGTTCAAGGCCATGACCAAGTGCGACATGGTGCACGTGCCCTATCGCGGCTCGGCGATCGCCTTCCCCGACATCATCTCCAACAAGGTGCAGCTCATCTTCGACAATCTGCCCTCGGCGCTGGAGCAGGCGCGCGGCGGCACGGTGCGCGCGCTCGGCGTCACCTCGCCGCAGCGCTGGCCGGGCGTGCCCGATGTCCCCGCCATCGCCGAAACCGTGCCGGGCTTCGAGTCGGTCGGCTTCTACGGCATCTCGGCGCCGAAAGGCACGCCGCCCGACATCATCGATATCCTCAACAAGGCGGTCGGCGAGGCCCTGAAGGATCCCAAGCTGGTGGCGCGGCTCGCGGAGATGGGCGGCATCCCGAAGCCGATGACGCCCGCCGAGTTCGGCAAGCTGATCGCGGATGAGACCGAGAAATGGCGCAAGGTGGTCGCGTTCGCCGGCGTCTCGGTGGATTAGAGCCGGATGGCTCCAGGCTGGATGCTGGCCCGCTACGGGCCTTGTTGAGCATGATCTCCGCGCAAACGCATTTGCGTTGCCGCGCGGAAAAAACCGGTCCCCACCTTTCCGGACCATGCTCCGCGCGGCGGCATTGCCGGATCGCCAGTGAGCCTGTAAACGAAGCAGGCTACCTTGCCAGCCGCTTCGAAGGGCGGCCTGCCGGCAGGGCCTGTAGCTCAATGGTTAGAGCCGGCCGCTCATAACGGTCTGGTTGCAGGTTCGAGTCCTGCCGGGCCCACCAGCTTTCGCGAAGCCTGTCAAAACCAGAT
Source organism: Bradyrhizobium sp. NP1 (assembly GCF_030378205.1). Taxonomy (NCBI): domain Bacteria; kingdom Pseudomonadati; phylum Pseudomonadota; class Alphaproteobacteria; order Hyphomicrobiales; family Nitrobacteraceae; genus Bradyrhizobium; species Bradyrhizobium sp. NP1. The sequence goes on from NZ_CP127385.1 coordinate 6,492,376, forward strand.
CAGGAGACATCGAAGACAGGCATGAAGCTCGCCTCGGTTTTCGCGATCTTGCAGGCATAGGGATGAACGAAATGCGTCGGAAAGAGCCATCCGTCGTCGCTGGCGGCCTCGTTGAGAATTCTTCGTCGCGTTTCGCGGGCGAGCCGCTGGTCGATGCAGAACTGAGTGTTCCAATCCGGCTCACAGATCTGAATCGGATGATGGACCACATCGCCGCAGAATATGGCCGTCGCATCGGCGCAGTTGAGCTTCAACACGATATGACCTGGCGTATGCCCCGGTGCCGGCTCGATGACGAGATGATCTTCAACTGCAAATGAGCAATCGATCAGTTCGGCGCGCCCTGCACGAATGATCGGCAATACGCTATCTTGATATACGACAGTTCGGTTCGCGGGATCGTTTTCCGGAACAAGGTTCATGGCTCGCCGCCAATACTCCTCCTCCGCCCGAGCGAACAGATAGCGGGCTCGCGGAAAGGTCGGCACCCAACGGCCATTCTCAAGCATTGTGTTCCAGCCGACATGGTCGGCGTGGAGGTGCGTGCAAAGCACGACATCGATATCCGAGGGCGATACTCCGGCCTGTCGGAGACGATCGAGATACGGCGTTTCGAGCTGATGAAAGGCAGGATTGAATGGTCGGTGCTTGTGATTGCCGGTGCAAGCGTCGACAAGAATCGTCTGGCGCGCAGTTCTTATCAGCCAGGAATGATTGCTCACCCTGAGCCTGTCGTGCTCCGGGCAATAATACTTGGGAGCGAGCCAATCCTGATGCCGCCGCAACACCTCGCGGTCCATCGTGCTGAAGAAACGCTCCAGCGGCATGCTCCCCAGCCGCTCGCTCTCTTCTATGCGGGTAATCGTCGTTCCGCCGAGATTCCAGATCGACATATTTCTCCCCGGTCTTGAAAGCCGTTTGGTCTGAGAGGCTCAACATCGACTTGCCCCGGCGACGAAACCATCATGCGCCCTTCTGGTTTGGCACCTTCCAAGGCACGACGCGGCGCTCGATCCAGAACGCCAGATCAGGTAGCCGATGCCGGCACAGGTGCCGAAATTCCCGCCGACACCACGACAGTGAGGAACTTACTTTCCTTCGATCACCTTCAGGGCACGATCGACATATGAGTGATCAACGATCTTTTTGAGATCGACCTCTTTCCGCATCTGTCCAGCTTGAACGTACCATTTCATGTCTTCGGCCATGCCCTCGACATTCAGATAGCCCTTTGGATTGATGCCCGGAAAAACCATCTTGTCATAAAGGGAGCGATCCTTGACCGTGGTGTGCTTCACCAGAATATCAACCAATTCCTCCCGCGAGACGCGGCCGGCGAGCGCGTCATTATAGAACCGGGCACCCTGCAGGTAGGCAACCATGAACCGGTCGGCAACGTCGGGCCGACCGACGATGCCGGGACCGTAGATGATGACGGTATATTGCTGGCCGGGATACACCTCATCCACTCGTCTCCAGATTCGGCCGACGCCCTTCTCGACCGCTTGTGTGACGAGCGGCTCGACGAGCACGCCGACATCGACACGCCCGGTACCCAGCCCGGCAAGGGTGTCTGCGAAACTCAACTGGATGAAGTTGACGCTGTTTGCCTTGACACCCGCAGGCTCCGTCAGCCGGGCCATCATCACTTCATTGCTTACGCCCGTGTTGAAACCCGCAACCGCGACGGTGCGACCGGCAAGATCAGACGCCGACTTGATCTCGCCGGCAATCTCGCTGCGTGCGACCAGCGCCATATAGCCGTGACCCGGAGGCGAGCTGCCCTTGTCAGCGACGAGCTTGATGTCGATCCCCTGCCGGATGGCATTGTAGAGCCCGGCGCTGGGAGCGTTGCCGGCGACATCGAGAGCACCACTCGCGAGCGCCGTGGTGGCGAGCGCGCCCGTGGTAATCTGCGACAGCTCAACCTTGATGTTTTGCTGGGCGAAGTACCCCTTCTCCACCGCGATGAAGATGGGAGCGTCGGCCACCGACACGAACGTCCCGACCTTCACGAGGTCAGGCTCTGCGCTTGCCGGCGCCAAACGTGCTGTCGCCGGCCCGCTCGACAACGCCGAGTCCCCCGGCCGGAACGAAAAAGTGGGTAAGTTTGTATCTCGCGATACCAACGCTACACTCAGTCCTCAGTTACCTACATATGATCCACCGCTCCTGTCCGGAGCGGCGCGGCATATCCGGGCAACACAAGAAGATCATCGCCGGAGGAAAACCTGCATGAGATGGATTTTCCCAATGCCGCGTCTTCCAATCCAACGTCTGGTCGTAGTGACAGCAGCGCTGGTCGCGGCCCGAACGCTTAAAAACACGCTCAAGCTCTCGAGATGACGCTAACGAATTGGTAGACCTCGACGACATCGCCTGGCCTTACCAATATCGGCGGATCACGCTGCGCGCCTGCGCCATGGCGCTCTGATGCTGCGGTCCGCTGCACGTCGCAAACGGCAAAAGTTGCGATGCCCTACGACCTCCCTCGCCCAGAGGACAAGGAACGTCTTTCCCGTTCCTCGGAATGAGTGTAGGTCAAATGTTGTTTCAGGGAAGAGGCCTCCCATGCGGTTGACGACCTACGTGCTTGGCGTCGCGTTGGCGGGCCTGTCGGTCTTCGGCGCTTACGCTCAGACTTTCCCGACACGAAGCGTGACTGTGATCGTGCCGTTTGCGGCCGGCGGACCAACCGACACGATCATGCGCATTCTGGGCGATCGCCTGGCCGCACGCTGGGAGAAACCCGTAATCATCGAGAACCGACCCGGTGCCGGAACGATCCTGGCGACCGCCGCGCTCGCCAGGGCGGAGCCCGATGGTTACACGCTGGGGGTCGCCACCAACGCATTCGCGATCAATTCGGCGATCAACCACACGCTCACCTACGATACGCTGAAGGATTTCGCCAGCATCAGCATGGTGGTCTCGGTGCCGATCGTGCTGGTGGCGAACCCGACGTTTCCTCCCAACAGCGTTGCGGAGTTCGTCGCACTGGCCAGGAAGACAGGCGAGCCGATCAATTTCACCTCAGCCGGCCCGCGCACGGTCGGGCATCTCGCCGGCGCATGGCTGGAGAACCTCGCCGGCATCAAGCTGACGCATATCGCCTACAATGGCAGCGCGCCGGCGCTCACCGACGTGCTCGGCGGTCGCGTGCCAATCATGTTCGACCTGTGGAGCTCGGTAAAGCCCTACGTGGTCGAGGGCCGGTTGAAGGTGCTCGCCGTTGCCAGCGCGCAGCGCCTGAGCGAAGCGCCACAATACCCGACCCTGGCCGAAACTTTTCCGGGATTCGACGTCAATGCCATTCAGGCGATCATCGTGCAGAAGGGCGTTCCGGCGGCCGTGATCGACAAGATCTCCGCCGACATCCGCATCGTCGTGTCCTCACCGGAGTTCGCCGACAAGGTACGACCTCTCGGCGTCTTCCCGCGAGCGACGACGCCGCAAGAGCTCGATGCGCTGTTTCGCGAGGAGATCGAGCGCTGGTCTACCATCGCCAAGACCGCCAATATCCAGATCGACTGATTGCCGACATGCCTGCGTCGGCGTCGTGACCTGATCGCCGAGACTGGTGTCCGCTCGTGCAGGAAGCCTTAACGTTCGACCCGGTACAGGCGCCATCGCTCCGGCACGCCTTTGAGTTGGTGAAGACCGCGGTCCTGGAAGCGGATTCCAGACTGCGACATCAGATCCTTGACCGCGCTCGAGACCAGGACTTCGCCGGCACGCGCTTTCGCGGCGACGCGCGCGCCGATGTGAAACGCGAGACCGACCACCTCGGCTCCGCTCACCTTGTATTCGCCCGCATGCAGCCCCACCCTGATCTCCAGCCCCAGCGTGCGCACGGCCTCGCGGATCGCGGTCGCGCAGCGCACCCCGGCAGCCGGCGCCTCGAACGTCGCGAGCAGTCCGTCCCCCGTCGTCACGACTTCCTTTCCGCGCAAGGTCTTCAGCTCTCTGCGGACGACGGCGTAATAGTGACTCATCACCTGCGTCCAGCGGGCATCGCCGAGCCGCGCGGCTTGTTCGGTGGAGCGGACGATATCGACAAAGAGGATCGTGGCGAGCGTTCGTTCGAGTTCGGCGCCACGGCCGGCGGATCGGCGCCGGATCGCTATAGGTCCCGTCAACGGTTCATAGCGATGGTTGCGTCGCCGCGCGATCGCGGCTTTTGCATAGTCTTTGGCACGCTGCGCCGTGCCGCAACGAATTGTTTTCACCCTCGGTGGAAGCGTCCAGTAAACCTTTCGCCCATCTCCGGCGCCTTGGACCTCGACGGCGCCCCACTTCAGGAAAACCGCCGGGCCAACCCGTCGAACACACCATGCCTTTGATGTGTATCCGGAAACGTTCGACTGATGGACTCCGATGCGAAGAAACTTGGGCATGAACGTGCGGCCGATCGAAAGACCGTTTGGGCGTACCTAGTGCCGCCGATCTGACGTTCCTGCACTGGTTGCAGCGAAATCGTTTCAGGAACGTCAGATCGAAAGCGGCACTAGAATCATAGGTTTGCTGGTGCCCTTTGCTTTCCGAAGTTCGTGCACGAACTCGCGGCTATGTATCACGAACTTCGGAAGGCGGGCGCCAGGGTAAAGCGTAGTCGTACATTCCTGCATTGGCAACAGTCCCACCCTTGAGCAGACGATTTCCGCACGATGTTCTGTCGCTCATGACGGTCTGGTTGCAGGTTCGAGTCCTGCCGGCCCACCAAGGAAATCAATCATTTAACGAAGGAGCGTTGCGGACTGTTTCGCGGACCGCTTTCAATTTCCACCCTCGTCTCGCATCCTTGCCAAAAATCCATTCTGCACCCCGAGATCCAACGCCGTTCAGCGAGCTCTCGTCGCGCTGGGTCGCCGAGCCGAGGCGTTTGCCGCGTCAACCTGCGAGGCTTGCTCGGCGCGCCGCTCGTAATCCTCTGCAAGCATCTTAAGCCGATCCGCGATCGTCTGATCTGTCATGTTTCGGGCAATGCGAAGCAAGCTCCGCGCCGTATTCATATATTCCTCGCTCAGCATCATCGGCTCCGCGATCAAATTCCTGCCGCACGGACACAGGCGACAAGTGGTTTCTTCCATGACGGGGCGCCACTAAATTCGCGTTTAGCATCAGATCAACGCGGAAGGTCGAACACACTGGATCGTGAGTCGCTGTGATCAGAATAGCTGACGGCGCAGACCATATCTTTTGATGGCTCCAAACAAGGAGACGACGCACGGAAAGCTGGTTCACACTTTTCCGGATCATGCTCCAGGCAGGCAAGGAGGATCACGAAAGATGAGCAGCCGCGGTCTCGTAGCCACCTGGATGGCGGTCTTTACCGTCATAGCGATCGTGCTCGGCAGCCTGAGCTATTCTTCCTCGAACAACCGGCTTCACTACATCCAAATTCCGCCGTTCTGGAGCTGAATGCGGCAATCTGGTCGAGCCCTGAGCACGGACCATAATTGTTGGCCGGGCGTCAAAGGAGGTCCTTCGATGCGAGCGTCACAGGCATTTTTGACCGCGGCAGCGATCGTGTTCTCGCTGACGCCGCAATTTGCCGAAGCCGGTCCTTGCAGCAGCGACATCGCGGAGCTGGAGACCGCCATACAGCAGCCCAGCATAGAGCTGCCGAGCGGACCGGGGCGGCAATCAGTCACCCCTCACCCGACGCCCGAGCTCGCGAGACGACCGGATGAGCGACTGCAGTCGCAATTGTCGGCAACCGTGGCACGCGCCAAACGACTTGACATGAAAGGCGAGCGCATCGCCTGCTTTGGCGCGCTCAATGCCGCAAGACGCATGTACGTGCTGGTGGATACGGAGTGAAGCATCGCCCAACGCAAAAGCGGCGCGCCCGGCCCATGCCTTCACCCGCGGCGCGAAGAGTAACTTGCTATTTAATTGCAAGCACCGAGATCAGCAAGGATTTGTAGTCAGCCCGCCGGATGCCGCGCAACCCGGACACTCTCGTGTTGCGCTTTCCGTTGCGAAGCGTCCGACTGGAACCAATGAGGTGACCGATATGTTGCAGAAAGCGCCGCTGACGATTCCCACGACCATTCCGGAAGCAGCAGTCCATGAAATCTCGCGGGCGTTGAAGCTGCTTCTCTCTGACGTCTTCGCCCTGTACCTCAAGACAAAGAACTTTCACTGGCACATGTCCGGCCCGCATTTCCGCGATTATCATTTGATGCTTGATGATCAAGGCAATCAGATTTTCGCGATGACGGATGCCATCGCCGAGCGCGCGCGAAAGCTCGGAGCTACGACCGTCCGTTCGATCGGGCAGATTTCGCGGTCTCAGCGTATCGTCGACAACGACGCCGACTACGTCAAGCCGCTGGACATGATCGCTGAACTGCGGGACGACAATGCAGCCCTGACGCAGAACATGCGCGAGGTGCATTCGCTGTGCGACGAGGCCGGCGACGTGGCCACCGCAAGCCTGCTCGAGAACTGGATCGACGAATCCGAAGAGCGAACCTGGTTTCTCTTCGAATGCGGCCGACAGGTCTGAACCGAGGCTGCGACGGAGCCACCTGCCCGCCAGAAAAAAGGAGACGCCAATGACTGCCAGGAGCGCCCGGTCGGCCAGCAGACCTCTGGCCAACGATCGCGCAAAAGCTCGCTCCAGGAAGCCGAGAGCGGAAAGCAGGGAATGGAAGCTTGCCGATGAGCTGCTCGATGAAGCCCTCAGGCACACCTTTCCCGCCAGCGATGCGCTATCGATCGTCCAGAATGTCCGGGGTCCATCCCGGCGCAAGGCTTGACGCCGGGAACGTCATCACCGTCCATTCCGCGAGGCTTGACGCGACGCAATCCCGGCCTTTTCGGCAGGATAGGCTCCCTGCTTCCGCCATCATGTGGCGACGGCCTTGCGCGCCATTGGCTTGATGGCCTTCAATCTACGGCGCAAAGGAGGACGGCTCATGAAGATCGGAATAATTGGAGCGGGTGCGGTCGGCGCCGCATGTGCAATGGCGACCGTGATGAGGGGTTGCGCCGGCGAACTGGTGATCGTGAACCGGAGCCGCGATAAGGCAAAGGGGATGGCCACCGACATGGGCTACGGAGCTCCCCTGTCATCGACCACCGGGGTGACGGATGGCGACTATTCGGACCTCGCCGGCGCTGCGCTCGTGATGATCACGGTCGGCGTCAACGAGAAAACGGGTGGCGCAACGGATCGAAAGGATCCGCTGGGACGCTTGCGCCTCCTCGACAAGAATGCCGAGGTTTACCGCGAGGTGATTCCGCTGATAAGCGCGGCGGCGCCGGATGCCGTGCTGCTTGTCGTCACCGACCCGCCGGACCCGCTCGCCTATTTGACGCGCGAACTCGCCGGACATGATCGTGTTCTCAGCACCGGCACACTGCTCGACAGTCTTCGCTTTCGGCTGCATCTGGCGCGAAAGCTCAAGGTCGCTCCCGCGGACATGGAAGCACAGGTCCTCGGCGAGCATGGAACATCCCAGATCTTCCACTGGTCGGCTGCCCGCGTGGCGAGTCTCCCGATCGCGGATGCGCTCGAGCAATCGGGCCTTCACGATGACGACTTTCGCACGGAGATCGAGAGCGACGTACGCTATGCAAATATAACTATCATCGAGGGTATCGGCGCCAGCCAATACGGAATTGGAATGGTTTGCGCGCGGATCGCCGAAATCGTGCTGCGTGACGAGCGCGCCGTGGTGCCGATCGGGGTGTACAATTCAAACCTTCGCGTAACGCTTTCGCTGCCGAGCGTCGTCGGTCGGAATGGCTGCCTCCAGGTGCTGAACCCTCCGCTCTCGAACGACGAGCGTATTGGTCTCGAAAAATGCGTCGAAACATTGCGCAAAGCCCAGGAACGAATTCGCTGACCACGCCATGTGCCGCGAAACGCGACCTGCGAAGGCCGCATCGTTGCCGATGCGGCCTGATCTGTCGCCTGCACTGATGTCTTCGTGCCGTCTCAGTTGCACTCGTGCCGGCGCCCGTCACGCCCAACGAACGTACCCGAAGCCGGATCGTAGGAGCGATACCGGACGCAAGAAGCGCTTGTGCCGCTGTCGATGGACGGGCCGCCGCTGCCGAACAGCAGCGGCGTCATGGCGTCCAGGCCCGCCGCGGGCGTGGGCCGGCCGCCGTTCAGGACATCGTTGTTGGGATAGGAAAATGCGAACGCGCCCGGCTCCTGGATAGCCGCCTGCGCGAATACCGGCGTCGCCGATATCAGCGACAGAACGGCTACAGCGCCGAGGATCTTGAATCTGGTCATGGTCTTTGGTCTCCGTGCATCGATAGGAGGCGAGAATTTTTCGCCATTTCCTGGCCCCGAAATTCAGGGCGTCACCACGGAGTTAAGCCGGAGCGCTGCACGTCCCCACTAAATTGGCCTTCAAGAGACTAAATTGATTTTCAGCCGGCGGCTTACACGGCAAGACACATATCATCAAAACGAATTGAGGCGGCCTTGCGTTTGCCGGCCGCCTCAATGTCCATGCGCTCACCGACGGGCGAGCGGCGTTCTTAGCGATAGTGCGTCACGTGACGATGTCGCCGATGATGCTCCATCGAAGCGTAGCCGTTCTGCCAGTTGTTTCGACGGTAACTGCCATCGGTATAGGGATTGCCGGGACCCAGGTTCTGGCAATTTGCGTTCGGGTAGAACTGCGCGCAGTAGCCGGGGTCTTCGATAACGGCTTGCGCGAATGCGGGAGTTGCGGAAGCGGCCGCGACAAGAGTAGCGGCGCCGATCAATAGGAATTTCATCTTCATCTCCTGAGTCGTGTCGAGGCCCCAAAATGGGAACGCGCCTCGTCTCCGGCAACCCGTCGTTTCGATTGGCTACCCTAAAATCCAATTTAATGGCGCCGGCGCGCGGACAGGCTTACGTCACCCACGCAAACGCTTTTCGTCCAATAATGGAGCCTCGTCATGCCCAAGATCTCCGCAAAACTTGCGCTCGCTCTGCTCGTCTTCATGGCGGCGCCAGCCGCTTCATATGCAAGGACCGCGGGTGCCGTGGGCTCGGGAAATGTGCCCATCAGCGGAATTGCGCCGGGGCCTGCCAACGCCGGCGGGATGAACAATGTGATGGCCGATCCGAGCGGCATCGGCAACGCCGGCAGGGTCGCTCCGCTGCCGCCGCCGCGTATTTCCGCCCCGGTCGTTCCGCGGTTCAAGTGAGCAAAGATCTTCGGGCGCGAAGCTTTCCAAGTGGCCAGCCGGCACGGAGTTGAGCTCGCGTCTGTTCGACCGCAGATAGCTCAGATCGTCATGAGGATATGCAGAGATGCAGCAGCACGCTACGATCACGGAAGACGCTTTCACAGGCGAGGCCAGGGCGCGATCATCCGCTAGGCGCCGTAGACGCCCATTGCACAGGATGCTGGTGTCGTTTTCGGCCGCCTATTTCGTCGGCGCATTCGTCACCGATCTTGCCTATTGGCAGACGCCCGATGTGGTCTGGGAGAGGTTCTCGATCTGGCTGATCACTGCGGGCCTGATCTTCGCCGGCCTTGCCACCGTCGCTTATGTGATCGACCTCGCAGCCGCCAGACGGATCGATCGGCCGGCCTGGCCTCGCGTGATCGGTTACGCTCTCGCGAGCGCGCTCGCACTGACAAATGCCCTTGTTCACAGCCGCGACGGTTACACCGCAGTGGTACCGACCGGCCTGATGCTGTCCGGTCTCGTCGTCTTCGTTCTCCTGTTGACGGCCTGGGTGGCTCGCTCCCTGTCGAATCGTGTTGGAGGATGAATATGATGCGAGCTCTCGAAATTGCACATTCGGTAAAGCGGCGGCGTCTGGCCCTTCTGCTTGTCGCGGTCGCGGGGTTGGGACTGGCTGGCTGCAATTATGAAGGCGGCGACCCGAGGACGGAGATCGGCGCCAACCCTGAGCTGCCCGCGCTGCAGCAATATCTGTTGCCGCCGATCCGGATCGCGAAAGTCGCCGCTTGGGGAAAGGAAACTCCGACGGTGGCGCCGGGATTGCAGGTCCATGCAATGGCGACTGGCCTTGAGCATCCGCGGTCCCTCTACGTTCTCCCGAACGGAGACGTATTGGTCGTCGAGGCCAATGGTCCGAAAGCGCCGATTTACCGGCCCAAGGACATCATCACCGGCTGGGTACAGTGGTTCGCCGGCGCCAAGGCAAAGGACGCAAACCGCATCACGCTGCTGCGCGACACCAATGGCGACGGCGTCCCTGAGCTGAGAACGGTGTTTCTCGACCACCTCAATTCGCCGTTTGGGGTGGCGCTGGTCGGCAATGATCTTTACGTCGCCAACACCGACGCCATCATCCGCTATCCCTATCGGGAGGGCCAGACCAGCATTACCGCCCCCGGCACCAAGCTTACCGATCTTCCTGGCGGCCCGATCGATCACCACTGGACGAAAACTTTGTTGGCGAGTCCGGACGGCTCCAAGCTCTATGTCGGCGTCGGATCAAACAGCAATATCGGCGAAAACGGAATCGGGGCCGAATACGAGCGTGCTGCGATTTGGGAGGTCGACCGGGCATCCGGTGCGCATCGCATCTTCGCCAGCGGCGTACGCAATCCGACCGGCCTGCAGTGGGAGCCTGAGACCGGCAAGCTCTGGGCCATCGCCAACGAACGCGACGAGATCGGGCCCGACCTGGTTCCGGATTATTTGACCTCGGTGCAGGACGGCGGCTTCTACGGTTGGCCCTACAGCTACTTCGGCCGGCATCTGGACCCGAGGATCATGCCGCAGCGGCCCGACCTGGTGGCGAGAGCGATCACGCCGGATTATGCCTTGAGCTCCCACGTGGCACCCCTGGGACTGGCGATGTACACGGGCGCCGACCTTCCCGCGAGCTACCGGGGCGGTGCCTTCGTAGGCGAACACGGAAGCTGGGACCGAACGCCGCTCAACGGCTACAAGGTGGTGTTCGTGCCGTTCAGCGGCGGAAAGCCCAGCGGCCCCGCGCAGGATGTCGTCACGGGCTTCCTCGATGCAAACAATCACGCCCGTGGAAGGCCGGTCGGGCTGGCCGTCGATCGGGCTGGCGGTCTCCTGATCGCCGACGATGTCGGCAACACGGTCTGGCGCGTGTCGTCCGCCAAGCCGGGTACTACGCCAAGGCCGGCGAGCTAGCAGGTCTGCGGCAAACCAAAAACGAGCGTCGCCGCCTGACGAGAGAACCGTCAGGCGGCGACGCCATTTCACGCAGTCGATGTTCAGATCAGTCGTGACTGACAGCCATCGCATCACGTCGCAGTGGTGCATGCGAGACGCGGCCAGGATGCGTGAACACCTCGAATCCGTCCGCACGCGCGATCGCGGCCAGCGTGATGCCTGCGGCATCCGCCATGCGAACAGCGAGCGCGGTCGGTGCCGATACCGACACGATCACGGGCACGCCGATCACAGCGCTTTTCTGCACCATCTCCACCGAGACGCGGCTGGTGAGAAGTATCATGCCATCGCCCGCCGCGATGGACGCTCGCGCCACCGCACCGGACAGCTTGTCGAGCGCGTTGTGGCGACCAACGTCCTCGCGCAAGGCAGCGATACCACTCGTGAGATTCCAGAAGGCCGCAGCGTGAACCGCGCGCGTCTCGATGTTAAGCGTTTGGCGCGACGGCAGGCTCTCCATGGCAGCCATGATCTGCTGCGGCGTGAACTGCCGGCTGCGCCCGACGATAGCCGCAGGACGCATCGCTTCCGCGATTGACTCGATGCCGCACAACCCGCACCCGGTCGGCCCCGCCATGCGCCGCCGTCGCTCCTGCAGGCGATCGCCTCTCGGTTTTCGGAGCCACATCCGCAGCTCAACACCGTCATCGAGACGGATAACGTCCAGCGAATCGATATCAGAAGAAGAGGTGATGACGCCTTCACTCAGGCTGAAGCCGACGGCGAAATCCTCCAGATCCCGCGGCGTCGCCATCATGACGGCATAGGTCCCGCCATTATACGTAAGGGCGACCGCGGTCTCTTCTGGAACCGAGCGACTGCCCAGGCTCGAACTGCCTTCACGCCAAACCTCGCGATCGACGACTCGGGCCGCTTCCATCACGCGATGCTCCGTTCCGTTCTCTGCGCTGCGGTCCGCGATTGACCCAGCCAGACAGCGGCAGGAACTACAGATCACGATCTGACGTCGCTTCTCAATTAAAATTGAGTTTAGCCGGCGCACTCCTGGCGAACCGTCCCCTGTTCAGCGAACCTCGCTGATCGCTCCGGCAACGTCTCTAAACCAATATTTAATGGCGCCAACAGCTGCCTGCGCCTAGCTTGTGTTGAGCAGCCACGCCTGTCCCCCGAGGCGATATCATGCGGCTGTCGAGTGGACGGCGCACGCCGCGCCTCATGTCCCTCCTCCCCTGGAGGCAGGCATGCGCCGTCCGATTTCTTGTCAGAGATCGCGGCGGCTTCCATTGCTTCGACAAGAGCCGGACCATCTTCGAATTGTCATCACCGAAGCACAGACGATCATCAGGCGTCGTGGCCATTGCTCGCGCGAGCCGTTGTGCACCCCGCCGTTCGATCAGCATGATTGAATGCGAATTTAATAGGGACGACAGCCGAGAGATCCCATCTCCAGTGCATCGCGACGTCGACGCTCGTCTCGTCGAGACGCCCACGTCTGACAAGGAGCCTGCGGCGGAAAGTCCGCCTATTCCAAAGGAGAAAGTCATGAGAGGACGAGTGATGATGATTTTGGCAAGCGCGGTGCTTGCCGGCAGCCTTGTTGCCACTGGCGCGCAGGCCCGCGGTGGTGGCGGCGGAGGAGGACATGGTGGTGGATTTGGCGGCGGCGGCCACATCGGCGGATTTGGCGGCGGTCACATCGGTGGCTTTGGCGGTGGCCATATCGGCGGATTTGGCGGTGGCCACATCGGAGGTATTGGTGGAGGTCGCATCGGCGGCCTTGGCGTGGGCCACATGGCAGGCGTTCGCCACGATCACTTCGATCGCTTTGGCGGGCGCCGCTTCGGCGGCGGGTTCTACGACTACGGCGTCGGTTGCCCGTACTACACCTCATATAACTGGCCGTACTGCACCTACACCTACTGAACGATACCACGTTGGCCGCAGTTGCCGGCCCCCGGACTGAACAGACTCGCCTGGAAGAACCGGCATGGCGAACGCCGGTTCTCCCGGCGAGTCGTTGCCGTCCGATGAAACCTCGCATTTTGAAATCTAATTTAGAGTCCTAAACGTCAATTTAGTAGCTCGCCCCCGCGCTGCGCTTATCATCTGGTGATCCAATCAACTTCCGATTGGCGCAAGAGAGCGACTGGAGCGACTAACATGGGCATTGAAGGACAGTTTGCCGGCCTCGCGACCCGGACACGGTTTCAGCCGGCGCTCGTCAAAATCGGACGCGGCAACGGTTATCTCAACGACATCCGGCGCTTTCCCATGCTCGAGAGGGATAAAGAGTATGAGCTCGCCAGGCGTTGGCGCGAGCTCGGCGACCGCGACGCCGCGGACCAGATCGTCACAAGTCATCTGCGTCTCGCCGCAAAGATCGCAAAGGGCTACCGCGGCTATGGCCTGCCTCTTTCGGAAATCATCGCCGAAGGTAATGTCGGCCTTATGCAGGCGTTGAACCGTTTCGAGCCGGAGAAAGGCTTCCGTTTCGCCACCTATGCGATCTGGTGGATCAGGGCCTGCATACAGGACTACATCCTGCGCTCCTGGTCGATCGTGAAGATCGGCACGACGACCAACCAGAAGAAGCTCTTCTTCAAGCTGCGGACGGCGAAAAGCAAGATCGCCGCTTTCGAGAGCGGCGATCTGCATCCCGATCAGGTCGCTTCGATCGCAAAGGATCTCGCTGTCCCGGACCACGACGTCGTTGAGATGAATCGCCGGCTCGGCGGCGACAAGTCGATCAACGCCCCGGTTCGGGACGATGGTGAAGCCGGCGAGTGGCAAGATCATCTGGTTGATCAGTCGCCGTCACCGGAATCCATCGTCGTCGAACAGGACGAGAAGGAACGCCGGCTCAAGGCACTGGTGGCTGCGATCGACGTACTGGACGACCGCGAACGTCGCATCTTCGAGGCGCGCCAACTCGCCGACGAACCACAGACGCTCGAAGATCTCGCGGAGAGATTCAAGGTGTCTCGTGAACGCATTCGGCAGATCGAGGTGCGCGCCTTCGAGAAGGTACGCAAGGCCGTCAAAAACTTCATCGCAAGGACACCGGCGACGACGCAGGGTGCCTGGAGCACCTGAGCGAACCGATCCGTTCGTTCAGGACGGAGGCGTAGCGCTCGAGCTGTTCAGCCACGGAACTGCACACGGCTCCGAGCGCTGCACGCCTTTTCAAGGCGCCAGTCGCGCATTCGGCGGCGCCATCATCGAGATCAGCATATTCGCAATTCACGATGGCAAATTCACGATGGCAGGTGAGTTCTCACCTGCCATCGGTCTCGACGGCTCATCCTTATTTTACTGAGGCGCGAACCACAACGGGAACCGACTTGTAGGAAGGCGTTCCCGATTTCTCATCGTAGTGATCGAGCGCAACCAGGACATTGGCCTCCGGATAATAGGCCGCAACCGAGCCCTGCGCGATATTGAAGGCGACCGCGGTCAGATTGCGCATCGCTCGCGCGCCTGGTTTCGATCCCGCATCGGATGCGACGCTGACATCGACGAGGTCGCCATGCTTCAAGCCGCGGCTTGACAGGTCTCGCTCATTGACGAATACGACGTCCCGGCGACCGGTAATTCCGCGATAGCGATCGTTCATGCCATAGATCGTCGTGTTGTATTGGTCATGACTTCTGATCGTCGTGAGCGTGAGAGCTTCATCATCCGCCAGACGCGGATCACCCTCCTCTACTCCGGGATAGACGATGAAATTGGCCTTCTTCGTCGGCGTCAGCCACTCACGCTCCGACGCGGCAACATACAGCCGAAAACCGCCTGGCGTTTTTATGCGGTCATTGAAGTCGGCGAATGCCGGGAAGACCGCCTCGATGGCATCGCGGATCTTTCCGTAATCGGAGACCAGCTCGGCCCATCCGACCCGCGTGTTCGGCAGCGTGGCCAGAGCCATCCCGGCGATGATGGCTGGTTCTGACCTGAGATGCTCCGACGCGGGCTGCAGGCCACCGCGCGAGGCGTGAACCATCGACACTGAATCTTCTACCGTGACCGACTGGCGGCCCGACGCCTGAATATCGACCTCGGTGCGTCCGAGACAAGGAAGAATAAAGGATTGCTTCGCCATCAGCAGATGGGAACGATTGAGCTTGGTGGCGATATGGACCGCCAGATCGAGGTTCCGCATCGCCTTGAACGTGACTTCCGGATCGGCCATCGCAACGGCGAGATTGCCGCCAAGACAGACCAGAGCCTTCGAGCGTCCATCACGGATCGCCTCAATCGCTTCGATCGCATTATGGCCCTTGTCGCGTGGCGGCTCGAATCCGAAAACGCGCGCCAATCCGTTCAAGAGCGCGTCGTCCGGAATCTCGGTGATGCCGACCGTTCGGTCCCCCTGTACGTTCGAGTGGCCACGCAGCGGAGAAATGCCGGCGCCCTTGCGCCCGATATTGCCACGGAGCATCAAGAGATTGGCGATCTGTTGCACATTGCCGGTCCCGTGACGATGCTGGGTGATCCCCATGCCGTAGTTGATGATGACCCGCTCCGCCTTGGCATAGATATTGCCGACTAATTCGATCTCCGACCGTGACAGACCGGACGCCTCCTCGATCGCGTCCCACGAGGTGGCGTCGAGGTCAGCCAGCAACTCATCGATGCCGGCGGTATGATTCCTGATGAAGTCGCGGTCGAGAACACCCGGGCCGCCTTCGGCGAGGCTTTTTGCATCGAGCGCCACGAGCGTCTTCATCATTCCCTTGAGCACCGCGATATCGCCGCCGACCTTCACCTGATAATAGGTCGACGCGATCGGCGTCGAATTCAGCGTCAGCATCTCGAGCGGGTGCTGCGGCGAGGTGAACCGCTCCAATCCGCGCTCGCGCAGCGGGTTGAACACGATTATTGGAACTCCTCGCTTTGACGCCTCTCGCAGTGTCGTCAGCATACGTGGATGATTGGTCCCGGGATTGTGGCCGATGCAAAAGATCGCGTCGCAGTGATCGAAATCCTCGAGCGTTACCGTTCCCTTGCCGACCCCAATCGATTCCGGCAATCCGACGCTCGTTGCCTCGTGACACATGTTGGAGCAATCGGGAAAATTGTTGGTACCGTATTCCCGTGCGAACAGCTGGTAGAGAAACGCCGCCTCATTGGAGGCGCGGCCGGATGTGTAGAACTCAGCCATGTCGGGGCTGGGCAACTGACGGAGCGCTGCACCGATCTTCGCGAGCGCCTCATCCCACGAAATCGGCAGGTATCGATCGGTTGCCCGGTCGTAGGCCATCGGATGCGTCAGGCGCCCCTCGTTCTCCAGGTCGAAGTCCGACCAGTTCCAGAGTTCGCTGACGGTATGGGCCGCGAAGAATTCGGGGGTCGTCCGCTTGGCAGTCGCCTCCCATGACACGGCCTTCGCGCCATTTTCGCAGAACTCGAATGAGGACGTATGTTTCGGGTCGGGCCAGGCGCAGCCCGGACAGTCGAATCCGTGCGGCTGGTTCATGTTGAGGAGACCGCGTGTTTCCTTCACGACGGCCTTCTGGCTGCGGACGGCTTCCGCCACCGCTTTCAGCGCGCCCCAGCCCGCTGCAGCGCCTTCATACTCGCCGACGCCAACGACATCGTCATCGCTCATCATTGTGCTCTCCATGATCGTCGTGCCTGCGCGCCGCGCGGATAGGCGGTTTCCGTCAGAAGCCCGGTTCATGGACATCAGGGGTGAGTGCGATCGGCTCAATTAAAAAATAGTTCAGACTTGCGCAGCGGTGCAGCGGACTCGATGCAAGCTCGCTGGTTCGAGCCAAGGGTGACATGCCGGGCTTGCGGGCGCCGAGACCATAAACGCGTATTTAATTGAACTACTCGGACGATCCAGCCACCTTCCGACCGCAAGAGCCTCGTCCGAAACGTCGAGAGCCAGCCGCAGCATAGGACGAAACGCCCCGCGGCTAGCTTCGAAGGAGCAACTCGATGCGCGCCTTACCTGTAGCCAGGCCGATCATTGCCGGCGCCTTCGCGCCAACGTCCGACACGGCACGGCTGAAATCGGATGCGGACAAGACATCGGACATCTGCCGCGGCTGACCTCTGCCAAGACTTCGTGCGCGCCACAAACTGAGAACATCGATGAAATTCTCGCTGATAGCCGCGGTCCTACCAGCGCTGTTCGTCTCCAACGTTGCCGTCGCACAGATCGACGGACAATTTGACGGAACGGACACCGCCCCTACGCCCGTCATTGGCGCGACTTCGCCCCTTGGCATCGCGACAGACGCTGGCGTTTCTCCGACGGGAATCCCGTTCGGCGCCACCGAAATCACCTCGCCCGGAGTAAGTCCGGTGCCTACGGGCGTAACGGGCACGATTACAATTCCAACGACAACGAGCGCCACCGCATGTTCGACGGCGGCGACTGCGCCCACGGAAATGTTCGGCTCGACCGCAAGCTTCGACGGAGGCGGAACGGGAGCCGCAGCCGCGACACCCGCCACGGCGGCGAATTCGGGCGCTGGAGCGATGTCGGCGACATCAACGACATCAATGTCGCCGGCAACACCGGTGACGTCGGAATTGCCGGTAACCTTCGGGTCCCCAGGACTGCTGGACACGTCGGGGATGTCGGGAATGTGCGGATCCGGCTCAGGCAGCGTTGCTGCTTCCTCCAGTCCAACGTCGACCTCGCCCACCGCGCCGGGCGGCGTCGCCCGCACCGGAATTCCCTTCGGATCCTTCGAGATCAGCAATCTTGGCGTTAGTTCCACGCCGGCAGTGCCGCTGCCAAGCGTATTGCCCACCGTGAGCACGATGGCGCCGAGTTCGCCGGTTGCAACGACGCCCACCATTTCACCGACGACTTCGCCCACACCGACCTCGAGCAATCCGGCCTGCGCGACCACGGGCAGCCCCGTGGGGCCCGGGACTTTCGCCGGCGAAGGCAACGGCGGGGTCCAGGGCACGTCGATCGACGCGCGGTTGCTGAGAAGATTTATCCTTTGTCAGCGGCCATGAAAAGGAAAGCCGCCGCTTCCGCTGTCTTGGCGACTGCGCTGCTTGCGGCCACTCGCCGCGCAATCCTTCCGATCGAATAGGGGATTCCCGATGAGATCATTGTTGATGTTCGCGATAGCCATGTTGTGCTGCGGACCGGCATTCGCCCAGGTCGGGACGGCCATGCCTCCGCTCGGCGTCACCTCTTCGCTCGGAGCGGACCCCAGCGCGCCGGTCGGCGCCAATGGTTTGGCGCCGGGCGTATCAACTCCGGTCAATCCGGTACCCAACGGCGTCACCGGCACAATTGATGTTCCAAGCACAAGCAGCGGTGCGGGAGCCTGTTCGACCTTGGCGACTTCGCCAATGGGAACGTTCGGATCGCCCGCGACCTACGACGGTGGCGGATTGGCAATGGCAAACGGAACCTCGTCGCCCACCACCGCGGCCACGATGGGCGGCGTAGCGCCGTCAGCATCGACGGCGATCTCGGCGACGTCGGGAGAATCGACATCCTCAGGAATGGTGGCAACGTCGGGGCTGGCGGGAATGTGCGGCTCCGGCTCGAGCAGCATCACGGCATCGTCGAACCCGACGTCAACGTCATCCACCACGACACACGGCGCCCCCGCCGGAATTCCGCTCGGATCCTACCAGATCGGCAATTTAGGGGTCAGCTCCGCACCGGCAATACCGACGCCGACCGTGTCGCCGATCATGGGCACCGTTGGGCCGAGTCCGGCAGCACCAGTGATGCCCACCATTTCGTCGCGCGCGACAAGCACCACTCCGTGAAACACGTCTTCATCTGGGAGGAGAGCGTCATGAAAAAGAAAGTCGTCATCCCGTCCGTCCTGCTGATTGCGGCGCTGGCGGCCGGCGGCCTGCACTTCGCGCATATCCACGCGTTGGACAAGGTCGCTGCCGCGCCGGCTCCGCCGGCTCCGGTGCCGGTCGTCGCCGCGACGGTCACCCAGCATGACGTGCCGATCTATCTTGTCGGCGTCGGCACGGTGATTGCGTACAACACCGACATCGTGCGCGCCCAGATCCAGGGGCAGATCGTCAGCATCAACTTCACCGAAGGCCAGGCCGTCCATGCCGGTGACCTGCTCGCGCAGATCGATCCGCGTCCGTACCAGGCCTTGCTCGACCAGTACAACGGAAATCTGGACCGCGACGAGGCTCAGCTCAAGAATGCCCACACCAATCTCACCCGCTACACCACACTGGGAGACAAGGGCTGGGCCACACCGCAACTGATCGAAACCCAGCAGGCGCAAGTGGACGAGCTGGAGGCGGCCGTCAAGACCGACAAGGCGCTGATCGACTCCGCGAATGTGCAGCTCAGTTATACCCGCCTGACGGCGCCCATCGATGGCGTGGTCGGCATTCGCCAAATCGACGTCGGCAACATCATCAGTCCGTCAAACACGAACGGCCTCGTCGTCGTCACGCAGCTTCATCCGATTTCGCTGATCTTCACCCTCCCGGAGACGAGTCTGCCGCAAATCCAGTTGCAACAGCAGAAGACCAAGACGCCGTTCACGGTCTTTGCCTACAACCAGGACAATACGATGCGGCTGGATCAAGGCGTGCTTGGCCTCGTCAACAACGAGATCCTGCAGACAACCGGCTCGATCCAGCTCAAGGCGAATTTTGACAACAAGGAAAACCGGCTCTGGCCGGGCGAGCTCGTCAATGCGCGGCTGCTCCTCGATACCAGGCATAACGGCCTGACCGTTCCGGCAGGGGTCGTGCAGCAGGGTGCGAACGGACCCTATACCTGGGTCATCAATCCCGACCACACCGTGGCAGTCCGCAAAATCAAGGTCGCGCAGATCAGCGACGGCCAGGCGCTGATCGATTCCGGCCTTTCGGCCAACGAGCAGGTCGTGGCCGACGGACAATACAAGCTGCAGCCGGGCACGCATGTCGCGCTTCTGCACGGCAAGGCAGCCCAGGAGCAGGCCGCGCAGGACGCAATGCAGGCGCCGATCCCATGAATATCTCCGCACCGTTTATCGAACGGCCGATCGCCACCGCGCTGGTGATGGTAGCGTTGCTGGTCGGCGGCCTGGTTGCCTACCCGCTCATGCCGGTGGCCTCCCTGCCGAACGTCAACTATCCGACGGTTACGGTCACGGCCCAGTTGCCGGGCGCGGACCCGCAGACCATAGCAGCGACGGTGACATCGCCGCTGGAGCTGCAGTTCGGCGAGATCCCCGGCCTTACGCAGATGACTTCATCGAGCGCGCTGGGCTATGCCCAGGTCACCCTGCAGTTCGAATTGAGCCGCAATATCGATGGCGCGGTCAGCGATACGCTGTCGGCCATCCAGACGGCGTCCGCGTACCTGCCGAAGAACCTGCCGTATCCACCCATGATCCGGAAGGTCAATCCGGCTGACACGCCGATCCTGGTGCTCGGGGTCTCTTCGGACACCCTGCCGATCACCGTGGTCGACGCCTATGCACAGAATATCCTTCTGCAAAAGATCTCGCAGATCTCCGGGGTCGGGCTCGTGGGCATCGGAGGTCAGGAACAACCCGCCGTCCGCGTGCAGGTCGATCCGGCGGCGCTGGCCGCCCGGGGCATCAACCTCGAGGATGTGCGCACCGTGCTCGGCCAGGCGAACGTTGACCTTCCGAAAGGTCAGCTCAACACCCCGCGCCAGACCTTCACGTTCAATACCAACGATCAGCTGTTCCAGCCCGACAAATACGCCGATCTCATCATCGCCTATCGCAACGGTTCGCCGGTCCGCATCCGCGACATCGGGCACGTCATCAGCGCGGGACAGAACGAACTGATTGCCGGCTGGGAAAACAACAAGCGCGCCATCATTCTGGCGGTGCAGCGCCAGCCCGGCGCCAACGTGATCGAGACGGTGAACCGGATCAAGGCGATGATGCCTGTGCTGCAGGCCTCGATCCCGGCCGCCGTCAAGATAGACGTCATTTCCGATCGCACCCAGACCATCCGCGCGTCGGTCGCCGACGTGCAGTTCACGCTGCTGTTGACGATCGCACTCGTCGTCATGGTGATCTTCATATTCCTGCGCAGTTTCTGGGCGACCGTCATTCCGGCTGTGACGGTACCGCTGTCGCTGATCGGTACTTTCGCTGTCCTGTACGAGATGGGTTATACGCTCGACAACCTGTCTCTAATGGCGCTGTCGATCGCAGTCGGATTCGTGGTCGATGATGCCGTTGTCGAGATCGAAAACATCCAAAGGCACATAGAAGAGGGCATGTCGCCGTATGCCGCGGCGATGAAGGGATCCGGCGAGATCGGCTTCACTGTCGTGGCGATCACGTTCTCGCTCATCGCCGTGTTCATTCCGCTGTTCCTTATGAGCGGTTACGTCGGATTGCTGTTCCGCGAATTCGCGATCACCGTGAGCGTGGCTCTCCTGCTCTCGCTGGTGATCTCGCGGACGCTGACGCCGATGATGTGCGCATACCTGCTCAAGCCGGAGACTAATGAGCACGGATGGCTTTACCGCATGTCCGAGCGCGGCTTCGATGGCCTGCTCTACGCCTATGAGGCCGGTCTCAAGATCGTGCTTCGGCACCGCTTCATCACGCTCATGGTGATGATCAGCACGGTCGTGGTGACCGGGTATCTTTACGTCATCATTCCCAAGGGCTTCTTTCCCCAGCAGGATACCGGATTGATCATCGGCCAGTCGGAGGCGGCGCAGGATATTTCGTTCCAGGCTATGACCGAGCGCCAGCAAGCCATGCTCGACGTCATCGTGAAAGATCCGGCCGTGGACTCAGTGGCTGCCGCGACGGGCGCCGGCGGCGGTCTCTTCACGCTTAACGACGGACGCGTATTCATTCAGCTCAAGCCGAAACAGCAGCGTGGACCAATCGACCAGGTGATGGCGCGGCTGCGGACCAACCTCGCCAAGATCCAGGGCATCACGCTGTATATGCAGGCCGCGCAGGACATCACGGTCGGCGCCCGGCTGAACAAGACTCAGTTTCAGTACACCCTGAACGACGCCGACCCTGGCGAGCTCAACCATTGGACAGACCTGTTCTACGAGAAAATCAAGTCGCTCCATTCCGTCACCGATGTCGCCACTGACCAGCTCAATGCCGGGCCGCTGCTCGACATCACGATCAAGCGCGACGTCGCCTCGAGCTACGGCATCCTGCCCTACACGATCGACAATACGCTCGACGATGCCTTCGGCCAGCGCATCGTCTCGACCATCTACACCACCTTGCAGCAATATCATGTCGTTCTGGAGGTCGCCCCGAAATTCCAGTATTCGCCCGACGCGCTGGCGAACATCTACGTCAAATCGTCGAGCGGCCAGCAGGTGCCGATATCCACGCTGGTCGATTCCGCGATCAAGGTCGCGCCGCTCGTGGTCAACCACACGGGTCAATTCCCGTCGGTGACAATCTCGTTCAACCTTGCGCCGGGCACAGCCATCGGCCAGGCGGTAAGCGACATTCGGGCGGTCGAAAAATCGCTGCACCCGCCGCTCTCGCTGCAGACCAGCTTCCAGGGCAACGCGCAAGCCTTCGGATCGTCGCTGAAGAGCACGCCGATCCTCATCCTTGCGTCACTCTTTGTCATCTATCTCATCCTCGGCGTGCTCTACGAGAGCATCATCCATCCGATCACGATCATCTCGACGCTGCCTTCGGCCGGCGTCGGTGCGCTGCTGCTGCTGATGGCGGTTCACATCGATCTGAGCGTGATCGCGATCGTCGGCCTGATACTGCTCATCGGCATCGTCAAGAAAAACGGCATCATGCTGGTCGACTTTGCCCTGCAGGCCGAAGAGAATGAAGGGTTGACGACCGAAGAGTCGATCTACCAGGCCTGCATCAAGCGCTTCCGCCCGATCCTCATGACCACGATGGCGGCGCTGCTCGGCGCCGTGCCGATGATGGTCGGGACCGGCGTCGGCTCGGAGATTCGGCAGCCGCTCGGTTACGCCATCGTCGGCGGCCTCGCTCTGTCGCAGATCCTCACCCTCTATACGACGCCGGTCGTTTACATCTATCTCGACCGGCTGCAGACACGGCTGTTCGGAGAAAAGAAGAAGCACACAGTCGCCGGCCATGCAGCGCAGGCGCCGGCGCCCGCCGAATGACTGGGATCGTAGCCATCCCCAAGCCGCTGGAAATGGTTGGCGTGCGCCGGAGCGCAGCGGAAGCGGCAACCCGCGAAAACGGCACCCACAACATAGGCACGGATTCGTAGTCTAACCGCAAATTTAGTGGCGTGTACGAGGTGCTCGCCACCATCTCCCAGGTACTCACATATCATCTCTGCAACAGGAGCGATTCACGATGTTTTCGAGGCGAGACATGCTGGCAGCGACGGCCGTGGGTGGGGCGATGGCGGCAGCGACAATGACCACGGCTAATGCTGACACTCCGGTGAAGAGCGATATCAGCTTCGGCAATCCGAACGATCCGCCGCAGGGCGCGGTCAACGCCAAGAACCCGAGGAGCATCAGCGATCCCGGTCCGCAGAACCCGGCGATAAGGGATCAGTTCCCCGGTGCGTTTTCCCCGCCCGCGACCGACGTCGGCAGCATGCCGCTGAGCTGGGCGTCATTCAACAACGCGCCACGGCGCATTCAGAACGGCGGCTGGGCGCGCCAGGTGACACAGGACTCCTTTGCGGTTGCGGACACCATCTCCGGCGTCAACATGCGGCTTACGTCCGGCGGCATCAGGGAGATGCACTGGCACCAGTTTGCCGAGTGGGCCTACATGACCTACGGCACCTGCCGCATCACCGTGCTCGACGAATTGGGCCGACCCTATATCGCCGACGTCAAGGAGGGCGACCTCTGGTATTTCCCCGCCGGCCTGCCGCATTCGCTGCAGGGGCTCGGCCCGGACGGCTGCGAGTTCGTGATATGCTTCGATGAAGGCAAGGCCTCCGAGTTCACCACCCTCCTCGTCTCGGAATGGTTCACGCACACGCCGCCCAACATCCTGGCCGAAAACTTCGGTGTACCGGTCGAGACGTTCAAGGATATTCCCCTGCGCGACCTCTATATCTTCCAGGGCGACCTGCCCGGCGATCTCGCCGCGGACCGCCTGGCGGTGAGCGGAAACGGCGCGCCGCCGCACCCCTTCACCTTCTCGCTTGGCTCGGGTGCTCCGGCGCGCGAAACCAAAGGCGGTTCGGTGCGGATTGCCGACAGCCGCAATTTCACCGTTTCCACGACCGTCGCCGCCGCATTGGTAACCGTGCGTCCCGGCGGCTTGCGGGAGATGCACTGGCACCCCAACGCCGATGAATGGCAGTACTGGATCAAGGGCAAGGGGCAAATGACAATCTTCAACACGGGCCCGAACGCCGTCACCATGGACTTCAACGCGGGCGACGTCGGCTACGTCAAGAAGAACCTCGGGCACTACATCAAGAACACGGGCGACACCGATCTGCAGTTCCTCGAGGTGTTCAGAGCTCCCTATTTCGCGGATGTCTCGCTGTCCGACTGGATATCCCGCACGCCGCCGGCGATGGTTGCCCAGCACCTGAACGTCAGCGAAGCCACCATCGCAAAATTCCCGAAGAACAAGCCGGAAGTCATGCCGGTGTGATCGGGCACGTGACGCGCGATCGAGTCCGCGTCCGATGCAGCGCAGTTCCGATGAGCACAGCGCGAGCTACCGCGCTTTGCTCATCGGTCGTTTTTTTCTGAGCGGCGGCGTTACAGACGCCTCTGATCACAAAGGGCTGGCGGCACCCGATCTGGTCGAATGCCCGGTCGCCGTGAAGTCGTCGCAGATTGGGCAGCGGCTGCCTGATGCAGTGGTGTGAAGCGCCTCGGGAGTTGCGCCGGTCGTCAGCTTGCATCAGGGCATGTTAGTCGCGCAGCAAGTCGAGAACTGGACCAATCAGGCTGACGCGCTAGGCCCCGTAACCGGGCCTGTCGGATGGATCATCCTTATAGGACGCGAACCGCAGAACCAGCACGGCAAAGGAGAGGACCAGGATCGCTCCTGCCACTATCAGAAGATCCTTCCCCGTCTTGTGTTCCGCGCCCCCAATCTCGATCAGGACGCGGCCGAGCGCGGTCATTGCGATATATATCAGGTAGCGAACCGGAAGCTTGGTCGTCTTGAAATAGATTCCGACCATAGCGCCGATTTCAAGATAGATGAACAAAAGCAGGATGTCCGAAAGTTCGGCCCGTCCCTTGCCGAGCATGCCGATGAAAGCGGTAATAGCCGACCAGACCGTTGTTGCGCCTATCGCGAAAAGCGCCAAAAAATGAAATCCGTCAACCAGCAATATGCCCATTGCGTCGGCGGCTGCCTTCATTCCCCGATGAAGACTTTCTGCCGTTCGAGTCAGGTCGCTTCGTGCGTCCGGCATCTGAACAGTTCCTTCGGCGGGCGCCGGCAATAGCGTCGGTCATAGGACACGGCGCGCCAAACGCGACGCTCACCGGAAACCGCCGTGCCGTCTTGGACATCACGGCCGCTTGCTGCGACTGCATTCGGATCACGCGCGTGCACGCGCAGGCGCGCGGCTCAAGGGTCGCAATCAGTCAGGTCTTTATCCAGCAGGGAAACCACCTGATTGGCTTCCAGCGTGACGTTGCGCACCCAACAAACACGCCCCGTGTTGTCGGTGACTCTCAGTAGATAGCGTCCCGGGGCAATGCCGATAAGTCCAAGAATCTTGTCGTGACCGACCTCGCCACCGGGAACGAGTGCGATCTGATCGGGACCGAACGTGTCTTGCCCGGCCGGCGACATGTAGACCTGCGTGATCGGTGCCGACGTCAAATTCCGAAGACCGGGGCTCGTATCGCTCTCGGCGGCTTGTGCCGCTGCCGTCAGCCCGCCAACGATCGCCAGCGCCGCGCCGGCGAAAGCCCACGTTTGCCGGCAGCCTCGGCCGGGAGGCGATGTTCGCCGCTTGCCGCAAGTCACGCGCTTCAACATGCTCGAGGCGAAGATCATCATTGGTCCTTCCCGTGACCCGGTACTGCTGCCTGCAGCAAACCGCAAACCGATGCCGGCGATGGTCCCGGCAACCATGAAAACAGCTGACATTCGAGCTAAGCATGGGTCTCTCACGCACCACTAAATTAAAGTTCACAGCGCCGAGCGGCCAACGATAAGCCCTCACCCGTGATGAAGAGCGTGCTTTCTCCGTCGTCTGGATCAAGGTGGATCGGTGAAATAACGGACGAGGCAGGTGCGGACACTAAACTCCAATTTAGTAGCTCTCCGATCAGCCGCTTCTTAGCTTCAGGGTTATCGATCCAAAACTGCTCCGGAACGTCATGAGCTCTCCTGCGGCAATTCGCATCGTCGGCCCGGCCGAGTTCGACGCGGGAACCGCGCAGACACCGGGCTCCGAACGTCGCGCCGCCATCGCTCCGGCGCTCGGCGTGGCGTCGGTCATCTGGGGCGGCCTGTTCGAGGTAGAGCCGGGAGCGCGTACGGGAATTCATCATCACGGCGAGCAGGAGACGATCGCCTACGTCCTTTCCGGCATCTGCGAAGTACGCTGGGGGACAAAGGGAGAATCGGTCGCCCGCGCGAAGGCCGGTGATTTCATTCACGTCCCCGCCTTCCTGCCGCACATGGAAATCAACCCGTCGAAGCTGGAGCCGTTTCGATGGGTGGTGGTGCGCAGCACAGCGACGCCAATCGTCGTCAATCTGCCGGACGACACCTGGCCGTAAGCCGGGCGTCCTCCTGCGGACGGCGGGACAACGCCAGGCCGTAAGCCTGCTGTGTCCCTGCACGTCGTCTTCACGGGCCATGCAAACATGGAGCAATCATGGACGACCAAGACCCCAAACCCGACCTCGGCGGCATCAAGGTGACCCGACGCACAGTGGTCGAGACCGGAACGACCGCGCTGCTTCTGTCCACGCTGCCGCGCGCAGCCTTCGCGGCTGGCCTGGCCGACGAAGAGACGCCCGCCCCCGCCGTGAAGGTCGAGCTCCGAATCAATGGCCGTGCCTACTTGCTGACGCTGGATCCGCGCACGACCTTGCTCGATGCGTTGCGGGAGCATCTCGCACTGACAGGCTCAAAGAAGGGTTGCGATCACGGCCAATGCGGCGCCTGCACGGTGTTGATCGAAGGCCGCCGTATCAACTCCTGCCTGACGCTTGCAGTGATGCACGACGGACAATCCGTCACCACGATCGAGGGGCTCGCCGAAGGCGGCAATCTGCATCCGCTGCAGACGGCCTTTGTCGAGCATGACGGCTTTCAGTGCGGGTACTGCACCTCCGGCCAGATCTGCTCCGCCATCGGTATGCTGGCTGAAAGCCGGCTCGGCATGCCGAGCTACGTGACGGAAGACCTGGCGCGACCGGCCGCCGAACTCACCGACGCGGAAATTCGCGAGCGCATGAGCGGCAACATTTGCCGCTGCGCGGCCTACCCCAACATCGTGGAAGCCATCAAACAGGCTGCGGGATTGCAGACATGAAGGCCTTTAATTATCAGCGAGCCGATTCGGTCACGCTGGCGGCGGCCGCCACCGCCCGGTCCGGCGCGAAGATCATCGCCGGCGGCACCAATCTGCTCGATTTGATGAAACTGCAGGTGGAGACCCCATCCAGCCTGGTCGATATCAACCGCCTGCCGCTCGACAAGATCGAAGAGACCCCCGACGGAGGCTTGCGGATCGGCGCGCTGGTGCGCAACAGCGATCTCGCAGCCGACCCGCGCGTGCGGCAGCGTTACGGCGTCCTGAGCCGCGCGTTGCTGGCGGGCGCCAGCGCGCAGTTGCGTAACAAGGCCACGACCGGCGGCAATCTGCTGCAGCGAACCCGCTGCTACTATTTCTATGACGTCACCAAGCCCTGCAACAAGCGCAACCCGGGGTCCGGCTGTGCGGCGCTCGCCGGCTTCAACCGCATTCACGCCATCCTGGGTGCCAGCGAGCACTGCATCGCGACGCAGCCGTCGGACATGGCGGTGGCGATGCGTGCGCTCGATGCCAAGGTGGAGACGGTCAATCCCGCGGGTGACACCCGATTCATTCCGATCGCGGAGTTTCATCGCCTTCCGGGCACCACGCCCGAGATCGAGACGTCGCTCAAGCCGGGTGAAATCATCACCGCGGTAACGCTGCCTCTGCCGCCACCGGGCGTGCAGGTCTACCGCAAGGTTCGTGACCGCGCTTCCTATGCCTTTGCGCTGGTTTCGGTCGCTGCAATCGTCGACAGCACGCGCGGCCGGATTCGTTCGGCCCGGCTCGCCTTTGGCGGTTTGGCGCCAAAACCCTGGCGATCGCCGCAGGCCGAGCAAAGACTTGCGAACGCCTCCGCCGATAAAGCAACCTTCGATGCAGCCGCGACGGCGGTTCTTGAAGGCGCGCGCGGATTCGGCGGCAATGATTTCAAGATACCGCTGACGCGCCGCACCCTGCACAGCGTGCTGGCCGAGATCACCCGGGCTTAAGGAAGCGAACGCATGGAAATGAACTCACCCGTCGGCCCCAATGCCCTGGATGGAGAAGGCGTTGTCGGCAAGCCACTCGACCGCGTGGATGGCCGGTTGAAGGTCACGGGCGGCGCTCGCTACGCCTATGAAATGCAGCAGGGGAACGTGCTGTATGGCTTCGTGGTCGAGGCCTCGATCGGGAAGGGAACGATCAGATCAATCGATACGCGGGCTGCGGAGAAGGCGCCCGGCGTCGTGCTGGTTCTCACCCACCGCCACGCGCCCGCGCAGGGTACCGGCAATCACCGCGAGGCGCACCCGGTGCTCACCGGCCCACAAGTGACGTGTTATGGCCAGCCGGTCGCCTTCGTGGTCGCGGAAAGCTTCGAGCAGGCCAGGGCCGCGGCCTACCTCGTGGATGTGAAGTACGATCGGTCCAGCGGAAAATACCCGCTCCGGACCAACCTCCGCGAGGCGCGCGTTCCGCGACCAAGCGATGGTCAGCCCGCCGACAGCGCCGTGGGTGATTTCGCCGCCGCGTTCGCCGACGCACCGGTAAAGATCGACGAGACCTACACCACACCATTGCAAAGTCACGCCATGATGGAGCCCCATGCCACGTTGGCAATGTGGGACGGCGACCAGTTGATCCTGCACACCGCGAACCAGATGCTGAACCAGGGACAAAAGGTCATCGCCAAGACCTTGCAAATTCCGGTCGAGAATGTGCGGCTGATCAGCCCGTTCATCGGCGGCGGGTTCGGCGGCAAGCTCTGGGTCAATGCCGACGCCATCCTGGCCGCGATCGCCGCGCGGCACCTCAAGCGACCGGTGAAAGTCGCACTCACACGACAGCAGATCTTTCACGTCACGACGCACCGCTCGGACACCATCCAGCGGGTTCGTCTGGGGACTGACCGCGATGGTCGAATTCTCGCGATCGGTCACGATGTGTTCTCGGGCAATTTGCCCAGCGAGCAGACCTACGAAGGCGCGGCGCTGCAGACCCGCACGCTTTACGCGGGCGAAAACCGGCTGACGCGACACCGTCTGGTCCCGCTGGATATTCCGGTCGCATCTTCAATGCGCGCACCCGGCGAGTCGGTCGGGCTGATGGCGCTTGAATGCGCCATGGACGAACTGGCCGAAAAGATCGGGCTCGACCCGATTGAACTGCGCGTTCGCAACGAACCGAGCGAGGACCCGGAAAAGCATATCCCCTATTCCAGCCGTCACCTGATCGCGTGCATGCAGGAAGGGGCGCGTCGATTTGGATGGGACAAGCGCAATCCGAAGCCGGGCCAGGTCCGCGATGGACGCTGGCTGGTGGGGATGGGCATGGCCGCGGCGACGCGCGGCAATCCGCTCCAGCTCTCCAGGGCCAACGTCCGGCTGGATCCTGACGGCAACGCCACCGTCCGAATGGCGATGACCGACATCGGCACGGGGACTTATACCATCCTGGCGCAGATCGCCGCCGAGATGCTTGGCCTGCCGATGGAACGGATCCGGGTCGAGCTCGGCGATACCAATTTTCCGCAGGCCGCGGGTTCGGGCGGGTCGTGGGGCGCAGGCAGCTCGGGCTCGGCGCTGTTCGAGGCCTGCAATGCGCTGCGTGAAAAGCTGGCACGGGCCGCCGGCATGCATCCGGCAAGCGCCCGCTTCGTCGATGGCAGCATTGCATCCGGAGAACAGACCCGAAAACTGACCGACCTTCTCGACGGGGGAATGGAGGCCGACGGCGAAATTGAGCCCGGCCGTACGCTCGAGGATTTCTCGCAGCAGTCCTACGGAGCACATTTTGCCGAAGTCGGCATCGACATGGATACCGGCGAAGTGCGGCTGCGGCGCATGCTCGGCGTGTTCACCGCCGGTCGCGTCCTCAACGCCAAGACGGCCCGCTCGCAGGCGATCGGCGGAATGGTGTTTGGCGTCGGAGCCGCCCTGCACGAGGGGATGACGCTCGATTCCCGGTTCGGCTATTTCGTCAATCGGGATCTCGCCGAATATCTCGTGCCGGTGCACGCCGATATTCCGTCGATCGACGCGATTTTCCTTGCCGAGCTCGACGACAAATCCAATCCACTGAAGAGCAAGGGCATCGGCGAGCTCGGCATCTGCGGCGCCGGCGCGGCGATCGCGAACGCGGTCTACAACGCAAGCGGCGTGCGGATACGGGATTACCCGATCACGCTCGACAAGCTGCTTTCCCGGCTGC
The DNA here is from genome assembly GCF_030378205.1 of Bradyrhizobium sp. NP1. NCBI lineage: Bacteria > Pseudomonadati > Pseudomonadota > Alphaproteobacteria > Hyphomicrobiales > Nitrobacteraceae > Bradyrhizobium > Bradyrhizobium sp. NP1. The sequence continues at coordinate 6,523,078 of NZ_CP127385.1, forward strand.
CGCTGCGCGCATGACCGGGGTCAAGGCCGGAAGCCTCCCGCAAGGTCCGATCGCGCTCGCCACGCTTGCGATCGCTGCAACGATCATGGCGATCGATCTTGCGACCTCGCCCGGCATGGCTGCTGGGCCGCAAGCGGCGCCAAGGCCTACGCCGACCTGACCGACGCGTGCAATTCATGTCATCAGGCTCTCAACCACGGCGTGGTCCGGATTCGCGTACCGAGCCGGACATCCGCGCCGGATCTGAACCCCGACAGCACCTCACGGAATTGAGGCGGTGCGACGCCGGCCGTCATGGCGCGTCGGCATCGATGCCAGGAGCGTGACGCTCGGGGTCGAGGCTTGAGACGCGGATCGCAAGACCGGATCGGGACCAGCCGCTCAGCTCGAGACCAGCCGCCCCTAGCCCGAACCTCAATGATGGCCATATCCGGACGTCGTCCCGACCCTACCCCGGAAGACACTGTAGCTGACGGCCGTATACACCAGCATCAGGGGGAAGACGATGACGCCACACCCCCAGAACATGAAATTGAGGCTCGACGGCGGCGCCGCGGCCTGATCAACCGTGATGACGGAGGGAATCATGTATGGCCAGAACGACAGCGCCAGGGTGGCAAATGCCGAGATGAAGATCAGCGCAACCATGTAGAACGGCAGGTAATCGTCGTGCTTCACGATGCTGAGCGCGAGCACCGTGGCCGCAAACGCTCCTGTCACCGGGAATACGAACAGATACGGCCGGTCGATCCAGCGATGCAGGATCGGAAGGTGCTCGGCCAGCGCATAGGCGAAAACGAGCACGAGGAACGCCAATACACCGATCGCGAGCACGGGGATCTGGCGGCGAGCGATGTCGCGAACGTCGGCCTCGCACTTCCTGATCAGCCAGCAAGCACCGAGAAGGGCATAGCCAAGGCACAGGCCGATGCCGCAAAGGACGGAAAACGGCGTGAGCCAGCCGATCGCGCCGCCGGAATATTGGCCGTTCGTAAACGGCAGCCCTTCGACCAGGGCGCCGACCGTCAACCCTTGTATGAAAGTGGCGATCAGGGAGCCGCCGACAAAACTGACATCCCAGATCCAGCGCAGCCGCTGTGTCTTGTACCGAAACTCGAACGCCACGCCGCGCAGGATCAGACCCAGCAGCATGACGATGAGAGGCAGATAGAATGCCGACAGCAACGCTGCATAGACCACGGGGAAAGCTCCCCACAAGATCACCGCGGTAACCACCAGCCAGGTCTCGTTGCCGTCCCAGATCGGCGCCACCGCGCTCAACATCGCACTGCGCCTGGCTTCACCGCGGGCGAGGCCGGACAGCAGACCAACACCGAGATCGAGGCCATCGAGCAGCACATAGAGCAGAATGCTCACCGCCAACAGCGAAACCCAGAACATGACCACGGCTATTCTCCAGCGCTGATATAGTTTGGTGCTTGAGTTGACTCTTCATCGGCGAGCGACATCGGACGGTTCGGGACCACGACATGCGGAACCTCGAACGGCTTCCTGGCGGGACCAATGCGGATGAGTCGGTAGATGTAAAACGTGCCGAACAGGAAGATAAAAGCGTAAACCGCACAGAAGATCACGAGCGAAATCGTCGCCTCGGTCGTGGTCAGGAATGGCGTCATGGCATCCGCGGTTCGCAACAAGCCAAAGACAACCCAGGGCTGGCGGCCGACCTCGGCGGTGAACCAGCCGGTAATGATCGCTATGAACGGCAGCGGAAAGCTGAAGAAAGTCAGCCAAAGCATCGGGCGATTGTACGCCAGGCGGTGCTTGTAGCTCAGATAGCTACCGAACCAGGCGAGCGCCAGCATCACCAGACCGCATCCCACCATGATCCGGAACGCGAAGAACGGGATCACCACCGGCGGCCAGTTTTCCTGGGGGATGCTGTTGAGCCCTGTTTCCGCAGCGGTGAGACTGTCGGAATCGATCAGACTGCCAAAGGGCGGGGGCAACGTGATCGCGAAGAGGTTGCGCCTGTGCTCCACGTCGGGCCAGGCGAACAGCACTTCAGAGCCTGGCTTCTCATCGTTCCAGCGTCCCTCGATGGCCGCCATCTTGGACGGTTGATAGGAATTGACATACTCGCCGTTCAGATGTCCGAACAGCAGCTGGATCGGCATCAGCACGGCCGCCAGACCAAGGCCCATGCGCAGCATGATGCGCGACTCGGCGTGGTATACCTTCCGCAAGACGTACCATGCCCCGGTCGCGGCAACACAGAAAGCACCGGTCAGGTAGGCAGCGAGCAACATGTGGGGAAATCGCGACCAGACAACCGAGTTGAAGAGGATCTTGGTCCAATCGTCGGGAACGAAGGCGCCGTTTTCCATGACGTAGCCCGACGGCACCTGCATCCAGCTGTTGTTGACCATGATGAAGAACGCCGAAAACGTGGTCCCCAGCGCAACCATCGCGGTTGAAAACAGATAGAACCATGGCGGCACGCGGCTGCGGCCAAAGATGAGGACACCGAAGAAACTGGCCTCGAGCATGAACGCCCAAAAGGTCTCATACATCAGCAGCGGACCCTGAATCGGCCCGGACATTTTGGACAGCACGCTCCAATTGGTGCCGAACTGGAATGCCATCACGATCCCGGATACCACACCCATTCCGAACGCAACGCCGAATATCTTCAGCCAGAATTCAAAGATCACGCGATAGGCCGGACGGCCGGTTGCAAGAGCCATAGCCTCGATAACACTGAGCCAGGCTGCCAGCCCGATCGTGAACGACGGAAAGATGATATGGAACGTGATGGTAAAGGCGAATTGAATACGCGACAGAAGAAGCGCTGTCATGTCCATTGCAATCCTCCCGCCGGGACAAGGTGAGCTACCCGAAGGTAGTGGCGGGAGACGGGAGGCCCATTAAATTCGTCGTTAGTTTCTCGACCCGACCCGAACGATCACGTGGTCCGACGACCGAAGTCGTCGGACCACAATCGCCGATATGAAATCTGGCGGGCCGCGTCTCATGCGGCGGCACTGCGCGATGGCGGCGCCATGAACTCCGGACCGACTGGATCAGTAATGCTCTCGCGCAGGATCCGGTCGATCTCGGCCCTGGTTGCAGGATCGAGCCGCCAGCCAGTCACCTCGTCAACCGGCTGCAATTGATGTGGGTGGCGCGCGCCCCACAATGCCGTGGTGATACCCTGGTCGAGCATCCAGCGCACCGCCAGGTGAATAACGCGCTTGCCGAACCGCCGCGCGAGGCGATCGAGCTTCTCCACGGCTGTCAGGTATTGCGCGAACCGCGGCTTGACGAACTTCGGGTCCGTGCGCCTCAAATCGTCGCCGTCGAAGGCCGTGTCGGCCTGCATTCGTCCGGACAGCAGGCCGCGGCATAGGGCACCGTATCCCAGCGTCGCAATCTTGTTCTTTTGACAATAGGGAAGAAGGTCGGTCTCGATCCCGCGTTCGAACAGATTGTACGGCGGCTGCAGAACATGGAGCGGCGCGACGTTGCGAAAGCGCTCCATCTGAAGGACGGAGAAGTTGCTTACGCCGATGGCGCGGATCTTGCCCTGCTCAAGCAGTGCAAGCATCGCTTCCGCGGTTTCCTCGATCGTCACCAGGGGATCAGGCCAATGGACCTGATAGATGTCGATGTAATCGGTCCGAAGCCTGCGCAGTGAATCCTCGACCTCCGCCAGGATACGGGCACGACTGGCATTGCGAGATACTTTTCCGCCATCCCACTGGAGTCCCGCCTTGGTGGCAATGATCACGTCCGAGCGTATCCGACCCTGAGCAAGTGCCTTGCCCACGATCTCCTCGGAGCGGCCGAACCCATAGACCGGAGCGGTATCAACGACGTTGATGCCATGCTCGAATGCCGCGCGGATCGTGGCTATCGATTCGGCTTCATCGGTTCCGCCCCACATCCATCCGCCGATGGCCCACGTGCCGATCGCGACGGGCGACACCTTGAGCGACGTGCCCGGAATCTCGGCAAGCTCCATTGCTGGTTTGAGAGCTTCTGCTTGATCAGTCATGATTTTGTTTCCTTCTTTCAACGCATCCGTCATGACGGGCATGAGGGACGGACAGGTTCAGATTCATTTGACGGTGACCGGCGGCGCGGCGTAGAGCCCGGCCTCCTCGGCCGCGACAAGGCCGAGGGCGGTCCAGTCAAGTTCGCCGTAACCGCGCGCGATTCCGGTGATCAACCGGTCCCGGACCACGCCCACCGACGGCATCGGGACGCCCGCTTTCTCCGCTTCCGCAAGCGCCAGGCGCACGTCCTTGAGCACAAGCGGCAATACAAACCCGGCCGCGTAGTTCTGTCTGGCGATCTTGTCGCCGTAGATCTTGTGCGCACGCCCGCCGAACATCGTGCTCGTCATGATGTCGATGAAGGGCTGCGGATCAAGCCCACGTTTTCGAACGACAGCAACGGCCTCTCCGAGCACCTCAAGCGCGGTCGCGCTCATCATGTTGCCGAGCAGTTTGACGAGGTTTGCATTTCCAGGCTCGGCACCGATCACAAACGTCCTTTGCCCGAGATTGTCGAGGATCGGCTGGCAGTACTCGAGATCGGCCGGAGCGCCAGCGGCCACGATGAACAACTGGCGCGCCCTGGCAGCGTCCGGATTGCCGAATACCGGCGCGGCGACATAGCCCTGCCCATTGCGCGCATGCTCGCTTGCCAGCTGCGCCGCGGCCGCGGTGCTGATTGTGCTCATCGAAAGATGGATCGCGCCGGGCATGAGACCAGCGGCCAGACCGTCGAGACCGATGTCCCTGCGACCGAACACGATTTCGCGCACCGCATTGTCGTCCGGCAGCATGCTGATGACGACCTTGCAGTCCAGCAGGTCGTTGAAATCGGTCGTCGCCCTGAGACCTGGCGTCTCCAGACGTGCGACCTGGTCCGGGCGGCGGACATAGGCAATCACCCGCCTTCCCGAGGCAACGAGGTTGGCGGCCATTGCCGCTCCCATATGACCAAGGCCGACAAAGCCGATTTCGCCCAACACCGGACCGCGGCCGGCGGGTTTGGCGCCCGATGCGCTTCCGAAGGCGGGAGGTGAATTTGGCTCGTGCTTGATCATGGCGGCTCCTGGGCGTCCACCGGTCGCTCGCCCTAGGCGTACGTTTTGCGGCGGATCCAGATACGTATCTGGTGATGAGCCGATCTCGTGCTTGTCTCGGCTTGCCGGGCTTTACGCCTTCTTGCTGGGCGCTCCAGTAAAATCGAATTTAGTCTCTGAAGAGCAATTTAGTGGTTCGATGAATCCGCCTGCCTAGACTCCACGGACTCGGCGCGAGAAGCGCCGGTTCCGTTTCCCAATTGTGAGCAGCAGTAACGATGGCCCTCGATGACAGCATGGATCGTGATCCCATCCATGGATCCGACGATAACAGTCCTGATCGACAGGGGCGGTCAACGTTCGTCGCTGGAGAAAGAACGGGTGAGATCGGCGTTACACTCTCGGGCCTTCGTCCTCCTTCTCGATCGATCGTTGAGATTTCGCCGGCCAATATTGCTCGTCGCCGATTGGCGAATTGGGGCGCAATCCAGGGCGAGAGGGTCAACGTCACCCGACGCGAGACTTTCGAATACGGCTTTCAAGCTCCGCGACACCTGCTGATCGCTCACGAACGCGGAGAACGGGAGGATGGCGAGACGCTCATCGAGGGACTGCCAAGATCGACCTTGCGCGAGTTCAACTGCAAGCTCAGCTTCGTCCCTGCCGGGCACAAGTTCTTCGGATGGCAGACACCACGGGTGCTGACGCGTGTCACGTATTTCTATATCGACCTGCAGGATCGGCTGTTTGATCTGGAATCCGGCGGCGCCCGCCCCACGATCGGTCCCCGATTGTTCTTTTTCGACCAGGCCGTCTGGGACACGGCACTCAAACTCAAGGCCGAAGTCGGAAATTCCGATCCGGGCAGCCGCCAATATGCGGAGGCCCTGGGCGTCGTTCTCGTGCACGAGCTCATTCGACTGGAACGGGCGACAACTGCCACAGCGAGGCTGATTCGTGGCGGATTGCCCGTGTGGCAGCAAAAACGCGTGATCGAATTCATCGAGGAGCATCTCACGGAAGACATCTCGCTCGCCGCTCTCGCAGAGCTCGCCGGTCTGAGCCTCTATCATTTCGCACGCGCCTTTACACAATCCTTTGGCGTGCCTCCGCATCACTATCATATGGCACGCCGGATCGGTCGCGCCAGGAATCTGCTGCAAGCGCCGACGCTCTCCGTGACGCAGATCGGCGTCCAGGTCGGCTTTCGCGAAACGAGTTCATTTACGCGAGCGTTTCGCAGATTCACCGGATTGACGCCGACCGAATATCGCCGACACCGAGGAGGCTAGCGTCGCAGGCGCCCGGCCGCTGACAGCCGCTCGAGCTCGTGACCAACGCGCTTGCTAAACTATAATTTAATGGTAGCGGCGGGCTCCGAACCTACCTCGGCTGCAGGGGGAGCGCTTGAAACGTGAATGGGTATAACCGTCCAATGAGCATCGATCTTGCAGACAGCATCGAGCTTGCCGGGATCAAGATTCCCGACAGCAAGCTCGCGCGCGAGATAACGGAACTGGTGCGCGACAGCGAGACAGCGCTGCTGTTTCACCATTCGAGCCGCGTCTATTACTGGGGCGCGCTGGCCGGCAGGCGCCGCGGTCTCCGGTTCGATCCTGAACTGCTCTATGCCGGCGCGATGTTCCACGACATGGGATTGACCCATCAGCACAGCAGCCCGGATGAGCGCTTCGAGGTCGACGGCGCCAACGCCGCGCGCGACTTCCTGCGCAGCCGCGGCATCGCGCAACACGACATCGATACGGTCTGGACCGCGATCGCCTTGCACACCACGCCGGGCATCCCGCAGCACATGCACCCGGTGGTGGCCCTGGTGACGGCCGGCGTCGAAATGGATGTGCTTGGCCTGGCTTATTCCGATTACAGCGACGCCGAGCGCGAGGCGGTGGTGCACGCACATCCGCGCAACGCGCATTTCAAGGAAGACATCATCCAGACCTTCTACGACGGCATCAAGCACAAGCCGGAGACGACCTTCGGCAACGTCAAGGCCGACGTGCTCGCCGACAAGGATCCGCATTTTGTCCGCGGCAATTTCTGCAGCGTGATCCGCAACTCCGCTTGGCGGTGATAAGGCCGCCTCCCCGCAAAATCGAAATCAAGCCACCGAAGCAACCTGCCGGCCGAGCAGCTCGCCCGACGTCGGCGGCGGAGCTGGCACAACCGACTTAACACCCGGCACAGCCGACTTAACACAGCGAGGAACTGATCATGGCCAAAGACACGCGATTTACCAATGCCACCGGCGCGCCGGTCGCCGACAACACCAACATCATGACGGCCGGCCGGCGCGGCCCGGCGCTGCTGCAGGACATCTGGCTGATCGAGAAGATGGCGCATTTCGACCGCGAGGTGATCCCGGAGCGGCGCATGCATGCCAAGGGCTGGGGCGCCTACGGCACCTTCACGGTGACCCACGACATCAGCCGCTACACAAAGGCCAAGCTGTTCTCGAAGATCGGCAAGCAGACGCCGATGTTCGTGCGCTTCTCGACCGTCGCCGGCGAAAGAGGCGCTGCCGATGCGGAGCGCGACATCCGCGGCACCGCGCTGAAGTTCTACACCGAGGAGGGCAACTGGGACATCGTCGGCAACAACACCCCGGTGTTCTTCTTCCGCGATCCGCTGCGTTTCCCCGACCTCAATCATGCGATCAAGCGCGATCCCCGCACCGGCTTGCGCAGCGCCGACAACAACTGGGATTTCTGGTCGCTGCTGCCCGAGGCGCTGCACCAGGTCACCGTCGTCATGTCGGACCGCGGCATCCCGAAAAGCTTCCGTCACATGCATCTCTTCGGCAGCCACACCTTCTCGATGATCAATGCCGCCAACGAGCGCGTCTGGGTCAAGTTCCACTTCCGCACCCAGCAGGGGATCCAGAACCTCACCGACGCCGAGGCCGAGGCCCTGGTCGCCAAGGACCGCGAAAGCCACGGCCGCGACCTGCTCAACGCGATCGAGGCGGAAGACTTTCCCCGCTGGAAGCTTTTCATTCAGGTGATGACTGAAGCCCAGGCGAAAACTCATAAGCACAATCCCTTCGACCTGACCAAGGTCTGGCCGAAGGCGGAGTATCCGCTGATCGAGGCCGGCGTGATGGAGCTCAACCGCTACCCGGACAACTACTTCGCGGAAGTCGAGCAGGCCGCCTTCTCGCCCGCCAACATCGTGCCCGGCATCGGCTTTTCGCCCGACAAGATGCTCCAGGGCCGGCTGTTCTCCTATGGCGACACCCAGCGCTACCGGCTTGGCATCAACTTCAACCATATCCCGGTCAATGCGCCGAAATGTCCGTTCCAAAGCTACCACCGCGACGGCAAGATGCGCACCGACGGCAATCTCGGCGGGACGCTTACCTTCAATCCCAACAGCGCCGGACTCTGGGATAACCAGCCCGATTTCGACGAGCCGCCGCTGCCGATCGAGGGCGAAGCGGCGCACTGGGACCACCGCGTCGACGATGACCATTGGGAGCAGCCCGGCAACCTGTTCCGGAAGATGACCCCGGCGCAGCAGCAGGTGCTGTTCGAGAACACGGCACGCGCGATGGGCGACGCGAGGACGCACATCAAGCAGCGTCACGTCGACAATTGCACCCGCGCCGATCCGGCCTACGGCGCAGGCGTCGCGAAGGCGCTCGGGCTCAAGCAGCGGGAGCTGGTTGATTGAGACGAGCCGCACGCGGTCCCGCCGGTCAGCGGCTACTCGTTGGCGCTGATCCTGGCGGTGACCGCTTGTAATGCGAGAAAAGAACGGTGAAGAGTGCCCCACCCGGACTCTCTTCGCCGCACTATAACTAGATGGAAGGCCTGTCGCACAGGCCGCAATCCCGCCTTGGCTCGCACAACCGGGAGCCGTTCTCATCGCCATCACCGTCTTTCGGTTTGGCCAAATGCCTCACTGGATTGCCGTTCGGAGGCGGAGAAGCGGCGTCATTCCGCAATGTTATTTCCGATGTGACGTAAAAGGCCGGAATCAACAAGGGCACACTGAGGATGACGCCGAGCGTCAGTGCAATGACGATCGAGTCCTGTTTCGTCAACGTGAACATGTCAAACTCCAACTTCCGGAGATCCGCCGGCGGCGGACGCAACAGCTGCAATCGTCGCCGGCGGCGGCGCCTTGTAGATGAAGCCGTGACAAGCGGTCGAGATCGGAGCGGTTGTTGACGCTGCCGACCCGTCCCGCGAAGGTTCACGGGCCGCCGCCCGCAAACCGTCAATCGTCCGATTTCGGACCGCCATGATAACGGTACGCGTTGGTCGCGTCGGTTTCTGTCGCTGCGGACCGGTCGACCGCATTGAAGGCGTCGACCGCCTGCCGGTCTAGGAAAGTACTCGCGGCGGTCTCATGTCGCGAATCCGAAGCGGCCGGTTCGGCCAGCGCCTGCCCAGAGATGGTCATCAGCATCACTAACGATGCGGCGATTGGTAGAGTCTTTGTCATGGTCTGTTCCTTGATTGTGTCCCCGGGCTGCCGAGCGCATCACGGTACAAAAAGAAGCGAATGCTGTTGATACCGATATGGGCTTGCAATCCGCCAACGCCACTAAAATCCATTTCAGAAGCCCGTGCGCCAACGTTCGAGCGGGCTTGATGACGTGCAGCAAGCCCGAATGCTCAGTGAGCTTTCTAAAGAAGGATTTATTGGTCCCGGAAGAACCAGCTGATTAGCTGCTTGAGGACGGCAGGCAGGAATCACGACGATGAAGCTAATAACCGGCAGACGAAGCGTATTACGAACAATTGCCTTGACGGCGGCCACGAGCGCGATTGGCGCTGCCTCGGCGTCGGCCGGCATTGCGGGCTCCGCGTTGCTGCCTCCCGGTGCTACGCATCTTGAGGCGTTGAGGAAACGTCTCGCGCAGGCACCCCGCCGCCGCGATTTCAAGTCCGTACCGATGATCCTGGACCATCCGGAGCAATGGGATCACGAAGCATTGACCGAAGTTCTCTCCTACGCAGCTGCGCAGAAGCAGGTCTGGGACAATACAGAGATCGGAGGCCCCTGGCTCAACTTCATGCGCAACGCCCTCAATTCACAGATCTGGTCTTTCAAGCATCCGGATTTCCTCGCGGTCTCGGTGACCCATGGGACGGCGCTGCTCGCACTTTATGACCAGGCCATGTGGGACAAATATCGGCTCACAAAACTGGCCGGGGACGATTTCGAGACCAACACGCTGATTCTCGAGCGGAAGGCGGCGACGGTCGATTCCACGAACTACGAGGATCCGGCCGGCGCCTTCTCGGCTGCCGACAATTCAATCCCCGCGCTCATGCGGCGCGGCGTGGTTTTCATGTGCTGCCATAACGCGATCTGGGAACAGGCGGCAGCGCTCATCAAGCTCGGCATCAATCCCGACAGGCTCTCTCACGACGCACTTGCGGCTGAATTGACCAACCATCTGGTGGATGGCGCCGTCGTGATCCCGGGCGCCACTGGCACGTTGCCCGAGCTGCAGCAGGCCGGCTTTCACTACGCGACGTGACACCGAGCCCTATCGCCACAACGGAGCGTCTTCATCCCGGCGCGACAGCCGCTGATGCGCGGCCGCCCTCGCCTATTCCACCGACATGCTGGACGCCTGTATTGCGCCGCTTCGCGCGATGGATCGGTGGACCGGCTCGTTCACCCTGCTCTCTTGAGCCTAGTTCGCTCGGGGCGAATTGCTCCGGTGCTACCGGGTTCCGTCCAACTACCGAAATAGTTGGGAGCTTCGATACCTTGGTTTAGCCTTGCTTCGGACCGCTTCCCAGGTCCGGAGGGATGGGGATCTCAGTCCCCCGCTCCGCCATCACGCGACATCGGCACCGCATTGAGGCATTCGATGAGTGTATTCCCGTCGAATGGCTTGGTCAGATAGCAAATCGCCCCGGCCGCAAGCGCCCGCGCGCGGACCTTCTGGTCGGGGAATGCCGTGAAAAAAATGAACGGAACACCGTAACCCTGAGCGCGCAGATGATCTTGCAACTGAACGCCGCTCATACCAGGCATTTGGACGTCCGCCATCACACACAAGAAGTCGTCGAGGTGGCTCGACTGCAAGAATTCTTCCGCAGATGCGAATGTATGCACGATATATCCGAGCGACCTCACGAGGCTGTCGGTCGTGGCGCGTACTGATTCATCATCGTCAACGATTGCGACAAGCGGAAGCTTCGACAAAGCGATCTTTCCTTGATACGGAGACAGCGCCAAAGCGTCAGCGTCGCCCAGCCCCCAGATAGCATCACGGATGGAGATCGGAAAATGATACCTGAGTATAGACTCTAGCCCTTCCGGCGACGGATTCCGAGCAAATCAGCCATCCCTACCAGCTCAATCACCGATCGCGCTCTCATTTTTCGCATCATATTGACGCGATGCACCTTAACTGTGATCTCGGTAACTCCCAGCTCTGCCGCGATCTGCTTGTTCATCAAACCATCGACGACGAGAGCTATCACCTCCCGCTCACGTGATGTCAGGGAGTCAAACCGAACCCGCAGTTCCGCCACGACCTTTTCGCTGTCGCGCCGTTTCTGGTCTCGCTCAAGCGCTCTCACCACTGCATCCAGCATCTCCTGGTCGCGAAACGGCTTGGTCAGGAAGTCAATGGCCCCAGCCTTCATCGCCTGGACCGACATCGGGATGTCACCGTGCCCCGTCATAAAGATGATCGGGATGCGAATATCGGCCTCGGCCAGTTCGGCCTGGAAGTCCAGTCCGCTGACCCCGGGCAACCTGATGTCGAGCACCAGGCAACTGGCCGCATCGGGCATCTTGATCTGCGCAAATTCGCGCGCCGATCCGAACAGCTCCACCCGCAAGCCGACAGATCGGAAGAGGCTGCTCAAGGTCTCGCGGATCGCCATATCGTCGTCGATGACGAAGACGATTCGTTCCGCCGAACTGGCGAGGTCGCGTTGCGATTTGGAACTCCCCGTCACGCGGCTTCCTCTTGATACAATGGCAATGTGAACCGAAACCTTGCGCCCGGACCAGCATTGTTGGCGCCCGACAACCGCCCCCCATGAGCTTCTATGATCGAGCGGCAAATCGATAGTCCCATGCCCATTCCGCCGGATTTCGTGGTGAAGAAAGCATTGAACAATTTGTCGGCACTGTCGGCGGATATTCCGACGCCCGAGTCCACGACGTCGATCACCACCCGCTGCGTTTCATCCTGATAGGATCGGACGACCAGTTCATGCGGCCGATCCGCGATCGATTGCATCGCTTCAACACCGTTCATCACCAGATTGATGATCACCTGCTGCAGCTGGACGCGGTCAGCCATGACGATGGGTGCGGTTGGCGCCAGCTCTGTCCGCCACCGCACATGACGCGTGGCGAGCTCGCGCTGAACCAACGTCATGACATCATCGATAATGCTGTTGATATCGAGCGGCTCCTTTTGCGGAGCGGCGTTCCTCGCCAGCGCACGAACACGTCGGATCACCTCGGCCGCTCTGTTTCCCTCCTTGATGATCCATTGCGCGGCCCGACGTGCTTCGTCCAGATTTGGATTGTTGCCATCGAGCCAACGCAAGCACGCTCCCGCCGCATTGACGACAGCGGCGAGCGGCTGGTTCACTTCATGCGAGATCGAGGCTGTCATTTCTCCCAGTGTCGTCACGCGCGTTACGCGCGCAAGTTCTTCTTGCGCCTTGTGCAGCTTCTGCTCGGCCTGCTTGGTAGCCGTCAGATCCATCACCGCTCCAACGTATTCGAGCTGGCCCGCATGATTCCTGCCAGCGTGAGCGACAACACGGACGAACTTGACTGACCCATCCGGCATCAAAAATCGGTGCTCGTAGTCGAGATCCTTGCCGTCGCGAAACGCGCGCTCACGTGACTGTTCTACAAGCGCACGATCCTCAGGGTGAACGCGCTGCATGATCATTTCGAAGGTGATGGAATGCGACCCATCGTATCCAAGGATTCTGAGGAATTCTTCCGAACCCACGCGTTCGCCCGTGGAGATGTTCCAGAAGAAGCTGCCGGTTTGGCTCACGCGCTGTGCTTCGACCAATTTCGACTCGCTTCGCCGAAGTTCTTCCTCGGCCCGCTTGCGGTCCTCGATGTCGGTCGACGAGCCATACCATTTGACAATGTTTCCCAACTCGTCGCGCAGCGGCACGGCGCGGAACAAGAACCAGCGATATTCACCATCGAAGCGCCGAAGCCGCGCCTCGAGCTCGCCGGGCATGCCGGACTCACGTATTGCGGTCCATTTCTGCAGCATGCCCTTCTTGTCTTCAGGATGAAAGGCGCGGGGCCAACCGGTTTCGGCCTGGTCCGGCGAGAGGCCGGTATAGTCGAGGGCCGGTTGATTGAGGAAATCGGGGATCCCGTCCGGGCTGGCGCGCCAGACCAGTGCCGGGATTGTGTCAACGACCAGTCGAAGGCGATCCTCCGACCTCTTGATTTCGTCGAAGGCCTTTTTCAGCTTCTCGTTTGCGAGGTGCTGCTCGGTGACATCGATATGCGTACCAACCAGTTCGATCACCTCGCCATCCTTTCCCAGAAACGGGTGCCCCACGGAGTGTACGTATCTGATCGATCCGTCAGGGAGCGCGATTCGAAAATCGACTTCGAGGTGCGCTTTCTCTTGAACGGCACGCTGCGCCATTTCGACGACCCGCTCCCTGTCCTCGGGGAGAATACGATCACGGAAAGGTTGGGGTGACAGGGTATCCTTTTTCGGATCGACGCCAAACAAGCGGTATAATTCAGGCGAACGATACACGAATTCTCGGCTGCGCACATCCCAAGCCCAGCTGCTGGTCTGACTCAAGCGTTGGGCTTCGGCCAAATAGGCCTCGCTGCGTCGCAACTTCCGTTCCGTTTCCCTTACGGCAGTGACATCCGTCACTGCGCCGATGAACTCCACGCTCCCCGACGTATCTCTTTCGGCGCGAGCGACCACATGGACATATTTCACCGAGCCATCCGGCATCAGGACGCGATGTTCATGATCGAAATCCTTTCTCTCGCGGGACGCACGGTCAATGGTTTCCTGCACCGCCGGGCGGTCCTCGGGATGGGTGCGCTCGACAATAAATTCGACGGACGGCTTCCTCGTCAGGTCAAGCCCGAGGATTCGGTAGGTCTGGTCTGACCAGACGATCTCCCCGCTGGCAATATTCCATCCAAAGCTTCCGGTGCCGCTCAATGACTGTGCTTCATTCAAATACATTTCGCTGCGCAGAAGCGCCGCTTGACTTTTCTCTTGGTCCGCCATCGCCGCATGCACGTCATCGCGCGAACGCCGAAGCTCCTGCGTAGCCTTCCTTTGCGCCGAAATCGTAAATGCAACGATGAGCGATGTAAGGGAAAACAGGACCAGGCGCGGGGCTTCCGAAATGCCCACGGCGAAAAGCTCATGCTTCCAGACGAATGAATTGGCCGGGGGCGCCAGGTAATAGTGAAAGGCCAAAAGCGTGAGTATGACCGCCAGCAGCGCCGGGCCGAAGCCGCCTACCCACGCGGCAAAAATGACTGCGCAAAGCATCGACGAGGCGATGGCTTCGGCATTGAACAAACGCGTTACGAGCTCGGCAGCAATGATCGCAGCTGCAACCGACAGGACCGCTACGGCATAAGTATTGGCCAGGGACCGGTGAGGAGGATAAGGCTTTGTCATTCTGCCTGCCCGTCCCGCTTCAGCTGATGAGACAGCAATGCTGCAGGGAAACAATACCGAGGCCGATCTTTCCGGAATCCGGGAAGCATCCCCGGTTCCCGGCAAGCGAGATTAGAGCATTTTGAAGAAGTCCGGCAATGCGACCGCCGCGCTAGGCTGGCCGCGGTTCCGCAGCGCCGAAGTCGTCCCAAATTTCGCTCAAGGCCGCGCAAAACCGAACCAGACAGCGTCATCTCGCGCAAGCGATTCCGCCTGCAAGGCCTCACCCTTATCAATTGGCTGCTCACAATACCGATGCGCGATCCTGATCCGATGGTCGCTTCGGGCAATCACGGCGCCGCACGGTGACGAATATCTGCTGGCAGCATCGCTGCTCGCCCCCGCGGATCAACGACGGCTGACGAAAATGCCCTCCTGCGACCATGCAGCAGCGAGGACCGCGAAGTCGCCGTGCCTGTCTGGAGCACAGCCCGCGCGATCGACCATGGCCCGAGCCAACGCGGCGAGCCGGTGCAGGTCTATGGTAGCCCTGGCGGACTTGCATAAACACCGGAATGCGTTCTGACCTCGGCCGAATAATACGACGTCGCAGCGCAAACCCAACCGAACCTCGAGATAAACCAGCTAAACCTTCGTTTAGTTGAAACGTCGGCTTGGCAAACCTAGTCTTGCACAGCGGCAGCGCGGCCGCGTTTTTCGCTCTGACGCGTACCCTATGCCTCCAGGCGGGTGGCTTCGCTTAGCGGCGTCTCATCTCCCGGTCACGCTGAGGCAGGCGGGAGGCTGTCCGCCCGCCGTCACAGCGCGAAACTGTCATCCGCGGCTCCTTTCGGATTTTCTCCGCGTGTCGTTGGCCGATGGTGACCAACCAGGTTGCAGTGGTGCCGCGCGCAAAAGCTGCCGCGGCCTGACCTCAGAGGACTTCGCGATCTGGCTACGCGCTCACGGGCGTATGTGAGCCAGCGGGACGCGCGGACGTTCGCCGCCGCCCCCGCGAGCATGGGGCGAAGCCCAAATCATCATAAACCTCCGTATAACTCTTCCGATGCTTTTTCGATATCGGATGCTTACCCGCGTACGATTGAGAGAGCACTCCCACCCTCCTAGTCTAGCTGACAATCGGACGAGCCGATTGCAGGTGACAGGATGTTGACGATCCCGGCCAATCAGATCGCGCCTAGCCGCAGAACGCCTGCGGCGCGCTCCGCGGCGGTCCTTCACCTCCACGCGAATTGCAACGGCGAACACGAAGCCGACAACAACCGCCACCGAGGCGATCCACAGCGGAGGCAGCAATGCGCAGCAATTCCCAACATCTTCGTGACCACGCGGCCAAGCGCTGCCCGATCTGCGATGGGAAATTCGGGCTCATCAGGCACTATTCCTGGCGAACCGCGCTCTGTTCAAGGAAGTGCGTTGATCGGTTCAGGGTACGCCCGGAAGCCGACCGCAAGTGGCTGTCCTGGCTTCGCGTGGCCTGACAACGCCTGCATCGCCCGCTACGCGCAAACTTCGGCAGATTCCGGCTTGCTGCGCAAGGAGATTGCGCGATGAACCTCTTCCGCAAAATTTTCCTGAGCGGCTGCCTTTACTCCGGGTTGGCGATGCCTGTCCAGGCGCAGGACGCACAAGACCACGCCGGACTCCATCGCCATCCGCCCCAGGATCAGCTTCTGCACGAAAAGTTCTACTCAACGTGGCACATGCCCGACAACCCGTCGGCCAGCTGCTGCAATGATGCGGACTGCTACCCGACCGACATCAAATACATCGAGGGCAATATCTACGCGAGGCGCCGAGAGGACGGAAAGTACATTCCCATTCCGCCAGAGAAGGTCGAGCGAAACAGGGACAATCCCGACGGCAGAAACCACCTCTGTGCGCCGCCGCCCAGCAGCCTCCACCCATCGGATACCGTCTACTGCTTCGCCCTAGGAGGTGCCACGTGAGATTCATCCTGGTCAACGGTCGGACACCCCGCTCTCAACCGGTGTGTGTGATGTGCGAGAAGCCGATCAAAGGCGGCTACCTGCGGGAAATCGGGACGCACCTCACCTACTGCGATCACGATTGCTACGCAGATCACTGCGATAGCGCAATCCGGCTTCTCGAAAGCCGGGCAAGGGCATCAGCTTGACGGCCATAGAAGCCGGTCGGCGGAAAGGACATCGCAATGAGAACTCGTACCACGAGCCGCAATGTACCACCAAACCATGCGGAGTCGCCGTTGGTCGGCGCTGACCCAAGGGCTTCGGAGTCGAGATCGACACAGTCGCCGAAGCCTCGCGCCGGACGCGCGCAACATCAGGGCTTTGTCTCGCGCACACGGAATTCGCCAACGCCGCGGAATGAAATCGCGGAACTTCTGGCTGATATCGACGGCGTGCCCGTTCTGTTTCGTTTGCTCGTCGCGGATATGCCCGTCGACGCCCAGTCAGAATCTGTCCGCGACGACGCCAGCCTTCATCCGCTGCTGTCGAGCACACTCGAAAAGATGGTCGACAGGATGCGCGGATCGCCGCGGCGACGCGACATCCCCTCACAGCAGCCGCTCGCGACGGTCGAATTGATATCGAGCGCGGAACATTTGAACCGGCTGCCGGTGCTATCGAATGATACGGTGCTGCGCGTAGGGCCGCTGGAGCTCGATCTCCTGGACCGAACCGCGAGGCGCGACGGCCGTCAGATCGATCTGCGACCGCGCGAATTTCAGTTGCTCAAATACATGATGCAGCGAAGCGAAAAGCTGCTGACACGAGCCACTCTCTTGAAGGAGGTGTGGAACTATAAGTTCGTGCCGGAAACCAATCTCGTCGATGTTCACATGGGCAGATTGCGTCGCAAGGTCGATGGCTCAAATGAGGCTCCTCTGATTCGCAACGTCCGCGGCGTCGGCTTCGTTCTAAGTGCGACTTCCTTTTCGCAATGTTTGACGCCGAGACCCGGAAAACGATCGGCAGCCTGGCCATCGGACCACTCCTCGCAGCCGGTGGAAAGGGTGTTGCAATGGTAGCCCATCACACCGGCGGCCCAATGTTCGATTATATCGGCAGCTTCAAATCTGCCATCGCCGCCCTGCAATGTGAGCGCCGCTATCGCGTCTTCGCTGATCTCGAACGCAAGGCAGGACAGTTCCCCTTTGCAGTTTGGAACAGTCCGAACGGCAAGCGCGATGTCGTCGTGTGGTGCTCGAACGATTATCTCGCGATGGGCCAGCATCCGAAGGTGATCGATGCGATGTGCGACGCCGCGCGCAGAATGGGCGCCGGCTCGGGCGGGACACGCAACATCTCGGGCACCAATCGGGCGCTGGTCGAGCTGGAGGCTGAACTCGCGGACCTGCATGGCAAGGAAGCGGCGCTCGTTTTCACATCAGGCTACGTGTCCAATCAAGCCGGAATCGCCACAATCGCCAGGTTGCTTCCGGATTGCTTGATCCTGTCCGACGCGCTCAACCATAATTCGATGATCGAGGGCGTCCGTGCCGCTGGCTGTGCCAAGCAGATCTGGCGTCACAACGATCTTGAACATCTGGAGCAGCTGCTCTCGCGCGCGGCACCTGGCCGTCCGACGTTGATCGTCTTCGAGAGCGTCTACTCGATGGACGGCGATGTCGCTCCGCTCGAAGCCATTTGCGATCTCGCGGAGCGTTATGGTGCGATGACCTATCTCGACGAGGTGCATGCCGTGGGCATGTACGGACCTCGCGGCGCCGGTATAGCCGAGCGGGAGGGGGTGATGGCACGAATCGACGTCATCGAGGGAACGCTTGCCAAGGCATTCGGAACGCTCGGCGGCTACATCGCCGGCAGAAGCGCTGTCGTGGATGCCGTTCGATCCCATGCTTCCGGATTTATCTTCACGACATCCCTGCCGCCCGCGATCGCCGCGGCAGCGACAGCGTCGATCGCCCATCTAAAGACATCGGGCGTGGAGCGCGCGGATCATCGCGCCGCCGTGGCAGCAACCAAGGCAGCTTTGCGGGAAGCTGGCCTGCCGGTGCTGGCGACTGAGACGCATATCGTGCCGGTGATGATCGGCTGTCCCGATCTGTGCAAGCGGGCAAGCGATCTTCTGCTCGAGCGGCATGGCATCTACATCCAGCCGATCAACTATCCCACGGTCCCCCGGGGCACGGAACGATTGCGGATCACGCCTACCCCGGCACATGATTTTCGACTGATTCAGCAATTGGCGGACGCCATGGTCTCGGTGTGGCGAGAACTTGGCCTGCCACTAGGATGCGGCTATCAGCCCGCCGAGCAGCATGCGCAGGCATTCGCGGCTGGCGGATAATCCGAACCGACGTTTCGTGACGGCCGCGCGACGGCGCTCCGGTCGCCGAGCCTGCGATCGCCCGCGAATGTGTTCAGCGCTCGTCAGAAATGAAAGCCACGGCCGTGGCGACGCGTTTACGTCGGCCACTCAATGGCAGGGAAGCACAGGAGCTTGACCGATGACCTCTTTCCATCAATTCAGCGTTTTTGCGGCATCGCGCGGTGAGGGGCTTCATCCGAAGCTCCAGGCCTTGCTTGAGCGCGCGTCCGTCGCTCCGTTTTCGGAGATATCGATGCGTCATGATGGCCTGATGCAGGCCGGGCCAAGTCCGGAATCGGAAATCGTCCCATCGCGCGTCAACGTGACATTGTTTTCGCGATAGCTACCTGCGCTGCTGCTACCGGCCCCAAACCGGGAAAGTGGAAGCCTCGGCAGCGCTTGATGCAGCGCCGTGACCTGACGCGAGGGAAGCCCCTAAACAGACTTTTAATGGTGACGGACTGGCCGCCTCCTATCTGAGAAGTGTTCGCGCAATAAAGGAGGCGACCATGACGATCATTGCATCAGAATTTGCGCTCGCGATCAGTCGCGACGAATGGATCAGCTGTTCCCACTGGGGCATGTTTCCGGCGTAACGAAAGACGTCGAACTCGCGCGGCGAGGCATGAGAAGACTGTTTCCCGAACAAGGCGAGCGCTGGGCTTGCGCTCGGGCACCTTGTGAAGCAGCCCGGCGCCGATGCACGGCCTGGTAAGCCTTCCAGCATGAACCCCAAGCGGAGGAGTGCCGATCGTCGCGGCCCGACAAGCTGGAACCTAGTGAATTGCCAGGATGAATCAGATCACCAGCATGTCCCGCCCCAAGTTCGTGCCTGACAACTTCACCCTGGCGCTGATCGGGACGCTGGTCGCGGCCAGCCTGCTGCCATGCCGCGGCTCGGCGGCAGTGATCGTCGATCATCTCACCAATATCGCCATCGCGCTGCTGTTTTTCCTGCATGGGGCGAAGCTGTCGCGCCAGGCCGTGGTCGCGGCGGCAAGCCACTGGCGACTGCACGCCCTGGTGCTGCTGACCACATTCGTCCTGTTTCCGCTGTTCGGCCTGGCGTTCAAACCGCTTCTGTCTCCGCTCGTCACACCCACGCTCTACGCCGGCATCCTGTTCCTCTGCACCCTGCCGTCCACGGTCCAATCCTCGATCGCCTTCACGGCCATCGCAAAGGGCAACGTCCCGGCGGCGATCTGCAGCGCGTCGGCCTCGAGCGTCATCGGCATCGTCGTCACGCCGCTGGCGGTGAGCCTCGTGCTCTCGAGCCATGTCGGATCGGGTTCGGCCTGGCGCACCGTCGGTGAAATCGTGCTACAGCTGTTCGTGCCCTTTGTCTGCGGACAATTGCTGCAGCCGGTGATCGGCGGATGGATTGAGCGCAGCGAGAACATCGTCAGCGGGGTTGATCACGGCTCGATCTTGCTCATCGTCTATTCAGCCTTCAGCGAGGCAGTCGACGAAGGCCTGTGGCATCAGGTTCCACCTTCGGCGCTCGCCGGGCTGCTCGTCGCCGACGGCGTCCTGCTGGCTGCCGCGCTGATCGCCACCTCGCTCGTCAGCAAATGGCTGGGCTTCGAGCGTGCCGACCGGGTGACCATTGTCTTCTGCGGCTCAAAGAAGAGCCTGTCTCAGGGCATCACCATGGCCAAGGTGATCTTCGCTTCGCACGCCGTGGGCGCGGCCGTCCTGCCGCTCATGCTCTTCCATCAGATCCAGCTGATGGTCTGCGCGGCACTGGCCCAGCGGTGGAGCCGCAGCGCGCGGCCCCTTCCGCCCCTGGCTTCAGCGGATGCGAAACCCCTGCTGCCGCGTTGACGACGGCTCCTCATCCTGGCGAGCGGTCGGGACAAATGATCTCCAGTCGGCCGCCCGGGCCGGGATGAATCACGAGCCTGAAGCCATGCAGCTTCACGATCGCAGCCACCAGGTTCAGGCCGAGGCCTACGCCTGGCGTATTTCTCATCTTGTCGGAACGGTAGAAACGCCGCAGCACGACCTCCCGCTCCTGCTCGCTGATACCGCAACCGGTGTCGCTGACGCGCACGATAGTCTCATTGTCGCCGCGCATCAGCCCAATGGTCACCCGACCACCTTCCGGCGTGAACTTGATCGCATTGTCGACGAGGTTGGCAACCGCCTCAAACAGGAGATCCCGGTCGCCGCGCACGTCAAGCGCCTGTTTCGCCTCGACCTGCAAGCTGACATTCTTGTTTTCTGCGATCGGCTCGTAGACATCGCATACCTCCCGCAGCATTTCGTGCAATGAGACGGTACCGAACCCCGCCGAGCGTCGATTATTTTCGATTTCGGCCAGGCGCAACAGCGCCGTGATGATCGTCAGCGACTGGTCAATGTTTCCGATTGCCTTGTCCGTTACCGTCTGGAGCTGTTCAAGCGTCACGGCGTTGGTGCGACCGCGCTCCAGCACCAGCCGTGCCCGCGTCAGCGGCGTTCGCAAATCGTGGGCGATATCGTTACCTACGCCGGCGAGCGCGTGAATCATGCTCTCCATTTCATCGAGCATGCCGTTGACGATGACGGCGAGCCTCGAAAACGGCTCGTCGGTGTCACGATGTGGAAGCCGCTCGCGCAGATCGCCGGCGATGATGCGCTGGACGCGTTGATTGACCTCCTCGACGCGTTTTTGGGCGCGCATGCTGAGCCACGCGCCAGCCAGCAGGCACAGGCAAAGCGCCGGCAACAGACCCAGCGCCAGCGCCTGAGCGACGACGTGGGAAATCTCCCTAGTTTCGTCGACCTCTCGTCCGATCACCAGCGCCTCACCATTCGGCATGTGTCGGGCAATCGCACGAATCACGTGGACCGTCCGCCCATCCGGAGGCGTTCGCTCGACCGAGATGTTCCGCACGGTATCATCCACGTCAAGCTCGGGTGGAAACCGCTCCAGATTGCCGGCTGTCTTGCGGCCGTCGGCGCCGAACAGGCAGGCATATTGAACACCTCGGGAATCCTCCCCCAGGTGAGTATTGATCGCGTCTACTCGGCGGTCGTCGGGCAGGCCGGCGATGAAGTTCAATTGACTGGCGATCATCTTGTCGGATCGTGCGATCAGATACTGATCGGTCTGCCAATAGATGAAGCCGAACAGCACAATGACGAAAACGGAGAACACGCCGGCCACCGCCAGCGCCCATTGAAAGGTGTTCGAACGGATGATTGGAGCCTGGATCATCTGATCTCGCCGCGCGAATGTCTTGCCCAACGTTTGCGGCGCGTCACCACCGGCCATGGGCGCCTATGGTCCGGTGCGAAGGATGAAGCCCGCTCCACGGACATTGTGGATCATGGGCGCTTCGCCCGGTCCATCCACCTTGTGGCGCAACCGGCCCATATGCACGTCCACGAGGTTCGTTGCCGGAACGAACTTGTAGTTCCAGACCTCCTCCAGAAGCATGGCTCGCGTCAGAAGCTGATCGCTCCGTCGCATCATGTATTCGAGCAGGCGAAACTCGCGCGGCAGCAGATCGATCGACCGATCACCGCGTTTTGCGGTTCGCTCAATCAAGTCCAGCTCGAGCGGTCCTGCCTGCAACGTCGTCTCGCGCGATTCCACCGGCCGGCGCAGCAACGCCTCCAGCCTGGCGACGAGCTCCACCAGCGCGAATGGTTTGGTGAGATAGTCGTCACCTCCCATCCGCAAACCGCGCACGCGATCGTCGACCGCTCCCAGCGCGCTGAGGACCAGCACCGGCGTACGGACCTGGTCCTTCCGCAATGCTTCGATCACCGTGAGGCCGTCCATTCCCGGCAGCAGCCGGTCGACGATCATGGCGTCAGGTCGCGATGAACGTGCCTTGTCGAGGCCTTCGATGCCGTTGGCCGACCATTCGACTTCAAAGCCGCGTTCGGCGAGCTCGGCGGCAATTTCCTCGGCCGTTTCGCTGTCATCCTCGATGAGAAGCACTTTTGCCATCAATTCATTCTCGGCCGCCGCTAAGGCATTCGCACCGCGCACAGTGCTCGAGCCTGCGTTTCCTGGGATCATATACTTGCTCGAGAGCAAAGGCATCATGTCAACAGCCCGCAAGCGCCATGGGAGAAGAGTCTGCCGGCGTCGCCCGCCTCGCTCGGGGGTGGAAGGCGTGGCGGACGCCGTCCTTTCTACGGCCGGGGCGAGTAGGTCGGGACCGTTCTTGACGAGACATAAGCCTGGAGAACCGGGCGCACCATTAAATACGGTTTTATAAACGGCGTGTTAGGATTGACCTGCCGCCAGGGGCCGCGGACATGCGGCCCCGCAGCGACGGCGACGGAGCCATTTTCCTGTCAGCAGCCCGCCGGCGATACGCCCGGGGTTGCCGCAGCGCCGGTGGCGTTGGCCGGCGCCATGGTGCCGGGGGCTGTGACGTTCATCGTCACGCCCTCTGCGCATGCCGACGTATTTGGCGTCGGCACCACACCCGTTGTCGGATCGATGCTGGTGTCGCCTAGCTGCGTGACCACGGGCTGAATTGTGCCTGGCGGCGGGCTGTTCGGAATTTCCGGGGTCGAGAGCGGCAAAGCTGCGCCATTGACGGGCGGACCACCCGGCGTAGAGCTGCATACGACGGTGGACGAGCTTCCGAGCGGGGACACCGGCGCTGTGGTTCCGGTCGCGCTGCCGACGATTGTCGTCGGAATGGTCCCCAGCGGGCTCGACGACATCATCGCGGTCGACGGCATCATCGTAGTGGATGGCATTGCAGTAGCTGGCGGCGTCGCGGCGTTGCTACCCGGCATGAATGTGGAAACGGGATTCGGTCCCGTCGACGACGTCAGCGCGGGCCTTGCAGTGGTAGAAGGCGGAGCCGCTGCTACAATGGACGACGACACCGGTACCGTCGAGCCGGGAAAATCCGTTATGAATGACGTCGCTGGCTGTGCGGATAGTATCAGAAATGACGCCGTCGCACTCCCCGTCGCGGCCGTAGACGCGGAAGCCGATGCGGTTGATGTGGTTGAAATCGATGGCGTCGTTCCGGTCGTGCCGCCCATTGCCGACATGGAGACAACCGGTACCGTCGGCGTTCCAGGCGTGATTTGCCCTGTCGGTGCGGCGCAGGCTACGACCGTGCCCGGCGCTGAAGGGTCAGATGCCAGCGGCACCGGCGCCAACGTCGTGTCGGGAGCGCCCGGCTGCAGTGTCGCCGAGAACGGACTCGGGCCATTGAGCGGTGACGTCACGATCGTCCCCGGTGTCGACGAAAGTCCCATGGCCGTGGTGCCCATGGTGGAGACCTGCGCAACGCAAGCAGTGCAGCCCATCAGCAGGACGGCAGCTGTCAACAGTAAGCGCCGCATGGCGACCACCCTTCCGAATCGATCTAGCTCGTCTGCGGCTTGCGCACGGCGACCTTGCTGCCCTCCGCCAGGTCGATCATCGGATTGAGGATCACCTGGTCACCCGGCCTGACGCCGTCGTGCACTTCGACCTCCTTGCCGAAGTCGCGCGCGATCGTGATCTTCTGCAGATGGGCGGCGCCGTTCTCGACCACCGCAACATGCAACCCGTTCTGATCGAAGACGACGGCATCGGCCGGAATGACCATCGATGGCGTCTTGCGCGGAATGAACAGCTCGACGGTACAATAGATTCCGGGGCTGAGCGCACCATCCGGATTGGGGACGTCGATCTCGGTCAGCAGCGTCCGGCTGCCGGGCTGCAACGCGGTTGCGATCCGCGTAACCTTGC
This sequence comes from Bradyrhizobium sp. NP1, assembly GCF_030378205.1. NCBI lineage: Bacteria > Pseudomonadati > Pseudomonadota > Alphaproteobacteria > Hyphomicrobiales > Nitrobacteraceae > Bradyrhizobium > Bradyrhizobium sp. NP1. Next base: position 6,547,804 of record NZ_CP127385.1, read on the forward strand.
CCGGAAAAGTCCGATCTGGAATCTCGGGGACACGAACCACCGCGTCGACGCCCGGCCCAAGCCCGTAAGCCTCGTCCTGGGGAACGAACACCTGGGTCCGAATCACGTCGGGGTGCATCAGCGTGAACATGAAGGTCGATCCCGATGTCACCAGGCTGCCATTGTCGATGTTTCGCTGTGTGATCACGCCATCGAAGGGCGCTACGACGCGCTGGTAGGCCTTCTCCTGTTCCAGTATTCGAATCTGGGCCGCCTGCGCGGCAATATTCGATTCAGCCACCGCCACCGCCGCCTGCTGCGCCTGTAGCGTCAGGCGGTCATTGTCGCCCTGCTGAAGCGTGAGCCATCCCTGCTTGACCAGCTTGCTGTCGCGCCCATTGGTGACCTCGGCAAGCTCTCGGCTGGCCTGCGTCTGCTTCAATGTCGCCTGGTTCTGGGCCAGCGTCGCCTTGGCCTGCGCTATCTGGTGGTCGAGTTCGGGCGCGGTGATGTCCACCAACAGGGCGCCTGCCTTGACCCGATCGCCGATGTCGACGTAGCGCTTTTCGATGTAGCCGTTGGTGCGCGCAAAGATATTGGCCGCCTCAAATGCCGTTGTGGTCGCCGGCAAGGTAACAGCGATCTTGCTGTCGCTGGCGCGGACCGCAGCGACGCGGACCTCGGGGACAAGGGTCCTGCGCTGTTGTGCGGTGGCCGCGACGGCGAGTTCAGCCTGGTAATGCCGCCAGCCTCCTGTTCCAAGGCCGCAGACGAGCAGTATCAGCGCAGTTCCGCCGAACAGCGCCCCGCCGTAGCCGCGTCGTCGCTTGCGTCGAGCGTTCGGGAGCGCAACGACGCGATCGCTTTCGGGATCGAGCCGGCCGCGGGTATCTTCATTTCTTGTTCGCTCACGAATGTCGGTCATTCCGGGATTTCCTCAAATACGCCATGGTGAGGCTTTCCGTCGTTGCCCTTGCGGAGCATGGCGAACAGGTAAGGCACGATCAGCAACGTCGTCGGCGTCGCGAACAGCAGGCCGCCGATCACAGCACGCGCGAGCGCGGCGTTCTGCTCCTCGCCGGCGCCGCCGATCGCCATCGGGATCATGCCGACGATCATCGCCGCCGCCGTCATCAGCACCGGGCGGATCCGGGTGCGGCCGGCACTCAGCGCAGCCTCGAATGCGGAGTGACCCTTCAACTGCTGCTCGCGCGCGAAGGTGACGAGCAGGATCGAGTTCGCCGAAGCGACGCCAACCGCCATGATCGCTCCCATCAGCGACGGCACGTTCAGCGTGGTGCCGGTGATGAACAGCATGGTGACAATACCGCACAGCGTCGCCGGCAGAGCCAGGATCACGACGAACGGATCGCCGAAGGTCTGGTAGTTCACAACCATCAGCAAATAGACGAAGACGGCGGCGAACAGCAGTCCGATGCCGAGATCCCGGAAAGAGCTGTTCATGCTGTCGATCTGACCGATCACCTGAATCGAATTCCCGGCCTTCATTTCCTTCTGCAGGTCTGTCGTGATCTTCTTGATGTCGGCCGCAACACTGCCGAGGTCACGACCCTGCACGCTGGCATAGACGTCAAAAACCGGCTGGATATTGGTCTGGTTGGAATTGGTGGCGACCGTGTCCCGCTTGAACGTCGCGACATTACTCAGCATGCCGGGGACGGTTTGCCCGCTCGCCGCAAGCGAGGTGGAAACCGGCGTGTTTGCCAGCGCATTGAGCGAGTTGATTTTATACTCTGGCGTCTGCACCGCCAGGTAATACGGAATTCCCGAACTCAGATCGGTCCAGAAATTGGGCGATACCTGCACCGACGAGCTCAGGCTGACATTGATATTGGTGGCCACCGTGCTTGCATTAAGACCGAGCTGCGCCGCCCGCGTCCGGTCGATCTGGGCGTAGAACGCCGGACCATCAACCTCCTGCTGCAGATGAGCGTCGACGATGCCCGGAATCGCGGCGAGGCGCTGACGGAGCTGCTTTGCAACTGCAAGATTGTGCTTGTCGTAGCCCATCGTCCGGACATCGATCTGCGCCGGCAGTCCGAAGTTCAGAATCTGCGTTACGATATCGGCTGCCTGGAAATAGAACACGTCCTCCGGGAATGCGGCCGGCAGCACCTGGCGCAATTTCTTGACGTAATCCGCGGTCGGCTTGTGGCCCTCCTTGAGCTGCACCTGGATAACGCCATCGTTGATCCCGATCGTCGAGCCGTCGGCGAACGCGAGATTGTAGGCTCGCGCCGGCAGTCCGATATTGTCGACGATAAGGTCGCGGTCCTTTTCCGGAATGACCTCGCGGATCTTGTCCTCGACCGCCTGGAATATCGCCTCGGTGGTTTCGATGCGGGTTCCGGCGGGAGCGCGGACGTGAAGCTGGATCTGGCCACCATCGATCAGCGGGAAAAAATCGCGACCAACGAACAGGAGCATCACGGCGCCGAGGCTGAGCATCACCACGGCGACGATCGGGACGATAACCCGCCGGCGAAGCAGCGTCGTCAGCAATCTTGAATAACCATCACGCAGTTTCTCGAAGCCGCGCTCGAAAGCAGCAGAAATTCGTGAGAAAAGACCCGCGGGACGGCCGTCATCCGCGTGATGGCGTTTTTCACCCTTGAGCAGCAAGCCGATCGTGATAGGGGTCAGGGTACGCGAGAGGCCGTAGGACGCCAGCATCGCGAATACGACCGCAAGCCCAAGCGGGGTGAACAGATACTTGGCCGGCCCCTCGAGGAACACGACCGACGTGAACACACAGCTGATGGCAAGCGTCGAGACCAGGGTCGGCACCGCGATCTCGGCAGCGCCATGCAGCGTCGCCTCGGAAAGCGGCATGCCCTCCTCGGTCCACAGGCGATGAGTATTCTCGATCGTCACGGTCGAATCGTCGACCAGAATGCCGACTGCCAGCGCCAGGCCGCCGAGCGTCATGGTGTTGAGCGTCTCGCCGAGAAAATACAGCACGGTCAGCGATGACAGGATCGCCAGCGGGATCGAAATCATCACGACCAGCGTCGATCGCCAGGAACCCAGGAAGATCAGGATCATCAACGCGGTGAGTCCCGCAGCGATGGCGCCCTCGCGCAAGACGCCATTGACCGAGTTTTTCACGAACACTGACTGGTCGAACAACTCGGTAATCCTGAGTCCATTCGGAGCAGCGGCGCGAATTGCCCCCAGCGCCTGCTTCACGCCGTTGACGACCGCAAGGGTCGAGGCATTGCCGTTCTTGATCACGCTGAGCAGGACCGATCGCCTGCCATCCTCGCGCACGACGTTTTGCTGCACCATCGCGCCGTCGCGCACCTGAGCGACGTCCTTTAGAAGGATGGTAGCGCCATTGGCGAACTTGACCGGCATCATGTTGAGGTCGTCGATCGTCGCCGGCGTCGCGTTGGTTCGCACCGTATATTGGGTTTTTCCGATCTTCGCCGTTCCCGACGGTAAAGTCAGGTTCTGCGTATTGACCGCGTTCACGATGTCGAGCGGCGTCAGCCCCCGGGACAGAAGCTTGTCCGGGTCGATATCAACCATGATCTGGCGATACTTGCCGCCCGCCGGTGTGGGCAATGTGACGCCGGGTACCGGCGCCAGCTGCTGCCTTACGCGGTAGATGCCGAAGTCGTAGAGTTGCTGCTCATTCAGGTTGTCCGAATTGAGGCTGAGCTGCAGAACGGGCACGCTCGATGCATTGAATTGCACGACGATCGGGGGCTCGATGCCTGGCGGCATCAGCGAGCGAATGGCATTCGTCGCCGACACGATTTGCGCGATCGCGAGATCGAGGTTGACGTCCGGCTGGAAGTAGATTTTCTGGATCGAAAGACCATTAAGGGTCTGCGCTTCCATGTTCTTGATGCCGTTGACGTTGGCACTGATGGAATACTGGCTATAGGTGCTGACCCGCTGCTCCATTTCCGGCGTGGTGAGGCCGGTATACTGCCAAATGACAGTCACCACCGGAATGCGGATCTCCGGAAAGATATCCGTCGGCATCGATCGGATGGCGGCAACGCCAAGAAACAGGATCAGCGCCGCCAGCACATAGAACGTGTGCGGGAACCGCAGTGCAAATCGGACGATACCCATGATCTATCCTTGCAGCACAGGCCGCCGTGAAAGATGCACTGCGACCGGCATCGACTATCGAGACACCTTCGTTCCATCGGTCGCGTCGCCCAGCCTGGTTAGTTGCGGTGACAACTGCACGCGAGGCAGATCCATCAGCTGCATCGCGGATGATCGCCCGTCACTGACGGCATTTCGCATCACGCTGATCTCTCGCTGCTGAGCAGCAACGATCTTCCGCGCAAGCTTGCGAAGCTGCGCGTTATGGCCGAATTTGAGCTCGGCCTTCGCCATGTCGACGGCGCCCTGATGGTGCGGCACCATCATCTCGACGAAATCGCGATCGACATCGCCGGTCGGCTTGACCATCATGCCCGCCATCATCTTGTTCATGGCGGCTGCGTTTTCCGACAGGAACGGCTGCTCGTCCGGATATTCAGGCCGGTCCGCGGCATATTGAATCCGCATCGAGCCGGGGAGGTGGTGATGCCGTGGAGGATCCTTCGCCAGGGCGAACGACGTCGCCGCAACCGACGCCGTGGTCGCCAGCGAGATCACACGTTTGCGGACAAAGGCGCGCGAGACCAAAATCATCACCGTCTCCAGTTGCAGTCAGCCGTCCATCTGCATGGACTTCTTGCCCGTCGTTCGCGTCCCGCCGACATGTTTCTTGGAAACTTTGCCCCAACAAAGCACCTGGCAAGCCGCTAGGCTCCGGGATCTGTCCGAAGATGCCCACCGAGCCCGGCGTTCTCAATTAAAAACCAATTTAGAGTTCCGGACGTCGGTTCGACGGGAGTCCGCGCAGCCTGCGACCTCGAACCGCCGCGTGACAGCGGTGTCATCGCCTGGCACGCCGCAGCGACATCGGCGAGCCCGCGCTCGTTCAAGCCCATCAGCAGGCGCCGGAGTTCGTTATCGCACGATGTGCCGACCTCGCACGGCGTTGAAGGAACGTGATGAAATGTTGCTTTAATCCCTCGACCCCTGCCCCACTTCCCGAGATGGGCCAATCGTCGTTGGCTTTTCACGTCTAACGGAGACATCAAATGACCAAGGTTAAACTTCTATCGGCTGCGCTGATTGCTGCAGCCGCCTTCGCAACTCCGGCGATGGCTCGTGAGGGCCACGTCGCCGTGCGGCACCAGGCCGCCGTGACGACTCAGTCCGGCACCGATTATGCCGACGGGCGTTCCTGCATCCGGGCTCCCGCTGTCGGGGCGTTCGCTTCGGATCCCTGGGACAATGGCCCGCCGTGCGAACCTGCGTCGGTCTATTGATCGTCCGCATCGCAGCGCCAGTAGCAGACCGGATCGATTCGGTCCGCATCCAACGCTGGCGTGACCGCGCTCGAAGAGGTCGGGCTGGAAACGAGATGCCATAAGGCCTGACTTCTTCTTTGGCACTGCCCGCTTGCTCCAAGCGGGCAGCGAAAACGTCGATCAACCAATTGATGCGGCGGCTGCAGGCCCGTGACGGGCGCGAGCGCGGTGACGCCTCCAAATCCAAAGCAACACGAAGCGGCCGCCGCAGACCATCGCCGTGGAGCAGACGCACCCGCTTCGCCGACCGGCGGCACTTTCCCGCGCCACCGGTCGCCCCCCAATCGATGTGCGTTGCCCGGTACTCACCTGACCGTGCCGAGCCGTCATCTCATCTCTGGAGTTTTCAATGTCTGACCGGATCGCACCCAGGCTCCTCGTGGAGTTCATCGGCACTTTCTCGCTCATATTCATCGGCGCCGGCGCCGCGGCCGTGCTCGGCGATGGTGTCGGCTTGCCCGGCATCGCCGCGATCGCCTTTGCCCATGGTTTGACCGTCATGGTCTTTGCCTTCGCCTACGGCTCCGTGTCTGGTGGCCATTTCAACCCCTCCGTCACGACCGCCGTCCTCGCTGCCGGCGCCATGCGTGCGGGCGAGGCGGCCGGCTACATCGCCAGCCAGCTTGTGGGCGGTCTCCTTGGCGCGCTGTTGCTGCGGGCCGTGCTTGGGGGTACGGCAACCGGCCTCGGCACGCCGATGCTCGCGCACGACCTGGCCCTGGGCAATACGACCCTCACGGTCACGCCCTGGGCGGGCTTTGCGATCGAGGCGGTCCTCGCCTTTTTCCTGTGCACGGTCGTGCTCAGCACCGCGGTCGCGGGCCGCGCTGGAAATTTCGCGCCGCTGGCGATCGGCATGACGCTGACCCTCAACATCATCATGGGCGGACCACTCACGGGCGCAGCCTTCAACCCCGCGCGGGCGCTCGGCCCGATGGTCGCGACCGGAAATTTCAACGATGCCTGGCTCTACCTGGTGGCCCCAATCGTCGGCGCCATCATCGCGGCCATTGTGCACACAGGCGTCGCCCGACTCATCCACGAACGGATTGCGACGGCCGCTGCCCAAACACCCGCCGAGTGAGGTCAATAACAGGCTCGCCGTCGGTAACACGCACCGGCTTCGCAAACTTCGGACAACCGCATGGAGAACATGGCCGGCGCAAGCGCCGGCCATGAGCTAGCGGTTGAACGGCGGAGCGATACCGTGAAACGCGGCATAGCCGCTGGTTACGTGACCGACAGGATCGGTTTTGGCAGCGTGCGCTATCGTGGCGAACACAATCACAATGCAGGTGAGAATTCCTAACCAAGTCGACACGACGCTGATCTTGTTCATGGCTCCATCTCGCTTTCATGCGCGGAAACTACGAGAACGGCCCACCCAGGAGAAGACACGAAGGCGCGAACACAGTGTTTCGCCGCGGTTGATAATCACATCCTCTTTCGCCAGACCGTGAGCGCAGCAGCTGTGCGGGCGTCACCATCGTCCTGCCGTCATCCGACGCTCGTCAACTCCGAGAGGGCCCGGTTCGTGTTGGGACAGCCCAACGGGGGGCGTCGTCCGGATCGCCATTCCATGACATCGAAGCTCCCGTAGCACCCACAAAACGACGTCAGCCGAATTCGCGGGGCTATTTCTGGGTCGGCGCATATCCGTCCGTCAGCGTCTGCATGAAAGCCACCAACGCGTCCTCCTCCTGGTCGGTCAGACCCAGGTTTCCAGTCTTGCTCTTGTTCATGTTTTCGGTGGTCTCAGGGACCGGCCAGCAACCGGTCCCTTCGCGCGGATCGCGCGGCGCGCAGCGCGGCAGCACGTCGCGCGTATTGTAGAAATGGACGATCTGCTTCAGGCTCCTGAAGTAGCCATTGTGGCCGTATGCTTTCACGAAGTCGGGCGCCGGTCGCTTGTCCACATTGCGCAGTGTGGGAACCTTGAAGCGTCCTTGATTACCCGATGCCAGTGTCTTCCAGCGCGCATCGACAGCGGATGGCTGGCTGAGCGGATGGCCGTTCGCGAGGAAGGCGCCGACGCCGCCATCCACGAACGAGGAACCCTTGTTGTTCGCGACATAGCCGCGATCGTCCGGCGCATCTTCCATGTAGTAAGGGAGCCCCGGATTGGCTGGTGTCCCAATGTTGCTCGCGGTGGAATCCGTGAACAGCGGGTCTTCTCCGGGTCCGCCGTCGCGGTGGCATTCGTTGCATCGGCCCTTGCCGCGGAACACCTCGTAACCCTGCTGCTCCTGTTGAGTAAACTGCGCCTTACCGGCGAGCACGGCATCGTATTTCGACGAGAACGCGGTGACTTCGTGGGAGGCTTCGTAGCCCGCGATCGACTGCGCCATCTGGTCGAACGTCGTGGCGGCGCGGCCGCGATCGACCATGCTCAGATGCACGGGCGTCGGGTCGCCGGCGGCCGGCGGACCAGGGGTGTTACAGACACCTTCGACGTTGGTCGGCCAGTCGATTGCGAACGCCTGTGCGCCCCACACAGCTTCGAACAAGCCGCGATAGGGACGTTGCGAGGCGCGATAGACCGAACATGCAATGTCGGGAAGACCCATCTCGGTCGGGTTGGTCGGCGGACCTTCGGCCTGCTCGGCCGCAGGATTGCCGAGGCGCCGCCCGGTCGCACGCATGTCCCAGAAATTGCCGCCCACAAGATCGCCCTGGCCCTCATTGTAGTGCAGCACCGGCGCAAGCGGCGCATAGGTGTGGGTCTGCGGCTTGCGTTCGCTGAAACGGGTCCGAACCGACCCGGGATAGGCCCCTGTTGTCCGGTTGATCTCCGAGATCGGCCCGGTAAACCCGGTTTCCGGCATGTGGCAGAATGCGCAGGCCTCGTTACGATTGACCGAGAGTTCCTTGTCGTAGAGCAGCAGCTTGCCGAGCAGTTCGATCTGCTGGACCTGATTGTCAGGGAGGGACTTCAGGCGCTGCAAAGTATCCGTCTCGATCCGGTCAATTTCAGCTTCCAGGCGGGCGATCTCGGCGAGCGTCGCCGGCGAGAACGGCGCGGCACTCTCGCGGGCAGGCAGATTTGCTGCAGCCAGGAACGTCGCCGCGACCATGCCGGCCGGAAACGCAAATCCGATGTGCCACATTTTCATGAGCGCAGCCTCTTCGCTTCGGTAGAACGCCGTCGGCCTCTGTCGCCGCAAGTCCGAGCCATATTATCGCTGAGCGCCTCTGGCATCGATGGTTAGCTTGAAATTCGACCGGGTCATCTGCGGGTGCGGACATGGCGGGGACCGCAGAGACGACGTTCGCCCGGATTGCGACTACTCCGCCAGCACACGACAGATCTTCAGCGCGTCGGTGGCGACCGCATCGACGCTCTTTGCATAACCACCGCGAATCCAAACCTTCGTAATTTCCAGCACCGCGCCGGTCACACCGGCACGCACGAGCTCCCCCCTCTTCAATCTTGCGCTGGCGTTTGGAACGAGCGTTCGCGACAACAACTCGCCGAACTCGCGAAGCAGCGCCGCTCCTGCCTCATCGACGGCCGGCCCGACGCGGGAGATCTCCAGCACGAACAGCCGGGCGCCGACAGGATCGTCCTTCAGCGCCTGAAAATAGGTCCGCAGCACCGCATGGCAACGCTCGTCCGCTCCACCGCCGTGCTCAGCCCGGACCCGGTCGAGGCAATCGATCAATCGATGCGAAACGGTCCGGAAGGCGGCAATCAGCAGCGCCTCGCTGCTTTCGAATGATTCGTAGAAATAGCGCTCGGTGAGCTCTGCTGCCTCGCACACCGCCTTCACGGTCGCGTTACGGTAGCCGACCTCACCATAAACGCGGATCGCCGCCTCGATCAGCCGCTCGTGCCGTGCCAGCCGCCGCGCCTCGGCGGAATGCCCTCCGTACTGCCGTTCCGTCACCATCATCCTGCCTGCTCGAGCTACTTGACAATAGCTATTGTCAGATATTTAATTCTGACAATATCGTATGTCAGACGAAGAGACCAGACCCGCGATTGCGCAATCCCTGGCCTCCGATCGCATCGCGGCGCGCCAACGGGAAGTTTCCAGGCAAGCCGACGCAGCCCGCCAGCGCGAACACACTTGATAGCGCACCCAAACACCCGAGCCATTCACATGAGCCCCTTCACTCCCCTGGTTTTGCCCAATGGTGCCGTGATTTCCAATCGCCTCGCAAAAGCGTCGATGGAAGAAAACATGGCTGACTACGAACACCTGCCATCCGAGGACCTGTTTCGCCTCTATCGGGCCTGGGCCGACGGCGGCGCCGGCTTGATCCTCACCGGCAACGTCATGATCGATCGCCGCGCTCTCACCGGGCCGGGCGGCATCGTGCTCGAGAATGACAAGCACCTCGACAGGTTTAGCGAGTGGGCGCGGATAGGACGCAGCAAGGGCGGTCAGTTCTGGATGCAGATCAACCATCCCGGCCGTCAGGTCCCCGCGAACCTGGGCCAACCGACGGTCGCTCCGTCAGCCATACCGCTCGAGCTCGGGGCGTTGTCGCGCATGTTCCCGATTCCTAGGGAAATGACCGAGCAGGAGATCGATGACGTGGTGCGGCGGTTTGCGCGGACCGCGGCTCTGGCGGAGCGAGCCGGCTTCACCGGCGTCGAGATCCACGCAGCGCATGGTTACCTGATAAACCAGTTCCTCTCGCCCCTCAGCAACAGGCGGACCGACCGCTGGGGCGGATCACTCGACAATCGGGCACGCTTGCTGAGGACGGTTATCGAGGCTGTGCGTGCCCAGGTGCACCCGGCATTTTGCGTTGCCGTCAAACTCAATTCGGCGGACTTTCAACGTGGCGGCTTCGATACGGCCGACGCGCGCGGTGTCCTGGAGATGCTCAACGCACTGCCCATTGATTTGGTGGAGATCTCCGGCGGCAACTACGAGGCGCCGGCCATGCAAGGCGAAGCCCGCGATGGCCGCACGCTGGCGCGTGAAGCGTATTTCCTGGAATTTGCGAAGGAGATGCTGTCGACCGCGCGCATGCCGCTGATGGTGACCGGTGGCATCGGTCGGCTCGAGATCGTCGAACGTGTCCTGGCCAGCGGCATCTCGGTGGCGGGGATGGCCTCGGCGCTGGCCATCGAACCACGACTGCCGGCTCTGTGGCGCCAGGGAAAGGATGTGGAAGCGAAGCTTCGGCCGGTCACGTGGCGGCACAAGCTGTTGGCAGCACGGGCCTACATGGCAAGCATCAAGTACCAGCTGCGGGCGACCAGTCTCGGGCGATTGACGAATCCCAACGTCTGGCCGTTGCTCGCCTTTGTCATTGAACGACTGGACGTGAATCGCCGGTCCGCCCAATACCGCAGGTGGATGGCCGCGCATTCCTCGTAACAATGAAGATTGGCTATAGAGCCTCGATCGGCCCGCCCTTCCCTGTGGAAGGGCCAGGCTTATGTGCTTGCAGGCTAGCGGATCAAGCCGCCCGCCAGCAGGGAGGATACCTGCGATCGACACCGCCGCCGGTCAGGCCCGGATCAGCCATGGGAGTCGTGCAACCTCGCCGTTCTGCAGAACCACGAAGTGCTCTATCTGGAGCGCGTCGAATGCGACTGGCCGCTGCGCATGCAGCTGCAGGCCGGCTCGCGCGTTCCGATCCACGCGACCGCGTCCGGCAAGCTTCTGATCGCCCAGATGTCGGAACGCAACCGCAAGGCGCTGCTCGGCAGCATCCAGCGGCAAAAGTTCACCGGCAACACGCTCGTCGGCCTCGACGAAATGGAAGCCGAATGCCGCAAGATCCGCGCCAACGACCTTTCGATCAACAAGGAGGAATACCATCTGGGCCTGATCGGCGTGGCGGTGCCCGTCCGCAGATCGGACGGCACGGTGATCGCCGCCTTGTCGATCCATGCCCCGAGCTTCCGCATGTCCGTCGAAACGGCGCTGAGCTACGTGCCGCTGTTGAAGGCTTCCTCGGCCAAGATCGTCTCCGAACTCGGATTGTGAGATCAGCCGGCTAGCTTGCGGGCGCTGCGCCCGGAGCAGCCTCGCCGCCAGCGCGATCGCCTCGAAAAGCCGGCAATTCAGCGTTTGGCGCCCTTTTTGGCGCCTTTATTCGGGTTTTTGCGCATTTATTCGGGTCAGGCAATCGCGGCGGGCGTGTGGCGACGCCGTGTGACATAGTGCGGCGCTTGCATTCGAGGCGCCGCCGGTTAGAAGCTGACCCGCAAAAACGTCGATCGTGCACGTCATGGGTCTCTCCGCCCTTTTTATCCGCCGTCCAGTTGCCACCACGCTGCTGTCGCTGGGACTGGTGGTGGCGGGCGCAATTGCATTTTTCAAGCTGCCGGTCTCGCCGCTACCCGATGTCGACATTCCGACCATTTCGGTGCAAGCAACCTTGCCCGGGGCCAGTCCTGCCGACGTGGCCGCAACGGTCGCGAGCCCGCTTGAACGTCACCTTGGCCAGATCGCCGATGTCACCGAAATGACGTCGGCGAGCTTCCTCGGCTCCGCTCGCATCAATCTGCAGTTCGGCATCGATCGCGACATCAACGGCGCGGCGCGTGACGTTCAGGCGGCAATCAACGCAGCGCGCGCCGACCTGCCGAGCAGTCTGCGGAGCAATCCCACCTACCGCAAGTTCAATCCCGCATCGGCACCGATCCTGATCTATACCTTGACGTCGGACACCCTGACGCCGGCCGAACTCTATGACGCCGCCTCAACCGTGCTCGCCCAGAAGCTCTCGCAGGTCGAGGGGGTCGGCGAGGTCTCCGTCAGCGGCGGATCGCTGCCCGCCGTGCGCGTCGAGCTGATCCCTTCGGCGCTGTACAAATACGGCATCGGGCTGGAGGACGTTCGCGCCGCGCTCGGCAGTGCCAACGCGCACAGCCCGAAGGGCGGCATCGATGTCGGGAACCGGCGCTACCAGATCTATTCCAACGATCAGGCCAGAAAGGCGGAGGACTACAAGTCGCTGATCGTTGCCTACCGCAACGGCGCGGCGGTGCGCCTGACAGATGTCGGCGATGTCGTCGATTCCGTCGAAAACGTGCGCACGCTGGGCCTTTCCAACGGCAAGCCGGCAGTCATGATGATCGTGTACCGGCAGCCCGGCGCCAACATCATCCAGATGGTCGACCGCGTGAAGACGCTAATGCCGCAGTTGCGGGCGTCGGTCTCGCCCGCTATCGACATCAACCTCGCGGTCGACCGCTCGAAGACGATCCGGGCATCGCTGCGGGACGTCGAAATCACGCTGGTCATCGCCGTCGCCCTGGTGATTCTCGTGGTGTTTGCGTTCTTGCGCAACGCGCGCGCGACGCTGGTGCCGGTGGTAGCGGTCTCGGTGTCGCTGGTTGCGACCTTCGCCGTCATGTATCTGCTGGGATATAGCCTCGACATCTTCTCGCTGATGGCGCTTACGGTCGCGACCGGATTTGTGGTGGACGACGCCATCGTCGTGCTGGAAAACATCACGCGTCACATGGATGCGGGAAAGTCGACGCTGGATGCCACGCTGCTTGGCGCCCGCGAGGTCAGTTTCACAGTGCTGTCGATGAGCGTGTCATTGATCGCGGTCTTTGTCCCGATCCTGCTGATGGGTGGCCTGGTCGGCCGCCTGTTCCGCGAATTCGCCATGACAATCACGATTGCCATCGTGATCTCGCTCGTGATCTCGCTGACGACGACACCGATGATGTGCGCCGTGCTGCTGCGTGGAAATCGCGACCAGACTCACGGGTGGATCTATCGGGCCAGCGAGCGCGTCTTCGATGTCATGTTGAACGGCTACCGGCGGTCGCTCGCCATCGCGCTGCGTCATCCGCGCTCGGTGATGCTGATCCTGATCGCGACCCTGGGCCTGAACTTCCATCTCTACGGGGTCGTCCCGAAGGGCTTCGTCCCGCAGCAGGATACTGGTCTGTTGATCGGATCGATCCAGGCCGATCAGCATACCTCGTTTCAATTGATGAAACAGAAGCTCACACAATTCATTGCCATCGTCAAAAGCGATCCGGCGGTCGACACCGTGGTCGGCTTCACCGGCGGCAGCGGTCCGGGTCCGGGCGGCTCGACCAACACCGGCACGGTGTTCGCATCGCTGAAGCCGCTCGGCGAACGCAAATTGCCGGCCGAGCAGGTGATCGCCCGGCTGCGCGGCGAGCTGGCGGCGGTGGCGGGCGCCACGCTGTTCCTGCAGTCGATCGGAGATCTCGGGGCCGGAGGACGTTCGGGCAACGCCGCGTATCAATACACGCTGCAAGGCTCGACGTTCGATGAGCTGAACGAATGGACACCGAAGCTCGTCGCGGCGCTTCAGGCCGTGCCGACTTTTGCCGATGTCAGCAGCGATCAGCAGAACAAGGCTCTGCAATCGAATCTGATCATCGATCGCGATGCCGTCGCCCGCCTCCGGCTGACGGTCGGCCAGATCGACAACACGCTCTACGATGCCTTCGGGCAGCGACAGGTCTCGACGATCTACGTCGCGCGCAACCAGTATCACGTGATCATGGAGGTCGCGCCGCCCTACTCGCAGAATCCGCAGACGTTGAGCGAGGTCTATGTCAGCACGTCGGGCGGATCAGCGAGCGGCTCACAGACCACCAACGCGGTGGCCGGAACGGTCGTTTCGCCATCGCAGAAGACCTCGGTCAGCTCGGTCGCGGCAAATGCGGTGCGAAATCTCGCGACCAACTCGATCGGCGCCGCCGGCAAGGGAGCCTCGTCGACCGGGACAGCCGTCAGCACCAGCCCGGAGACAATGATTCCGTTGTCCAGCGTTGCCCGGTTTGCACAGGATGAAACGCCGCTGGTCGTCAACCATCAGGATCTTCTGGTCGCCAGCACCGTCTCCTTCAATCTCCCGCCGGGCGTCTCGCTGAGCACCGCGGTCACGGCAATCGAGGCGACCATGAGCCAAATCGGCATGCCGGCGAGCATTCACGGCGGGTTTGCGGGAGCCGCCAAGATCTTTCAGCAATCGCTGGCGAGCGAGCCGTTTCTCATTATCGCGGCGTTCGCGACCATCTACATCACGCTCGGCATGCTTTACGAAAGCTACATTCATCCGCTCACGATCCTGTCCACGCTGCCCTCGGCCGGCGTTGGCGCGGTGCTGGCGCTGATGCTTTTTCGCACGGAATTCGACATCATCGCGATGATCGGGGTGATCCTCTTGATCGGCATCGTGAAGAAGAACGCCATCATGATGATCGACTTCGCACTCGACGCCGAGCGTCAGCGCGGGCTGTCGTCGGCCGACGCCATCCACGAAGCCTGCCTGATGCGGTTCCGGCCGATCATGATGACCACGATGGCCGCCCTGTTCGGCGCGGTCCCGCTGATGATCGGCTTGGGCGAGGGCAGCGAGTTCCGCCAGCCGCTGGGCATTGCGATCTTCGGCGGGCTGATCCTCAGCCAGATCCTCACGCTTTATACCACCCCGGTGGTCTATCTCTATCTCGATCGTCTCCGGCACTGGAGCCAGAGGCGAAGGGCCGCGCGCAGCGTTCGGTGATCGAGCTCCTGAGAAGTCGGAACCCCATGACTCAGAGGACCGCCTCGATGCGACCCACGGCGCCCAGCAATACGGCGGCAACCTTCTTTTCGCGCGGCTCCAGCACCGATTGAATACCGGGCGTCTGCAGCACGAAAGCCACCCGCCCCAGCCCGTCGCGGACGGGTGCCGCCAGCGTCATGATCCCCGGCGTGTATTCGCTTCGACCGACGGCATAGCCACGTTGCGACGTCATCCTGATTTCGGCCAGCAGGTCGTGCCGCCGGGTCAGCGTATGCGGCGTATACGCGCGCGGCTTGCGACGCAGCGCGGCCTTGATGGCATCAGGCGAGCTGAACGCCAGCCGCGCGCGCAGCTGCGTCGGCGCATCCCAGGGATACCGGAATCCGACATGCACGGCCGCGAGCAGTTCGCCCGCGCGCTCGACCTTGTCGACCGCGACGAAATCGTCGCTCTCGTCAACCCGGCACAGGATGCTCGGCAACCCGGTCTCGGCCGACAGCCGCACCAGTTCGTCGTGCACCTGCGCTGAGAAGTCGCGGCGCCCGGTCAGACGAGCGAGATCGCGCAACAGCGAAGCGCCGAGGCTGTAGCGGCGCCGATCGGCATCGTAAACGACCCAACCCTCGGCATTCAGCGTACGCAGAATGTTGAAGCAATGGCTCTTGGTGATGGCAAGATCGGCGGCGATCTCAGACAGATTCACACCCTCGCTGCCGTGCCCGTCCAGATAGCGCAGGATCGCGATGCATTTGGCGACCGCCGGAACGGCTTGCTCCACGTCAAGGCGGCTTCTCGTCGTCTGCTGCTTGCCCGCCACTTCCTGCCCTCTTGACAACACCGGGATCGAGTCCACACAATCGCGTATATAGAACATTGTTCTGCATATAGAACAAGATCAATCGACACGGTCGCGGCGGTAATCCACTGCGCGGTGTCGCGGAGGAGCCAGGGGCACGGATGCTGCGCTTTCTGACCAATCGCCTGCTGCAGGCCGCCGTGGTGATGCTCGCGGTGGGCGCGATCTCCTTCGCGCTGTTTCGCTATGTCGGCGATCCCGTGGAGATGATGCTCGGCGTCGACGATCCCGCGGAGATGCGCGAGCAACTGCGCGTGCAGCTCGGCCTCGATGCCCCCGCGCCGGTGCAGTTTGCGCGTTACCTGCTCCGATCCGCCGGCGGCGATTTCGGCCTCTCGTACCGGACGCGGGAGCCGGTCGGAGCCATGATTTTCTCAAGGTTGCCGGCGACGCTGGAGCTGGTGTTCTGCGCGACACTGTTTGCGATCGCGGCCGGCATTCCGCTCGGCATCGCCGCTGCGCTCAACCGCCGCAACTGGATCGGGCGGTTGGTCGACACGATGTCGCTGGTCGGTGTGTCGATGCCGACCTTCATGACGGGAACGCTTCTCATTCTCCTGTTCTCCGTCACCTTCAACCTCCTGCCCTCGTTCGGGCGCGGCGAAACCGTTCGGCTCGGCTGTTGGACAACCGGGTTCCTGACCTTGAGCGGGCTGAAGTCGCTGCTGATGCCGTCGATCACGCTCGGCCTGTTTCAGATGACCTTGATCATGCGACTGGTTCGCGGCGAGATGCTGGAGGTGCTTCGCGCCGATTTCATTCGCTTTCAGAGGGCCCGGGGCCTGCCCAACGGGCTGATCCATTTTCGCCACGCATTGCGCAACAGCCTGATGCCGGTGGTGACTGTCGCGGGCCTGCAGCTCGGAAGCCTGATCGCGTTCACGATCGTGACCGAGTCGGTCTTCCAGTGGCCGGGCATGGGACTCCTGTTCGTCCAGTCGATCAACAACGTCGACGTGCCGGTGATGGCCGCCTATCTGATGGTGGTGGCGGCGTTCTTCGTCGGCATCAACGTCATCGTTGACATCCTGTACGTCCTGATCGACCCGCGCCTGCGCGGCGGGATGGCAACCGGCGGGGCGGCGGCTTGACCATAACGATCAAGGCCGCGCAGTTGGCACGTCCCGCCCCTTCGTCCGCCATGCGGCGGCTTTGGCGCAGCGACGTGTTCCGGCTTTTTCGCACGTCACCGGCGGCGGTGGTCGCTGCGATCCTCGCACTGACGTTTGTGGCGCTGGCGCTGTTCGCACCGCACCTCGCCCAGCAGAATCCTTACGACCCGGCAAGCTACGACATCGTCAATTCCGAGCGGCCGCCGGCTTGGATGGCCGAAGGAACGCGGCAATATCTGCTCGGCACCGACGATCAGGGTCGCAGCATCCTCGCCCTGATCCTTTACGGCCTGCGTATCTCGATGCTGGTCGGCCTGATCAGCATTGCAATTGCGATTGTCGTCGGCGTCGCGCTCGGACTGATCAGCGGCTATCTCGGAGGCTGGATCGACACCGTCGTGATGCGGATCGTGGATGTCCAGGCGAGTTTCCCGCCGATCCTGATCGCGTTGCTGATCGACGGCGTGGCGCGCGCGGCGATTCCGGCCCAGCGTCACGAGGACGTCGGCATCCCCGTGCTGATCGTCTCGATCGCACTGTCGAAATGGGCGCTGTTCGCCCGTACCATGCGCGCTTCCGTGCTGGTGGAAAAGAAGAAGGAATATGTGCAGGCGGCGCACCTGCTGTTCCTCAATCCATTCGCGGTGATGCTGCGACACGTGCTGCCGAACGCGCTCGGTCCGGTGCTGGTGCTCGCGACCGTCAACCTTTCGATGGCTATCCTCACCGAAGCGACGCTGTCGTTTCTCGGCACCGGCGTTCCACCCACCACGCCCTCGCTGGGCACGCTGATCAAGATCGGCAACGACTACCTGTTTTCGGGCGTCTGGTGGATCACCGTCTTTCCAGGCCTCGTGCTGATCGCACTGGTATTCTCGTTCAACGTGCTGGGCGACTGGCTGCGCGACGTGCTCAATCCCCGCCTGCGAACATGACCCATCCACTCCCCCCTCTGCTTGCCGTGCGCAATCTGTGCGTGCTGTTCGACCGGCATGACGGCCCGATGACGGCCGTGCATGACGTCTCGTTCGAGCTCGGCGCCGGCGAGATCCTCGGTCTGGTCGGCGAATCCGGCGCAGGAAAGAGCCTGACCAGCATGGCAATTGCCGGGCTCGTCGATTTTCCGGGCCGGATTTCCGCCACCGCCATCGAGCTCGGCGGACGGCGCATCGACCATCTCGCGCCACAGGCATTGCGCCACGTACGCGGACGCGAGATCGGGGTGATCTTCCAGGACCCGCTGACGAGCCTCGATCCGCTGTTCACGATTGGCGACCAGCTTGTCGAAACCATCCGGGTGCATCTTCCGCTGACGGCCGCGCAAGCGCAACGCCGTGCCCTCGACCTGCTACGCCAGGTCGGCATCGCCGCCCCCGAGCAGCGCATCGGACATTATCCGCACCAGCTTTCCGGCGGGATGCGCCAGCGTGTCGTGATCGCGCTTGCGCTGTGCGCCGAGCCAAAACTGCTGATCGCCGACGAACCGACGACCGCGCTCGACGTGTCGATCCAGGCACAGATCATGATGCTGCTGCGCAAACTATGCCGAGAGAACGGCATCGCGATCATCCTGGTCACCCATGACATGGGCGTGATCGCGGAGACGGCCGATCGTGTCGCCGTGATGTATGCCGGCCGCATCGTCGAGATCGGCCGCACCGCCGACATCATTCAGCGGCCGTGCCATCCCTATACGAGGGGGCTGATCGGCGCGATCCCCAGGATTGGCCATCGTCGGCGCCGTCTGGTCCAGATCGAGGGCGCAATGCCGCGGCCGCCGTTTGCGCACGCGGGATGTGCCTTCGCCGCGCGATGCGGAAAAGCGGATGCGTATTGCCGCTCGACCGTCCCGGCCCTGGTGCAGACGGCGGCGCAGCAGGCGGCGTGTTTTCATCTGGAAATGGAGGCGCTGCCGTGACCGCCGCCAGCGACAACCACCCGCTGCTTCGCGTGGAAGGCCTCGCAAAGAGCTTTGCGCTTTCAGAAGGCGCACTGGGCCATCGCCGGCGGGGTGCGCGGGTGCACGCCGTCAACGGTCTCAGCTTTTCGGTTGATCGCGGCCAGACCCTGAGCCTGGTTGGCGAATCCGGCTGCGGCAAATCGACCGTCGCGCGACTCGTAACCGGGCTGCACAGGCCGGATAGCGGCGCGGTCTATATCGACGGCACCGAGGTTTCGCGGCTGCGCCGGCGTCGTGACCTGAGGCCGTTCGGACGTCGCCTGCAGATGATCTTCCAGGACCCTTTTGCGAGCCTCAATCCGCGATGGCGCGTCGCGCAGATCGTCGCGGAGCCGATGCGGGCCTTCGCGCTCACCTGCGAGCGGTCCGCGATCGAGGCACGCGTGGCTGAACTCCTGACCCAGGTCGGGTTGCGGCCGGAAGATGCGCAGAAATTTCCCCACGAATTTTCCGGCGGGCAGCGACAGCGCATATCGATCGCCCGCGCGCTCGCCAGCAATCCCGAATTTCTGGTTTGCGACGAGCCGACCTCGGCGCTGGACGTGTCCGTGCAGTCGCAGATCCTCAACCTGCTTACCGAGCTGCAGGAGCGGTTGAAGCTCGGCTATCTCTTCATCAGCCACAATCTCTCTGTGGTCTACCACGTCTCGCATCGGGTCGGCGTGATGTATCTCGGGCGGCTGGTCGAGATCGGCCCCACCGACGCCATCTTTTCCAGGCCACGCCACCCCTATACCCGCCTTCTGCTCGACACGGTGCCCGACATCGAGATGTCCGGCCGCAATCGCCGTCCGATTACCGGCGAAGTGCCCAACCCGATCGATCTGCCGCAAGGATGCGTTTTTCATCCGCGCTGCCCGCTGGCGCGGGATGTCTGCCGCAAGGTCGCGCCGGCGGTGACGCAACGCGAGGACGACGTCAGCGTCGCCTGCCATGCGGTCACCGAAAGCTGGAATCAGGAATTCGACGGGCCGCATCCATAGCGGCGAAGGTGGAGGACGATCTCGAATGCGACGCGCATCCCGACAACTGACAGCGGCAGCCTGCCTGCTGATCGCCGCATTCGCCGCGGGCGCAAGTCCGGCATGGTCCAAGCCGTTCAGCTGGGCGTTCCAGACCGACATCAATGAGCTGGATCCGCAGGCGCGGCGGGTGGTGTTTACCCGCACCTTCCTTGCCAACATCATGGAACCGCTGGTCAGCTACGGCAAAGACCTGCAGATCGAGCCGGTACTCGCTGAAAGCTGGTCGCTGGTCGCCCCGGACCGCTGGCGCTTCAAGCTGCGCAAGAACGCGACCTTCTCGAACGGCTACCCGTTCGGCGCCGATGACGTCGTCGCGACGTTCGAACGCGGCATGAACGAGGCCTCGCCCTATCGCGGCGCGTTGGCCGGCGCGAAGTCTGTCGAAAAGATTGACGACCTGACCGTCGACATCCTGACCAGCGGGCCGTATCCGATCCTGACCCGAGACCTCACCGACGTCCTGATTTTCAGCAAGAGGTGGCTGGAGGAGCACGCGGCGCTGGCGCCGGTCGATCCGACCAAGGGCCAGGAAAGCTACACCCTGCGTCACATCCTTGGCACCGGACCGTTCGCGCTCAGGAGCTATGAGCCTGACAGCAAGATCGTGCTCGAGGAGAACACGACGTGGTGGAACGCCGCGCGCAAGGAGCATAACCTCACCGAGGTCACCTTCCGTCCGATCAAGGCATCGCCGACGCGCGTCGCCGCCCTGCTCTCGGGCGAAGTCGACATGATCTATCCGGTCGCCCTGCAAGACGTCGACCGCATCAGGCAGTCCGGCGGCTTCAAGATCGTCGAGGGACCCGACATCACCACGATGTATCTTGGCATGCGCATCGGCCAGGACAAGCTCACAACCGGCGAGCCGAACCCCTTCAAGGATATCCGCGTCCGCCAGGCTCTCTACCAGGCGATCGACACCAAAACCCTGGTGGATCGCATCATGCGGGGCAAGGCGACCGAGGCGACGGTGCTGATGTCGCCATATCATCAGGGGTACGACAAGCGTTTCGGCCGGCGCGCGCAACCCTACGACATCGAGGGCGCCAGGAAGCTTCTCGCCGCGGCAGGCTACCCCAACGGCTTCAAGGCTTCGATGGTCTGTCCCAACGATCGCTACGTCAACGACCAGGCGATCTGCATCGCGCTCGTCGGCATGCTCGCCAAGGCCGGCATCAAGGTGGATCTGCAATCGGTGCCGGCGTCACGCTGGCTGCCGATGATGAACAATGCCGAAACCGACATGTGGGTCGGCGCCTGGACGGCGGTCGGCACGATCGATGCACACAGCTACCTTCACACCATCATGCATTCGCGCGACGAGAAAAAGGGTTTCTTCAACGCCGGCCTGTACAGCAACAAGCGGATGGATGAACTCGAAGAGCTTGTCGCCCGCGAAACCGACGACGCAAAGCGGCTCGCATACCTCTACGAGGCGTTCTCGCTGCACCGCCAGGACTTGCCGCAGATTCCGCTGCTTCAGCCCATGCTGATATGGGGCATGAAGGACAGTATCCACGTCCACCAGCTTCCCAATTCAAGCTTCAACCTGCGCTGGGTCCGCGTGGATTGACGCCATCCGGACCCGCCTCACCCCGTCCCCGCCAAATCGAGCGAATTTCTCGGCATGAAACGCACCCTCATCACAAATGGCTGCATCATCTCCATGGATCCCGCCATCGGCGATCTCGCGACCGGCGACATCCTGATCGTCGGCGATCGTATCGCTGAGATCGCACCCCGCATCGACGCCAAAGCCGACGAAACCATCGATGCCGGCGGCCAGATCGTGCTGCCGGGCCTAATCAACGCGCATATTCACTCCTGGCAGACGGCCTTGCGCGGTCTCGGCGGCGACTGGGCCGGCTCCGACTATTTCAACTTCTTCCATCAGACGCTCGCGCCGCGCTACGCGCCCGAAGACACCTACATCGGGACGCTGGTCGGCGCGCTCGCGCAGATCGATGCCGGCGTCACCACGATCTTCGACTGGTGCCACAACAACGCGACGCCTGCCCATACCGATGCCGCGATCGACGCGCTGTTCGAATCCGGCATTCGCGCGCTGTTCGGCCATGGCACCGTGAAACCGAAACAGAAGCCGGGAGAGCCGCATTTCTCGCAGGTCCCTCACCCGGTCGCCGAGATCGCGCGGCTGCGCAAGCAGCGGCTCTCGGGCGATGACGGGCTGGTCACGCTCGCGATGGCCATTCTCGGGCCGGATTATTCGACGATCGAGGTTTGCCGGCAGGATTTTCGCCTGGCGCGCGAATTTGACCTGCTCACCAGCGCCCACGTCTGGGGCCGTCCCAACCGCCTCGTCTCCGGCGGCTATCGCACGCTCGCTGGCGAGGGGCTGCTGGGGGAAGACCACAATCTGGTGCACGGCAACTATATTGCCGACGACGAATTGAAGGTCATCGTCGACCACGGCGCCTCCGTGACATCGACCGCGGCCGTCGAGCTGCACTTTCACGTCAGCGAACCCTTGACCGGACGGGTCAAGCGAATGGGCGGCTTTCCGTCGATCGCGATCGACAGCGAAGTCGCCGCCCGCGGCGACATGTTCGACGTCATGCGGTTTGCGCTGCGCGCCCAACGCCTTTTCGACAATCAGGCTACTGTCAAGCGCATGGAGGCGGACGGCTCCGCATCCGAGTTCGCACGCCGCAATCAGCCGGTTGGCACCGGCGGCTCGCCGATCAGCCAGGTGTCCGTCAAGACCCGCGAGGCTCTCGAATGGGCAACCCTGAACAATGCCAAGGCAATGCGGCTCGACCACCGGATCGGCACGCTCACGCCTGGAAAGCAGGCTGATCTCATCCTGATCCGAACGGACCGGCCACACATGGTGTCGGCGCAGGATCCGGTTCAGGCCGTCGTCTATTACGCGCAAGGCAGCGACGTCGATACCGTTCTGATCGGCGGACGGATCGTCAAGCGCGACGGGCATTTGCTGTGCGATCGCTGGGACCAGCACAAGGCTCAACTCCAGGCATCGGCGAAGCGGCTGCTCGATCACGACCCGATGCGATAGCGGAACAAAAGAACAATAACGTTCATAGCGTCCGGCACACGCCGGTCGCTGCCCTGCCCTGAGCCGCGGGCTACGCAGCCGTCCTTGTCGCGATCATGGCAGCAACGGCATCGAGGGCCTTCTCGATCGCCCTGTGGCGATAAGCCCAGCGTGGGTCGTCTGCCGGCTTGGCGATCACCATCGTGGCGTTGGTTTCGAACAGCAGCACCTTTCCGTCGTCATCGAGGGCGAAATCGACCCCCGCATAATCGAGGCCGAGCACGTTTCCAATCCCTGCAAGGGCAGCCATGGCCTTTTCGCCAAGCACAGCCGGCATATCTTCCAAAAATTCGGCTTCCTCCAGACGATGCTCCGGGTTTGCCGCCATATCGGACGTGAAGTAATGGACTTTCCAGTCCTGCGATATCGCCAGATGCAGCGGATAGAGCCGGCCGTCGATGATCATCACGCGGTACTTCCGCGCGTTGCCATCTTTGCCGCGCGCATTCAAATGCTCGATGACGAGAAGTTCCTCGCCGGGAAGCGCGGCTACGGCCTCGCACAGGTCGGCCGCCTGTCGTACCAGCGAGAAATTGCGGCCGGTGTGATAGCCGGGAGAGCGCAAAAGCACCGGGAAGACAAAGCCTCGCCCGGCCAGGGCATCCGCGCCATCGGGGCCGGCCAAAAGCTTTCGAGCCACCGCCATCGTTCGCGCCGTCTTGACGCCTCCTACGCCCCGAAGGCGCACCGTGTTCTCGATCCGACCGGTCTTCAGCACCGCCTTGGGATCGTTGATGACGGGTACGGCGGTCTGCGCAACAAGGCGGCTGGCGACCTCCAAAGCCTCCGCGCAAAGATCAGCATCGCCGATCGCGTTGAAGATCAGCCGATGCGGCGGCAGTCCTGCCGAGGCATCGAAGTGGTCGGCCACGAGAATGGTGGTCTGATAGCGCATGTCGTCGAGAAGCAGGCTGGTCGGGATGTTGCCGCCACCCGAGGATACCAATTGCAACAGCTGCAGCGGCGCCTTGTCGCCACGGTAAGGCAAAGTGGAGATCGCGTGCTGCCGAAAGCCTTTCCTGAAATGCTCGCGCGCATCGGCGCGCTCGCCCAGATCCGCCAGCACCGCCCCAAGCCCCTGATGCGCGGTCGCGTGGTCGGGGTCGATCTGCAACGCCGCCTCATAATGTCGACGTGCATCCTCATGCTTGTTGGCACGCAAAAGCAGATTGGCGAGGTTGACATGGCCCATCGGATTTCCCGGATGATGCAGTATCGCTTCCGAATAAACACGGCAGGCCGCATCGATCGCGCCCATGTCCGTCAGGAGGGCGCCGAATTCATTCAGTGCGCTGAAGTGGGTCGGGAATTTTCGCAGGATGCCGACAAAGGCGAGCTTGGCGTCCTCACGACGGTTAATCGCGGCAAGCAGGACGGCCCGTTCAATTTCGAGAGCGACGACATCCTCGCGCGGCTCGTGGAGCAAAAGCTCTAGCTGACGCAGCCTCGCTTCCTGCGCCCGACGCGGTCCCCAGCCGCTGTCAGCTCCGGTGGTCGGAATTGGCGCGGCTCGCTTTGCGCACATCGCTTGTCCGGCATTGTCCACGCGTCCAGGATCAAACAGGGTTTGCCGATTCGCCCGCGTTGCCAATGCCTCCAGCCATTACATATTTGTAATCCAGGTGCTGGAGCGTGCCGGTCGGGCGACCGCCCGTCTGTCGACAGACCGGCAAATCTGAAGAATTCCTTAAGTTAAAAATATCGATAGCGAACGCGGCCCGCAGCAGGGCCAGCGCTTTCAAGGCCAATCCCCGGGCAAAGCCGACGACGATACGAGCTAGCTGTTTCGCGCCGCCGTGAAGAATTTCGTCCCGTCGACAAAGCGGTTGGGGCGGCCAGGGACGGTCACCCGACACTTTATTCCATTGTTCACGTCGCCGCCTGCCCCGAGCGGCCGGGTGCTCCAAGCTGCTCGTGCGGCGGCATCGCGCGCTCCTGCTCGGCGGCGAGATCGGTTCCGTTGGTCTCAGGCAGGAACAGCGCTGCGACGATCAGGATGGCATAGGCGCCGACCGTGAAGACGCCGATGGCCTGGCCGAGGTCGAGCGTCGCGCTGAGATAGCCGACCAGGGTTGGAAACAGGGCGCCGATCGCGCGACCGGCGTTGAAGCAGAAGCCCTGCGCCGTGCCGCGAATCCGTGTGGGGAAAAGCTCGGTCAGAAACGGTCCCATCGGCGCGAATATGCCGTTGGCGCAGAAGCCGAGCGGAAACCCGAGCAGCAGGATCGCGGTGTCGCCCAGTGGCAAATGCGTGTAAGCGAAGGCGAGCACGGAGGCAGCAATGGCGAACACGAAGAACGTCCTGCGCCGCCCGATCGCATCGGCCAGGTGCGCAGCCGCCACGCAGCCGCACCAGGCCCCCACGATGATCACGAGCAGATAGCCGCCCGTGTTCAATACCGAGAGGTCGCGCGTGGTCTTGAGATAGGTCGGCAGCCAGATCGACAGCGCGTAGTAGCCGCCCTGCACGCCTGCCGCCACCAGCACGCACAGGATCGTACGGACGAGATAGGCCGGCGCGAAGATGCTGAAGATCCCGGCAAAGGTGGCCTCGCCACCGTCGCGGGCGCGCGCGCGATCGAACACGTCCGGCTCGCGGACCGACTTGCGGATATAGAGGACGAACAGGGCCGGCAGCAACCCGACCCAGAACATCGCACGCCACGCGATGTCGGCCGGCAGCAGGGAGAACAGCAGCGTGAACAGAATGGCCGAAGCGCCCCAGCCGATATGCCAGGAGGCCTGAACGACCCCGACCGCACGGCCGCGGTATTGCGCGCGGATGACCTCGCCGATCAGCACGGAGCCTGCGGCCCATTCGCCGCCAAAGCCCAGGCCCTGCAGCCCCCGGCATATCAGCAGTTCGGTGAAGTTGCTGGTGAAGCCGCTCAGGAAAGTGAAGACCGCAAACCAGACGATGGTGATCTGAAGCATCCGTACCCGACCGAAGCGATCCGCCAGGACCCCGGTCAGCCAGCCGCCCAACGCCGAAATCAGCAGCGCCGCGGTGCCGAGCAGACCCGCATCGGTGCGACTGATCCCCCAAAGCGAGATCAAGGTCGGAACAACAAAGCTGTAAACCTGGACATCGAAGGCGTCGAGCGCCCAGCCCCCGCCGGTCGCGATCATCGTCTTGCGCTCGCGATCGTCGAGCTCTCGCAGCCACCCCATGGCGTTTCTCCCGTACGGAGGCGCTTGCTCGCCTCTTATTCATACGATCGTTTGATTGAATGGACATGTCAAGGGTACCGTTTCGCGACCGCAAGAGGCCGGCTAGCGCTGCGTGCGCCGCGCCGGGCCGGCTGCGCGTCCGGGACCGCGGCTTTCGCTCAGCGCCGCGGCTGCGCGGAAGCCCGCGGCCGCATAGGCCACCAGTTCACGGATCGCCTGATCGCCGCTTACGCGCTGCGCCTTGTGCTTTCCCTGCAACCCCTTCGGCGGCCGCGTCATTCGTGATGGGCCGCCCATGGCGTAGATGATGGCGCCGATCACGAAATTGTAGCGCCAGATCACTTCGTTCAGCGACAGGTGCGGCAGCGCGCGCGCGAGCGCGCCGATGAACCGCGAGCGAACCGGCTCATAATACTTTTCCAGGAACGCGGTTTCGTTGGGCGAGGAAAATGCATGGCTCAGAAACTGCATGACGACCATCGCGCGGGCATTGCCGGCCGCTTCCGCGGCGAGCCGCAGTGGCGGGCTGACCAGCGCCTCGATAATGGATTCGAGCGGAGGCGACCGGCCGTGCCCTGCCTCCGCTTCGGCCGCGTCCAGCCGAATGAGGCGCTGCTCGTTCAGGGGAACGACCCTGCGGCGGAAGATCTCCTCGAACAGCTTCTCCTTCGAGCCAAAATGGTAGTTGACCGAGCCCAGATTGGTGTCGGCGGCGGCCGCGATGGCTCGAATCGAAACCTCTTCCGGCCCATGCTCGGCAAACAGTCGTTCCGCGACATCCAGTATCTGCTGCCGTGTCCGCTCGCCGATGATTGCCGTGTTGTGGCCGCGCCGCTTCAAGATGATGCTCCGCCTGATTGTCCGACGGACAATAGCGGTTCCGATGCCCGGATAAAAGTTGCGGCGCGGCGGCGCGCCGGCCGCGGCCGGAAACGGGCGAATGGCGCGCCTCAGGCGCTCTTGACGCGGTTGAATGCGGTGATCCAGTTGCTGATGTCGTCGGGGAATGACAGCTCGTGGCTCTTGATCTTGCCGTCGAAGATGGCGTAGCCGAGCGTGGTCCGCTCGGCCTCGGACAGGCCCTCCGAGCCGGCCGTGGTTGTCGCCAGATAGCCGTTCACCTTCGTGATCTCCGAGGCATAATCCTTGCCGAGCATGGCATTGACGAGGGCCTCGCCGCCTTCCGGATTCTTCGCGGACTTCGGGATATAGGCGCTCTGCGAGAACGACAATACGCCTTCCTTGACCCAGGCCGAGCCGATGTCGAGCCCCTTCTGGCGCAGCTCGGTGCGAACCGGGATCGGCGCATAGGCCACGACCACCTCGCCGCTGGCAAACAGTCCTACTTCCTGTGCAAACGTCGTCCAGAAGGTCCGTACGTTCTTTTTCTTCTTGATGAGGAAGTTCGTGACCTCGTCGAGATCCTTGCCCTTGATCTTCTCGGGTTCGGCGTGGCCAAGATAAAGCCCGGCGGCAAAGATCATCTGCTGAGCTGTGTCCATCCAGGCGATGCGGCCGGCATATTTGTCCTCGAAGATCGCTCCCCAGGACTGGATGTCGTCATCCTGCACTTCCTTGCGGTTGTAGATGACCGTGTCGAAGCCGAGGAAGACCGGGATCATGAAGGTCTGGCCGTCGCGGGTGACGACATCCTTCTTGAGAAAGGTTTCGAGCTGCGCCGCGTTCGGCACCTTCGACAGATCGAAAGCACGCACACGCTCCATCCCCGATTTCGGCCCGAGCGCGCCGGCCTTCGACAGGCTGGTGGTCCCGATCATGACGTCGAACAGGTTCGCCCCGCCCGGCGTCGCCAGCCGCGTGACATTGTCGGTCGTGGAGACGAACGGGCCGTCCTTGATCTCCCGGCCGACGCTCTGCTGCAGGATGTCGCGCAACGGGCCCGCGAGCAGCGCATTGACGCCCATGAAGCCGACTGGCTCGGCCGCAGACAGTTGCGGCATCATCGCCAGCATGCCGGCGGCGCCCGCGCCGGCGAGCAGCTCCCGCCGCGAAATGGCGTTCAATTTGCGATTTGCACCCATGGCCCCCAACCTCCTTCAAGCGGAAAGCATCATTCCGCAGCGACGCCCGCGTTGCTGTCGCGCCCCGCAACCCAGAACCCCGCGAGCGAAACCGCGATCGAGATCAGCGTGATGGTCATGCCGACCGCCGGCATGAATGGCGACATTTCCTGCACGACCAGAGTCCACAGATGGGTCGGCACCGTCCGCTCGGTGCCGATCAGGAACAGCGTGCGGATAAACTCGTCGAACGACAGTGTGAATGCGAACAGGAAGGTCGCGATCACGGCGGGCCGGATCAGCGGGAACACGATGCGGCGGAACGTCACGAGCGGCGTCGCGCCGAGATCCATGGCCGCCTCCTCCAGCGAACGGTCGAACATGTGGAGGCGTGGATACAGCGTCATGAATGCGAACGGCAGCGCCCAGCTGACATGCGCAACCAGCGCGGTCGTCCAGACGCCGAACGGCACCCCCAGGTAGCCGAAGAACATCAGGAGCACGACGCCGCTGACCACGCCCGGCACCACGATCGGAATCAGCACGATCTGCAGCAGCACGGACTTGAGGAAGACGCGGCGGCGGAAACCCATCGCCATCAGCAGCGCGAGAACAGTTGCGATGGCTCCGCTTGTGATCCCGAGCAGCACACTGTTAGCGAGCGCGTGGTGAAGCGCGGGATCATGGGCGATCACCGCATACCAGCGCAGCGTAAGCCCCTTGATCGGCAGCCCGACAAAGACCGAATCGTTGACCGACAGCAGCGCCAGCGTGCAAATCGGGGCATAGAGCAGCAGGAAGAAGATCGCGAGGTAGATCCGTGTTCCCACGACCCATGGCGACAGCGATCGCCGGACCCGGCGCGCAGGAGCCGACATCCCCTCGATGGGATTTCTTGTGGCCGCCGTGCTCATGCCTCACCACCTGAAAGCAGTTGCCGCAAGCCGACCTTTCGTCCGGAAAACAGCAGCACGGTCATCACCACCGAGATCAGCGCGACCGATAACGCGCTGCCCAGCGCCCAGTTGTTGGCACCAAGAAACTGGCTTGCAATGACGTTGCCGAACATCTGGCCCGACGTGCCGCCAAGCAGCTGCGGCGTGACATAGGCCCCGCAACTCAGCAGGAAGACCATCGTGCAGCCCGACAGCACGCCGGTCATGCTGAGCGGAAGAACGACACGAATGAAGGTCTTGACCGGGCCCGCGCCGAGGTCGGCAGACGCCTCGAGGATGGCGGGATCGAGCTTGCTCAAGGAGATATAGATCGGCAGGATCATGAACAACGCGTAGACATAGATCAGGCCGACATAAACCGCGCCCTCGTTGTAGAGCAAACCGTCGACGGAGATATCGGCCAATCCGATCGACTGCAGGCCGTAGCTGACCAGGCCGTTGCGGCCGAGCATCGGCACCCAGACGAAGGTACGAATGACGTAGCTCGTCCAGAACGGAAGGAAGACGGCGAGCGTCAACAGCGATTTCGCGCGGCCGGTCGCGCGCGCCATCGTCCAGGCCACCGGATAGGACAGCACGAGCGACAACAGCGTCGTGATCGCCGCGATCCGTACGGTGCGCAGCATGGTGTAGGCGTAGGTCGGATCGGCGATCACCGCGAGGTAGTTGTCGAGGTTCCAGTCCGGCTCGGTGGAGAAGATCGTCGATCGCCAAAACGACATGACCAGCATCAGCACGATCGGAAGAATGCTGAAGGCGAGCAGCCACAGTGCTGCCGGCGCGACCATCAGCGTGCCGGCGATCGCCGGCGCGCGCAGCCGCGGTCGTGTCGTGGCCCCGACCTGACGCATGTCTCCTCCGGATTGAGCCGGCTCGCCGTTGCGGCGAACGGCCGTCGTTCTGATCCTGCCGGATGCTAGACCCAATTGACCGAACAAATCAATCGGATTTTGCAGATTGCGATTTCGTATGCTGGCCGGCGCCACGCAGTGCTTGCGCAAGCCGCGAGATCGGCTACACATTTCCTGGTATTTTGGTCCGCCGACAAGCCGGCCTTCGAAACAGAACAACCACCGCTGAGAGCGCACGCAATGAAACGGGACAACGCCGACGGGACCGACGGCAAACGCCAACCGCTTTATCGGCAGATTGCGGAAGCACTCGAAAGCAGGATCACCGCCGGCAAATATCCCATCGGTTCAAAACTGCCCACCGAGCACCAGCTCGTCGCCAAGCACCGGATCAGCCGCGCCACCGCGATCGCCGCGCTCGACTATCTGGAGGCCCAGGGCTTCGTCTATCGGCGACCCCGGCTCGGGACCGAGGTTGTCTCGCGTTATCCGATCAAGCAGCAGGTGACGGAAGGCGACGTGTTTCATGATTGGGCGCGGATGGGCACCGAATACAAGCTTGAGATCGTCGATCGCGAGATCGTCAAGATCCCGCCGCAGCTGCGCGAAGGCCGCACCCAGATGGGCGGCAACTGGCTGCATCTGATCGGCGTGCGCCGCGCCGGGCGGTCCGAAAAACCGATCTGTGTCGCCGAGATCTACGTTCACCCCGATTATGCGGGAATCTCGGACGATATCGATCGCTTTCCCCCGCGCGTCTTCGCCATGATCGAGGAGAAGTTCAACCTGGCCATCCGCACCGTGCAGCAGGAGCTCCGTGCGGTCATCGTCACGCCGGAGCGCGCCGATCTGCTCCAGATCTCGAGGAAATCGCCCGCGCTCGAAATCGTCCGCTGGTACTGCGGACCGAACTCGAAGCCGATCGAGGTCACCGTGGATACCCATCCCGGCGATATCTTCACCTACAAGAGCGAAGTGCACCGCGGGCAGTTCCGCTAAGCCGCCAGCGGCCGCAGCAGGCTGCACGTCCCTCCGCAGGGCCCTCGCTTTCACGATCGGTGATGCGCATCTTCATCGCCGCTGATCCGGCACGCGCAGCCGCGAGCATGCGACCGCCTTGACGGGCCCAAGCCGCGGTGAGACATATGACCGGTCAATTGCAAGAGCGTGCCGGTCGGATCTCGCGCCAGCGGCACCAGCGAACAACGAAAGCAAAGAGCCATGGTCGACGTCATCGCCAAAGCACGGGTCACCGACATCATCTACGCGCAACTGTCCAAGGATGCCGATCTCTACAACGAGATCATGGAAATCTGCCGGCGCGAGAACATCTCCACCGGCTACGTTCTCAACGTCATCGGCGGCTTGCGCAAGGCCCGGCTCAGCATGCCGGTAAAGGCCGACTCCAACGATGCACCGCCCGGCGTGCGCGAATGGGAAGGCGGCCTGATTGAATGCCAGGCGCTCGGCATCATCGGCCGGACGGTCGCGACGTATGATTCGGAAAAGGTATCCGGAATCATCAATCGCGCCGGCGAGCCTTATCTGCACGTGCACGCGACCATCACGGTCGCCGGCGAGACCTTCATGGGCCATTTGATCGAGGGCTGCATCGTGCGCTCGCTCGACAAGCAGTCGCACTTCACCATCACGCTGGCAAAGACCGAGGGCGCCACGCTGAATTTTGACGTGACCAAGACTGTCACGGCAAAATACCCGACGGGCATTCCGATCCACGAGCTGGTGCAGAACTAGAACCGTAACGGGCTCCGGCAATGCCGGAGCCCGCTTTGCTCACGGATAATGCCGGGCCGCGAACGCTTCCGAGATATAGCCATTGGCAAGGTCGTGGCTGATCAACGCGCGGCTGCGCGAGGCCGGATCGCCATAACCGCCGCCGCCCGGCGTCTCGACCCTGATGACGTCTCCGGCCGCGAAAGGAACGTTCTCGTCCTTGGTGCCCATTTCCGGAACGTAGTCTTGCGCGTTGACGCGCATCGACACCCTGGTCGGCGCACCGTTTCTGCCACCGAGGACGCCGAACGGGCCGCGCTGGCCGCGATCGCCCAGAACCGACATGCGTCCCTCGCCACTGAGCAGCCGCAGGCTGTACTGCACGCCGAGCCCGCCCCTGAACGCGCCGGCACCACCGGAATCCTGGCGCAACGCATATTCCTCGAACAGGACCGGCGCATACTGCTCGACCACCTCCAGCGGCGGCGTCTTGGCGAGCCCCACCGAAGTGCAGGCGTTCGAGATGCCGTCGCCGGCGACGAAACCGCCATGGCCTCCGCCGGTGTAGAAATAGAGGATGTAGCGATCCTCGCCCTGCTCGTTGTGGCCGCCGAGCGCCACATTGGCCGATGTTCCGACCGGCGCGCCATGCAGACGCTCCGGCACCACCTGCGCCAAGGCGCCAAAGCAGGTGTCGACGATGCGCTGCGACACTTCCGCCGCGCATCCTGATACGGGACGGGGATACTGCGCGTTCAGGAAGGTGCTGGTCGGTGCGATTACCTCGATCGGCTCGAAACAGCCGGCATTCATCGGGATTTCGGGAAAGGCGTGCTTGAACGAGATGTAGACGGCGGAGGCCGTCGTCGCGATCACTGAATTCAGCGGGCCGCGGCAGGGCTTTGAGCTGCGGCTGAAGTCGAACACGATCCGGTCCGGCTTGATCTCCATGTCGAGGCGAATGTGCAGCGGCTCATTCTGGACGCCGTCATTGTCCATCATGTCCTCGAAACTGTACTTGCCCGGCTTGAGCTGGGCGATCTTCTCGCGCACCAGGCGCGCGGCGCGGCGTTCGAGCTGCTCAATCGCCGCATCGAGGCGGTCGGCCCCGTAGGCCGCGATCAGGCGATGCACTTCCGCTTCGCCCGCCTTCAGCGAGGCCACCTGCGCATGGAGATCGCCGAGCCGCTGCGTGGGCACGCGGACATTGTCCAGAATGAGCCGCAGCAGGTCCGGCTCGACCTCGCCGTCGCGGTAGAGCTTGATGCCCGCGACGCGCAAGCCTTCCTGCTGCACCTCGGTCGCCTTGGTCACGTAGCCGCCCGGCGCGGCGCCGCCGATGTCGGGCCAATGCCCGCTGGACCCCAGGAAGCAGAACAGCTTGCCGTCATGAAAGACCGGCATCACCAGCTTCACGTCCATCAGGTGCGTGCCGCCAAGATAGGGGCAATTGGTCATGTAGATGTCGCCCGGCCGGTGTTCCCTGCGGTTTTCGACGATGGAGGAGACCGCGAACTGCATGGCGCCGATATGGATCGGCATCCCGGTCGACCCTTGCGCGATCAGCCGGCCGCTCTCGCGGCGATAGATTCCGCATGCCCGGTCTCGGCCCTCGGAAATGATCGGCGAGAACGCGGCGCGATCGAAGATGATGTCCATCTCCTCCGCAATCTGCCGGAAGCGGTTCTGCAGGACGGTCAGCGTGATGGCGTCGATCATGACTAGTTTGCTCCCCGAACGATCGAGATGTTGCCGAGCTTGTCCAGCCGGGCGGTCCAGCCCGGCGGCACGATGGTGGTGGTATCGGCCTGGTCGATCCGCGCCGGCCCCGCAACCACGGTTGCTGCCGTCATCGCCTCGCGACGCCAGACCGGCACCTCGTAGCCTTCGCCATCGAAAACGATCCGCGACGTGCGCGGTGCGCCTTCCTTGGTGGGCAGCGCCGGATGGTCAATATCGAAGGTAAGTGGCGCCGCCGCCGACGCGCGGAGCCGCAGATTGATCAGGCGCACCGGAACATCCACCGTGACTCCATAGCGCTTGTGATGCTCGGCTTCGAACATGCGCGCCAGCGCATCGCCGTCGACGTCGTCGTTCGGCAAATGAACCGTCAGCCGGTGGGTCTGGCCGTCATATTGCAGGGCCGCCTCGTATCGCAATTCGACCTGATCAGGCGCGATGCCGTCGGCCTCGAACACGCCGAGCACACGTGCGCGCATCCGCGTAAACAGCGATGCGGTCTGGCCCGGCTCGAGCTGCGAGGTCAGGCGATGGACCGTCCAGGTGTCGTCATGCCGGACGTCGGCCATCAGGCATCCGAGCGCCGACGTCACGCCGGGCCAGGTCGGCACCAGCACCTTGGGAATGTGCAGGTGATCGGCGATGCTGCAGGCATGCAGCGGCCCGGCCCCTCCGAACGGCACCAGCGTGAATTCGCGGGTATCAAAGCCCTTCTCCAGCGAAATCCTGCGGATCGCTCCGGCCATGTTGATGTCGATGACACGCAGCGCGGCCTCGGCGGCGCCCAGCGCCGTCGTCCCGAGGTCGCGGCCGAGCGCTTCGAAGGCGGTCCAGACCTGGGCCCTCAGGTCGACAGGCTTGGCGAGGAAATTTGCAGTTTCGAGCCGGCCCAGCAGGAAATTGGCATCCGCCACAGTCGGCCGAGTACCGCCGCGGCCATAGCAGATCGGGCCAGGCTCCGACCCGGCGCTCTCCGGGCCGACGTGGAGGATGCCGCTTTCGTCGAGATAGATGATGCTGCCGCCACCCGCCCCGATGGTCTCGATGTCGATCATCGGAATCCGCGACGGGATGCCGTAGTCGAACTCCTTCTGATCGGCCAGCGCCGGCTCGCCGTTGACGATCAAGGATACGTCGAAGCTGGTGCCGCCCATATCGGCCGACACGATGTGCTTCTCGCCCGCCTCGCGCCCGATCCAGGCGGCCGCGATGGCGCCGCCGGCCGGCCCCGAAAGCACGCTACGGCAGGCCTGGCGGATCGTGTTCTCGACCGACAATGCTCCGCCGTTGGACTGCATCACGCGGAACGATTTGCGGTAGCCCGACGACTTGAGCCCGCCATCGACGCTGTTCAGATACTTGTCCAGCAGGGGCTGCAGATAGGCGTTGATCGCGGTCGTCGAGACCCGCTCGAACTCGCCGACTTCCGGCAGGATCTCGTGGCTCAGGCTGATGAAGTCGTTTGGCCACAGTTCCCTGATGATCGCGTGGGCAGCCTGCTCCTGCGCCGGATTGGCGTAGCTGTGCATGAACATCACCGCGAGCGATTCGACGCCCGCGGCTTTCAGGGCAAGCGCGGCCTCCTTCAGTCCTTCCTTGTCCAGCGCGACGACGACGTCGCCCCGCGCCGTGACGCGCTCGGCCACCTCGGCACGGGCGTAACGCGGAATCAGCGGCGCAAAGCTTCCGGTCATGCCGTATTCCATCGGCCGCGTCCGCCGGCCGAGCTCAAGGATGTCGCGAAATCCCTTCGAGGTGATCAGGCCGGCCTTGGCGCCGCGGCGCTCGAGCAGCGCATTGGTGCCGACCGTGGTGCCGTGCACGATCGACTGAATGGCTTCCAGCGGCGCTGCCTGCTTCAGGCCGGCGACAAAGGCGATGGCCTGGTTGTGCACCGATGTCGGCACTTTTCGGATGACGACCTCGCGCGTTTCGAGACTGACCAACACAATGTCGGTGAACGTGCCGCCAACGTCGACACCCGCAATCCAGGACATTCCCTTACCCTTCTGTTGAAACCTCGTGTCCGGTGCCGTCCTGCATCAATCCGCCAGCACCACGACGTTGCTCGGCTCGATCGAGACAGTGACGCGCGCACCCTGCCGGATCGCTGACGACTCGAAATCAGGCGGCAGATCCGCCTGCAACTGCTGGCCTTGCGACAAAGCGAGCTTCAGGCGCAACGCCGAACCCAGATATTTGACGTCGACCACGTCGGCATCGAACGCATTGCTGCAGTTTTTTGGCAGCGATCGCGCAACCCGAATCTTTTCGTAGCGGATCGCGACGGTTACATCCTGGCCGCGCGTGACGGTCGCCCGGCACAGGCCGGTCAGACGGATGTCGCCCACCGAGACGACACAGTGCTCGCCACCGGGCTCTTGCGCCACGACACCCTTGAGCAGGTTGGAATGTCCGATGAAATCCGCGACGAAGCGACATGACGGCGTTTCATAGATGTCGTGCGGCGTTCCGACCTGGATGATACGGCCTGCCTGCATGACCGCGATCCGGTCCGACATCGCGATCGCCTCGGCCTGGTCGTGCGTGACGAAAATGAAGGTGCTGCCGACCGCCTTCTGCAGCCGCCGCAGCTCTTCCTGCATCTGCAGGCGAAGCTTGAGGTCAAGCGCACCGAGCGGCTCGTCCAGCAGGACGACCTCCGGATCGCCCACCAGTGCCCGGGCAATCGCGACGCGCTGACGCTGGCCGCCAGAAAGCTCGTGGATCTTTCGATCCTGCATCCCCGACAGCCTCACCATCTCAAGCACGTCCATCGCCTTCTTGCGCGCAAGCGCGGCCGGCGTCCGCTTCATCTCAAGCGGAAAAAGGATGTTCTCCACGACGCTCAGATGCGGAAACAGCGCCAGATGCTGGAAAACCATGTTGGTCTTCCTGCGATAGGGCGGCAGATCCACGACGCTCTCGCCGTGGATCCGGACTTCGCCGCCGGTCGGCGCCTCGAAACCGCCGATGATCCGCAACAGCGTGGTCTTCCCGCAGCCGCTCGGCCCGAGCAGCGAAAAGAACTCGTTGCGGCGAATGTCGACCGACACGCCGTGCAGCGCGATGAAGTTCGCGAACTCCTTGCGCACGTCGACGACCTCGACGGCAGGCGCTTCATGCACGGTCAATCGGTCCATCATCCACCGCATGCCGGCTAGGCCGGCCCTCAGAACGGAGCCATCAAAGCATTTCTCAATTGACCGGTCAAATCATATTTGCGGCCAAGAGCGTCGCGCCCGGCGGGGCGCGACGAAATGCGGGCAGCTGCAATGAGCGAGCAAAAGCCTTTTCGAATATTGGATGAAGCGCGATTTACGTCGGACGCCGCATTGGCGAGCCGCACAAAGTATCGGTCGCGATCGCAGCCCGCGGGGGCGATCAAGCCTGGCGGCGAACCATGTCCGGCTGCAGCGCGGAGAGCGCGTTAGCTCCGAGCAAGGCCAAGTCGCGGTCGATCTCCTGGGCCAGCAGACGCGCGGCATGCGTAATGCCGGCTTCTCCGGCAACGGCCGCGGCATACATGAACGGCCGGCCCAGAAAGACAAAGTGCGCTCCCAGCGCGAGCGCCTTCAGCACGTCGGTGCCGCGGCGAATTCCGCCATCGATCATGATGGCGAGACCGCGCGCGACTTGCGCGATTTCCGGCAGCACGTCGAGCGGGGCCGCTGCGCCGTCGAGCTGCCGGCCGCCGTGATTGGATATGATAATGCCGTCCGCGCCGCTGTCGCGGGCAATCACCGCATCCTGCGCCGACAAGATGCCCTTCACGACGAGCAGGCCGCGCCATCGCCGCCTGATCAGTTCGAGGTGCTGCCATGCGAGCTGATCGCGCAGTCCGATCGCGCGCACCAGATCGCGCGACAGAACCGGCGGGCCACGCGTCGCATCCATGTTCTCGAAATGCGGCATGCCGTGCGCGGAAAGGGTGCGCAGCGCCGTTCCGAGGAGCCAGCGCGGATGCGTCAGCCCGTCGAGCGCCAGGCGCAGGCTCGGGCGCAACGGCACCGAAAAGCCGTTGCGCTCATTGTTCTCGCGATTGGCCGCGACCGGCACGTCCGCCGTCAGCACCAGCGTATCGAAGCCGGCGGCAGCCACGCGGTCGACGAGCGCTTCGATCCGTGCGGGTTCGCCGGGGAGATAGGCCTGATACCACGTGGTCGGGCCAACGGCGCGCACCGCCTCGAGCGGAATGAGCGAGGAGGCGCTCAAGATGAAGGGGATTTGCGCCTTCCCCGCCGCACGCGCTGCCACGACGTCATAGCGATAGGCGCTGAGCGCACCGACCCCCATCGGGGCGATGCCGAATGGCGAAGCATAGGGAACGCCGAATAGCGTGGCGGCCTGCGCGCGGCGAGAGACGTCGACCAGCACGCGCGGCACGAATGCCCAGCGGCCGAACGCGGCTTCGTTTGCGCGCAGCGCGCTCTCCGTCTCGGCGCCGCCGGCGATGAAGCTATAGAGCAGGTGCGGCAGCCTGCGCCGCGCGGCCTTGCGGTAGTCTTCGAGGGACAGGATCTTGCGCAATGTCATTATCTAGCGTTCCGAATCCGAAGTTCGCAGCATCTTGCGGCATCCTCCTTTTTGCGTGCTTCTGATTCGCAAGGACACTGGAAACGGGATGATTCCAGCACCGCTTTCGATTTGAAGTCCGCGTATCTGATTTTTGGAAGCCCGTGCGCGGACTTCAAATCGGCGGTACTAGCTGCGCATGCCCCAGCGGTCCAGTGTCGCGCGCTCGATGGTGCGGAAGACGATGCTGTCCATCAGCAGGCCGATGATGATGACCGTCAACAGGCCGGCAAAGACGCCGGGAATATCGAGCGTATTGCGGCTTTCGAAAATGAACCAGCCGAGGCCACCCTGCCCTGACGCGGCGCCGAAGACGAGCTCCGCGGCGATCAGCGTGCGCCAGGCAAAGGCCCAGCCGATCTTCAAGCCGGTCAGGATCGAGGGGAACGCCGCAGGAATCAGGATCTTGCTGACGAAAGCCAGGCCGCCGAGCCCGTAATTGCGGCCCACCATCCGCAGCGTCTGCGACACGCCGCGGAACCCGCTCAGCGTGTTCAATGCGACCACCCAGAGCACGGAATGGATCAGCACGAAGATGAGGCTGCCGTCGCCGAGGCCGAACCAGATCAGCGCCAGCGGCAGCAGCGCGATCGCCGGCAGCGGATTGAGCATCGCGGTGACGGTCTCGAGGAAATCGGTTCCAATCCGGCTCGTGATGGCGAAGATCGTCAGCGCAAACGCGATCGCGACGCCGAGCGCATAGCCGATCAGCAGCACCGAAAGCGAGGAAACGGCGCGCGCCGGAAGACGGCCGGATGCGACATTTTCGAACAGCGAGAGCACGGTGTCGGACAGCGACGGAAACAACAGGGGATTGTTGAGCTGCCCTGCATAGATCTCCCAGGCAAGCGCCAGCAGGATCAGGACGATCGACTTCCTGAAGATCGCGCTGTCCCACAATAGCGCAAGGGTGCTGCGCTCCTGCCTCGCCGCGGACGCGGCTTGCGGATCAGGGCTTCGGATGACGAATTCAACCGCCACGTTCAGCTTCCTCCGGCAAAAAGAATATCGTGAATGCGCTGCTCGACCTGCGCGGTGCTGCCGTCGGCGGCCGCACTGTCGACGTTACGAACGTCAGCCCGAACCTGGCCGGGATTGGGCGACAGCAGCAGCACGCGTGTCCCGATGCGAATGGCTTCGGGAATCGAGTGAGTGACGAACAGCACGGTGAACTTCGTATCTTCCCACAGGCGCAACAGCTCGTCCTGGCAGGTCCGGCGCGTCAGCGCGTCGAGCGCCGCGAACGGCTCGTCCATCAGCAGGATATCCGGCTCCATCGCCATGCCACGCGCGATCGCCACGCGCTGCTTCATGCCGCCCGACAGGGTATGCGGATAACTGTGCATGGCCGAAGCGAGCCCGACCTTCTCGATGTAGTGCCGGGCGCGTTTCCCGGCGTCCCCAGCGGCCATCTTGCGGGCGTTGACCAGCGGAAACATCACGTTTCCCAGCACGGTCTTCCACGGCAGCAGCTGGTCGAACTCCTGGAACACCATCATCCGGTCGGTGCCGGGCTTCGTGACCAGGCGACCGTTGAGACGGATCGTGCCCTCGGCCGGTTTGATGTAGCCGCCGACGGCCTTGAGCAGGCTGGACTTGCCGCAACCGGACGGACCGAGCAGCACCATGCGGTCCGAACGGTGGACGTCAAAATGAACCGCCCGGGTTGCAGTGACGACCTCGCGTGGAGTCGTATAGCGCAGGGTCAGATTCTCGACCTCGAGCAGGGGCGATACGGCCTGCCCATCGCGCGGCGCGGCAGGCGCCGTTCCTGCCGCGGCTACCGGCGCTTCGGTCATCGCCATGTCAGCTACCGGGGAGGTCATGGATTTCCGGAAAATAGAGGTCCTTCCAGCTTTCCGGATCGGCCTTGATCGAGCCGACCCGGTGCATGAATTTCGCGAACGAAAGGTTCGCCTGCGGCACCCGCGTCCAGGTCACATCCTTGCCCGCGATGATCTCGGCAACGAAATCCGTCTTCAGGTTCGAATTGGTGTCCTTGATCCAGGTCTCGGCCGCGAGCTTCGGGTCGGCGTTGATGGTCCTGGTCGCCTCATCGACCGCGTCCAGGAAGGCCCCATAGAGCTCCGGATTGTCTTTTCGAAAGCGCGCCGTCGTCCAGGCGACGGAGAATGTATGCGGCCCCAGCACATCGAACGACGAGAGCACCGTATGGATGTTGGGCTGCTTCACCTGCTGGAACTGGAACGGCGGGACGCTGAACACGGCGGTGATGCCTCCCGCGCCTCCCATCAGCGCAAGCGTCGAGTCGGGCGGCGTCATCGATACCGTCAGCGGATCGAGCTTGGCGAAATCCTTGTCGCCGAAGGTCTTGGCGGCCGCCATCTGCAGCATCACCGCCTGGACCGACACTTTCACCGACGGCATCGCGATGCGGTCCTTGTCGGTGAAGTCTGCGATCGTCTTGACGTTCTCCCTGCTGGTATTGAGCAGGAAGGGCTGCGAGCTCAGCGCGCAGATACCCTTCACTTCCAGCGCAGTTCCCCTGGTCTTGTCCCAGAGCGTCACAAGGCCGGGAACGCCGCCCGCCACGACGTCGGCTGAATTCGACAGCAGCGCCTCGTTCATCGTCGAAGGACCATTGAAGCGCATCCATGTGACCTTGGGGTCCTTGATGCCGCGCTTCTCCGCATACTTCTCGATCAAGCGGTCGCGCTTCATGATGATGAATTCCAGATATCCGAGCGAGAACTGCTCCGCGATGCGGATTTCCGCCGCCTGCAATCCGGACGGATGCGCAACGGCGGCCGCAATCAGCAGCGAGGCTACCCAGGATCTTCTTGTCATTTTACCACTCCGCCTTGCTTCGTCGGACGACCATCGCGATCGCTCGGGGAGCGAGACCTCGCGTCGTCGCAAGCTCCCAGGCCCGCCCTTGCGCGGGGCGGCGCCAAAACGTCGACCGCTCAGGAAGGCACTGCCGGGGTCGACAGCGCTTCGCTCGCGATGACGCTGAAGCGATCGTCGCTGACCGGCGATTTGGTACGGATCGCCTCTTCCTTGACCCGCTTCAGGAGCTCCTGCCGCTGCGCGTCCGTCGCCGAAAAGCCGAACTGCGACAGCTTCAGATCGATCGAGGCCGCCCCGCTCTTCTTGCCGAGCACGATCTCCCTGATCTGTCCGACGAGCTGCGGCGCATAGGCCTCCGCCGTGAAGGGCTGCTTGAGGACGCCGGCGACCACCGTCCCGGATTCGTGAGCGAACGAATTCCTCCCCACCACCGCCTTGTGACGCTGCAACGGAACTTTCGACATGTCCTCGACCAGCCGTGAAATCGCCGTCAGCCGCGAGGTGTCGAGGCCGACGTCGACGCCGTAAAGGACGAGGAGAGCAACCGCGACCTCCTCGAGTGAGGCATTGCCGGAGCGCTCACCGATGCCATTGATCGTCACGGACAGATATTCGGCGCCGGCTTCGGCGCCCGCGATCGTGTTGGCGACCGCCAGGCCAAAATCGTTGTGGCAGTGCACTTCGAGCGCCACCGGCGTCGCCCGTTTCACCTCACGCACGAGATCGCCGATGACCTGCGGTGTGGCGCAGCCCGATGTATCGACGAGGCGGATGCGATCGACCGTCCCGCGCCGGGTCAGCTCCTCGACGACGTGCTGCAGGAAACGCATGTCGCAACGGGTCGTGTCGTAGGGACTGAAGATGACGTGGAGCCCCAGCTCGCGCGCATAGGTCGTCACCTCGATGGCGCGCGTCAGATACGCCGCATCGTCCAGCGCGAGCTTGCTGTCGCGCTGGACGTAACCGATCGGCAGGCTCAGCCGCACGGCCCAGGCGCCACAACTCTTCACCAGATCGATGTCCTGGCGGCGGGCGAGCGCCAGCGCGCTGACCTTCGCCCGCAGCCCGGCGCCGGCGATCGCCGCCAGCGCATCGCGATCGTCCACCGATACCGCCGGCGTGCCTGCTTCGATCTCGTAGACGCCAAGCGCGTCGAGTTCGCGGGCGATCGCGAGCTTCTCCGCGGCGGTGAACACGACGCCGGCCTGCTGCTCGCCGTCGCGCAGCGTGCAATCCGCGATCCGCACCTCGCCGGCAAACTGCCGCGAACTGGCGGCCGCCTGCAGCGGGCTCGTCATCCAAAGGACCTTGCCGCTGTTGTTATCCACGTTGCCTTGCCTCATCGCTTTCGTCGCGCTCTGAACATTGGGGTGCGACGCTTTTAGGAGCCGTCGCGAAGGCATGACAGAAATTTCTGGTGATGGCCCCTATCAGCCCGCGCTCTTCGCAACTGCGAAAGGTGAAACGCAGAGCGCGGATCTAGCAACGATCTGGCGCCGCACGGCGCCCATCGCTCTCCGGCTTGATCGCAAGCGACTTCGCAAGAAGGTTGGTCGCGACATATTGGGTGGCCGTGATCGTCAGCTCGACGATCTCCCGCGGCGAGAAGAACCGGGACAGCTCGGCAAAAGTCGCGTCGTCGACATTGCCGGCGCGTCCGACAACCTGATCGACATAGGCGAGCAAGGCGCGCTCGCGCTCATCGAACAGCCCGCCTTCCTGCCACGCGTCAAGCCGATCGATCTGAGCCGGCGTAAAGCCGCAGGCGCGCGCGATCGGCGCATGCTGGGCGAATTCGTAAGCCGAGCCCGTTATCCCGGCGGTACGCAGGATCGCGAGCTCGCGGAACTTCCTCGGCGTCGTCGCGTCGAACCGCAAGGCGTAGGTCAGCTGCTGTCGCGCGTAGAAGATCTTGCCGGCGTGGCCGAGCGTCAGATGCAGGTTGATCAGCTCTCCGCCGTGCGAGCGGATCATGGCGAAGGCGGCAGCCGTATCCGGGTCGCCGGGCGGCTCGGCGAGGCGCGGCAAGCGTGAAATCCGATCATCCGCCGCCTGCGCACAACTCATGGCGACGGTCAGGCCGAGCGCGATCCGCAGCAAGAATGCCGATCTTTTCATTCCCTCTTCTCCCTCACCTCGTGCCCATGCCGGCAGCAGCCTGGACGGCACATCCGCGTGCGCGTGACGTCAGTCTGCCTTGAGGCCAAGCTGATGGATCAGCGGCTGCCAGCGGCCGGATTCGGCACGAATGAAGCCGTCGAGCGCCTGTGGCGTTGATCCCACGACATCGATGATCGACAGCCGGCTGCGCAGTTCCGGCGCCTTGAGGCTCTCGTTCACCGCCGCGTTGAGCCTGGCGATGAGCGGCGCCGGCGTGCCGGCCGGCGCGAGCAAGCCGTACCATTCGGTGGTGACGACATCGAATCCCTGTTCGGCAAAAGTCGGCACGTCGGGCATCGACGGATAGCGGGCCGCTGACGAGATGCCGAGCGCCTTGATCTGTCCGGCCTGGTATTGCGACAAGCCTTGAGCAACGGTCGCAAACTGCAGCGGCACATGGCCGGCGATGAGATCGTTCATCGCTGGCGTGCCGCCGCGATAAGGCACGTGGGTGATGTCGATGCCGGCGCGCAGCTTCAGCAATTCGGCGGTGAGATGGGTCATGCTGCCCACCCCGGCCGAGCCGAAGTTCAGTTCGCCCGGCTTCTTCCGCGCAAGCTCGACCAGCTCCTTGAGCGTGTTCGCAGGCAAGCCCGGATAGGCGAACAGGACGACCGGCGTCTGCGCGAGCAGCGTGATCGGGGCAAAGTCCGTCAGCGCGTCATAGGGAACCTTGGAATAGAGCGCCGCGTTCGTGGTGTGATTGCTGACCGCGACAAGCAGCGTGTAGCCGTCGGGGCTCGCCTTGGCGACGGCGGCGGATCCGATCATCGTCGAAGCGCCGGGCCGGTTCTCCACGATGACGGGCTGGCCCCATTTCTGGTTCAGGCCGTGCGCCACGACACGACCGACGGTATCGACCGAGCCACCCGCCGGGAACGGCACGATGATCCGGATCGGCCGGTCGGGAAATGTGTCGCTTGCCGATTGCGCAC
Source organism: Bradyrhizobium sp. NP1 (assembly GCF_030378205.1). NCBI lineage: Bacteria > Pseudomonadati > Pseudomonadota > Alphaproteobacteria > Hyphomicrobiales > Nitrobacteraceae > Bradyrhizobium > Bradyrhizobium sp. NP1. Next base: position 6,591,648 of record NZ_CP127385.1, read on the forward strand.
CGGCCTGCGGCGCAGCGAGCAGCCCCGTGCCGGCAAGGAACGCCGCGCCCAGAGCAGCCATCGCGACGAGCTTGCCGAAACGAGGCCGCATGCTGTCTCCCATTCGCACCAACCGATTGCGGGGCGCACAGTAGGATGACATCGGGCACAAAACAGAAATTTTCGGTGATGCTTGCCATCACGCCCCGTTATCGCTGTCGCGGAACGGGTCCGGTCTGCCGGCATCAGCCCTCGGCGCCTCCTGCAAGCTGGTCGCGCAGCGACCGGCTTACGAATTCGATGAACAGCTCGCCCGCCGCCGATGGCTCATGCTGAGGCTGGTGGGCGACCGTAAGGCTGCGGGTGATCTTCGGATCGACCAGCCGCAACACGCGCGGCGCGGCCGGAATGCCGCCGGAGGGGACCGCGGAGCGCGGCAGGATCGAGGCCCAGTTGGGCCGCTGCACCATGTTGCAGATAGCGACCAGCGAATCGACCTCGATGGCTCCGTTGAGCTCGATGCCGACCTGGGCAAAATGCGCCTCGATGATCATGCGCAGCGAATTGCGCGGCGAAGCCGCGATCATCTTGAAGCTGGCGAGATCCGTGCCGCTGATGGTCTCGCCGGACCAGGGCGTGTCATGGCCGATCACGACCACGAGTTCCTCGGTCGCGAGGTGCCGGTAGCTCAGCCGGCGCTCACCGTCCACGAAGTTCACGAACGCAAAATCGAGCTCGCCCTGGATCAGCCAGTCGAGCAGGTTGGCGCTGTAGCCTTCATGCACGCGAAGCTGCAGCCCCGGATTCTGGTCATGAAACTCAGCGAGCGTCCGGCCGAGGCTGCCGAGCGCCAGCGAGGGCGGCACGCCGACGACCAATTCGCCCGCAAGCTGATCGGAGCTCTCGCGCAGCATGGTGCGCAGCCGCTCCGCATTGAGCAACGTCTCGCGGCACAGCGGATAGAGCGCGCGCGCATGCGCATTCGGATTGACGCCATGCGGCGTCCGGTCGAACAGCTTCACGCCATAGTCTGCCTCGAGACGGCGGATCTGCATGCTAACCGCGGGCTGAACCACGTGAAGGCGGCGGGCGGCCTTGGTGATGCTCTTTTCTTCGTAGAGCGCGACAAAGTACTGTATCTGTCTCAAATCCATGGGCGACGTCCGTTTTCCGATTTGGCCCTGCGATCCGCCTGCGGCGCGACGGAATCAGGAATTCCCGATGCCGCCCTCACGACCACGGAAGGCCGACCGATGGACCGCCTGCACCTGATCCGCACCTTCATCGCCGTGGCCGACGCCCGCAGCTTCAGCGCGGCCGCCTCACGGCTCCGGGTCTCGCGCGCCAGCGTGACCAAGCAGGTGGCGGCGCTCGAGGCCACGCTCAAGGTGCGACTGTTCGACCGGACGACGCATGCGGTGAACCTCACTGACGCCGGCGCGGCCCTGCTCGCCGACGGCGCCCGCCTGCTCGACGATTTCGAGGCGCTCAAGCTCGGCATCCGCTCGACCAGATCGGCTCCCAGCGGCACGATTCGCATCGGAACGCCGCCCTCCTTCGGTACCTTCCACCTCGTTCCGGCGATCGAGGCCTTCAGATCGACCTATCCCGACATCCGGATCGCCCTCTCCAATGACGACGGTTCGCTCGATATCGTCAAGAGCGGGCTCGATTTTTCGATACGGATCGCGCACGCCCTGCGCGACGCCAGCATGATCTCGCGCCTGTTGATGCATGTTCCCCAGGTGCTCGTCGCCGCACCCTCCTATCTCGATCGCCGCGGCATGCCGAAGGCGCCGAGAGACCTCGCCCAGCACAATTGCCTCGTGCACAGCGTCAAGGCGCCGACCGGCATCTGGCAATTCCGCCGCGGCGCGGACGCTTTCCGCGTTCGCGTCTCCGGATCGCTGTCGTCCAATTTCGGCGACGCGATCCGCTCCGCGGCCCTTGTTGGCGCGGGAATCTCGATGCATCCGATGTACATGGTGGACGACGACATACGCAGCGGCGGGCTGCGCGTAGTGATGGCGGAGTATATTCCGACCAGCCTCGAGATCAGGGCGGTCTATACGCGGCGCGACCTTCCGCTACGGGTCTCGCTGTTTCTCGAGCATCTGCACGGCTGGCTCAAGGGGAAGACGAGCTGGACCGCGCCGCCACGCCGCGGCGAGCGGCGTGCCTGAGGCTTGTTTCCGAATTGGAAACACCGTGATTCCGAGCCGTCCCCTCCGGGCGCGGCGAATTTCGCCCATATTGCGCGGAGTAACCCTTCAAAAGCGCGGGAGAAGCGTCGTGGTCAAGATCAGCCCCAACAAGAACAGCCTTGGCGCGGAAATCACCGACGTCGATCTTGCACATCGCCTGAGCGATCGCGATTTCGCTGTCGTCCTCCATGCGCTGGCGCGGCATGGCGTGATCTGGTTTCCGCGGCAGAAGCTCGGCGCCGCCGAGCTCAAGGCCTTCAGCGCCCGCTTCGGTTCGCTGGAGATCAACGTCGCCAACAACTACCAGGAGCCGGGTCATCCCGAGGTGATGATCCTCTCCAACATCAAGGTCGACGGCAAGCCGATCGGCCTGGCAGACGCCGGCCAGGACTGGCACACCGACATGTCCTACAGCAGGGACATCGCGTTCGCGAACGTGCTCTATGCCATCCAGGTGCCGCGCCGGAACGGAGAGCCGCTCGGCAACACCGAGTTCGCAGACATGTACGCGGCCTATGACGGCCTGCCTGAAGACGTCCGCGCGCGACTTCAAGGTGCGACCGCACTGCACGACTTCAACAAGTTCTGGGAAGAGATGCGGCGCCGTCCCGGCAGCACGCGCCCGCCGCTGACCGAGGAGCAGCGCCGTCAGAAGCCGCCGGTTTCCCATCCGGTCTTCCTGAAGCACCCGATCAGCGGCCGCACGGCGCTTTATGCCAATCCCGGATACACGATCAGGATCAATGGCTGGAGCGAGCGCGAAAGCGAGGAGATGCTGAGGTTCCTGTTCGAGCATCAGCTCGATACGCGATTCCGCTACGTACATCGCTGGAGCGAAGGCGACGTCCTGATGTGGGACAACATCGCAACGCTCCACAATGCCAAGCCGGACTACACCGCCGACGAGCACCGGCTGATCAAGCGCTGCCAGGTCATGGCTGACCGGATTTTCGACGGGTCATTCAGCCATCTGGCCGCGGGCGCCTGAAGGATGAACCGCAGCCAGGCGGAGGATTTTCCGCCGTCGAGAAGACCGCCTTCGCCGAAGCTCGAAGCAGGCGAAGGCGCGTCCCACGGCCTTCACTCGGCAACGATGCTGATCGTGCAATCCTCACCGCCCTCGCGCCAGGTCCGCAATCCGACCTCTTCGAGGAAGGCCCACTCGCTCTGATCCACCCGCGCGAAAAGGTTGACGCGCGATTCCCCGCGCCAGTCACGCACGGTTTCGGTGCCGTAGAACCAGCCGATCGCCTCGAAGCCGGTCACATCGCGATCCGACCATTCGCAGGCATAGATGATGTCGCCGAGTGCTGCGTTGAGGATCTGGTTTTCCCGCGGCGGCTTGTTCGGAAGATCGAGCTTGGTATGGGTCTCGCGGCCGGTCCAGCGCGCATTGTACGCCTTGACGGTGACCGGCAGATGCGCGCGGATGGCTTCCCAGGTCTTGGGCGCCTTGTCCGCCATCACGTTGGCTGTGAACTGTCCGCCGCGGGCGAAGCTGAATTTGAGCTTTGGCATGGTCTTTCCTCGTGGTGATTTATCGGGCTATCGATGGTGCGCCGGGGCCGGTTCTGGGGAGGACCTGGCGCGGCCAAAGAAGATTTCCTCGAGCGCTGCGCTGCCCAGAAGCTCGGTGCTAGGTCCGGAGAGGGCCACCTGCCCGGCCTTCAGCACATAGGCGCGATGGCTGAAGGCGAGCGCCTGGCGGACATTCTGCTCGATGATGAGGATAGCGAGACCTTCGCGGTTGAGCTGCAGCAGCGCCCTGGTGACTTCATCGCGGAAGCGCGGCGACAGGCCGATGAACGGCTCGTCCACCAGAAGCAGTCTCGGATCGCCCATCAGCCCGCGTCCGATCGCGCACATCTGCTGCTCGCCGCCGGACATCGAATTGGCGACCTGCCGCTCGCGCTCCTTCAGGCGCGGGAAAAGTTCATACACCCGCTCGAAGCGTCGCTTGAGCATCTGCGGATCCGGCTTCGGGCCGGCCCCCAGCAGCAGATTCTCAAGAACGGTCATGTAGGGAAACAGGCGGTGCCGCTCGAGCACATGGCTGACGCCGAGCCGGCTGATCCTGTGCGCCGGCAACGCATGCAGCGCATGGCCGTCGAACCATATTTCGCCGGACACCAGCCTGTTCAGCCGGGAAACCGCATTCATCAAGGTGCTCTTGCCCGATCCGTTGGGTCCAAGCAGGCAGACGATCTCGCCGGGCTCGACGCGGATCGAGGCATTCCACAGCACCTGCACGTCGCCGAGCGCGACGCCGATCTCCCGCGTCTCAAGCAGCGACATCGTCGTCCCCCAGATAGGCGCGTATCAGCCGCTCGTCGCGCATCACTTCCTGCGCCGGCCCGTCGGCGATCTTGCGCCCCAGCGTCATGGCAATGAGACGGTCGGCGATGCCGGTCAGCGCCTCGAGATTGTGCTCGATCACCACCAGCGTGGTGCCCTGGTCGCGAATCTGGCGAAGCATGTCCAGCACCTCCGCGATGCTGCCCGGATCGACGCCGCCGAGCGGCTCGTCGAGCAGCAGCACCTGCGGCCGCGTCGTCAAGGCGCGCGCGATATCGAGCCGCTTGCGCTGACCCGTGCTCGCCCCCGACGACGGCCGGTCCAGGCAATGCGAAAGACCGACCCGCGCGATCGCCTGCTCGGCCTCGACGCGCGCCGCCCTCACATCATTGGTCCGGGTCAGCGCCGCGATGGTGGCGTTTTCGACGAAGCTCATGCTCGAGAATGGACGCGGCGTCTGAAAGGTGCGAACGAGCCCCAGGCGGGCGATCTCGTGCGATGACCGTGTTCCCAGCGACTTGCCGCTCAGCAGCACGTCTCCGGTGTTGCGTGGGACGTCGCCGCAGATCACGCCGAACAGCGTCGATTTTCCGGCGCCGTTCGGGCCGACGATGCCGAGGATCTCGTTCCTGCGCACCGCAAAGGACACCTCGCTCAGCGCATTGAGGCCGCCGAAGCGCACCGACACGTCGCGAACCTCGAGGACCGCTTCCATCTCAGGCCTTTCGATTGCGCGCGTAGACACGACGCACAAGGCTCATGATGCCACCGGGACAATAGGCCGCGACCAGCATGATCAGCGCGCCATAGATCAGCAGATCCAGGTTGCGACCACCGCCCGAAAAATAGATCCGCGAATATTCCGAGATGGTCACGAGCACCACGCTGCCGATGATCGGGCCGGCCACGGTGCCGATGCCGCCAAAGATCGCAATCAGCGCGATGACGACGGAGATCGACGGAGACAGGACGCTCGGCGGATCGATCAGCAGCACATATTGCGCATAAAACGTGCCGCAGAATCCGAGGATGCCGGCGCTGATCACCATCGCGATCAACTTGAAGCGCAGCGGCGAAAAGCCGAGGCTGCGCGCGGCGTCCTCGTCGTCACGGATCGCCTTCAGGACATGCCCGATCTTGGAGCGCTCCATCCAGACTACGAACAATGTCACCGACGTCAGCATCGCGAGCGCGATATAGTAGTAAGGCACCTTGTTGCGGTGGAATTCGAAATTGAGCCAGCCGGCCGGGCGGATCGGCAGCTCGAGCCCGATCGCCGCGCCGACAAAGGACCACTCGGAAAACAGCAGATGAACGGATTCGGCCACGATCAGCGTCGCGATCACGAAGTAATGGCTCCGGAGCCGGAAGCACGGCAGGCCGATCAGCCAACCGGCCGCGCCCGATACGAGAACGGCGAGCACGGCGCCCAGCCAGGGATTGAGCCCGAACGTCACCGCGGCGACGGTCGAGGTATAGGCGCCAAGCCCGAAGAACAGGCCGTGGCCGAGGGATGTCTGGCCGGCATAGCCGCCGAGGATATTCCAGGCCTGCCCCATCGTCGCGTAGAGGAAGATGATGGTCAGCAGCCGCAACTCGAACGGACGGCCACCGAGCGCAAGCGGGAGCAGCAACAAGATCGCAGCCAGGACGGCGAAGGCGACAGCGTGGCCCATCGAGGATGTGGGACGCAGGCCGGCAACGGGGATCGCTCGCGACGTCTGGTTCATAGCCGGCCCAGCAATCCTCGTGGCCGCAGCAGCACCACGGCGAGATACAGCACATAGACAGGGACGAATTTCAGGGTGGATGCGACGAACAGCCCCGATATCACCTGCAGCACGCCGATGATGACGCCGGCGACCAGCGCGCCGCTCATCGAGCCGAAGCCGCCCAGCGCCACCGTCACATAGGCAATGAGCACGAAGACTGCGCCCACGCGCGGGAACACGTAGTAGAAGTTGGCAAGCAGCGAGCCCGCGACACCGACGCAGGCCGACGCCAACCCCCAGGAGAGCGCATTGATCCGGTCGGCGTCGATGCCCATCGTGAGTGCCGCTACCCGGTCCTGCGACACCGCGCGAAGCGCGCGACCGAGCTCGGTCCTGAACACCAGCGCATAGAGACCTGCGGTACAGATCAGGGCGCCGGCGGCGGCCGCGATCTGCGGCATCGGCAGCGTGATGCCGCCGACCCGCCATGAGCCGCTCAACAGGCTGTGGTCGATCGAAAAATAGTCGGCACCGAACAGGAATTGCGCGGCAGCCTGCATGAATACCATCAGGCCGAAGGTCGCGAAGATCTCGGCATGGGTCGCGCCGCCGATCACCTTGCGCATCAGCAGGTAGTAGACGGCCACGCCAAAGCCGAACATGGCGAGCGCAACGAATGGCAGACTGACCAGCGGATCGAGGCCGCCCAGCGCGAACGCAAAATAGGTCGCGTACATGCTGAGCATGAGGAATTCGCCGTGGGCGAAGTTCACGACACCCATCACGCCGTAGATCAGGGCGAGACCGATCGCGATCAGCGCGAAGATGAATCCCATGCCGAGGCCGCTCACCAGAAGCTGGATCAGCAGTTCAACGGTCATTGGCTATCTTGATTCCTGCAAAAGGGCGTAGCGCCGCGTCACTCGGAAGCCGGCTTCGGCCACACCAGCTTCGCCTGTGCGATATTGAATGGCCATACCGTCACGGGCTTGCCCTGAAGCGTCTGGACAAAGATGCCGCGCGCCTTGGTGTTCTGCCCCTTGGCGTCGAACTTGACGCCGTCCCAGGGCATGATCAGGCTGGACGGCGGCAGATCAGTCGCCTGCAGCGCTTTCTGGATGGCCGCCGGTTCGGTCGAGCCGGCGCGGTTGATTGCATCCGCCAGCGTCATCATCGCAAGGAAGGCGCGCGCCGGCGTGCCGTCCATCGCCTTGTTGTAACGGTCCTGATACAGCTTTCCGACCTCGGCGGTCAGCGGATTCTTTCCGGCAAGGTCGAGCGCCCAGTGTTCGCGAACCAGGAAATAGTTCGCATCGTCCTTCAGCGCGTTGCGGAACGCGGTGGAGCTGAACGCCGCACCGATCGCAAGCACGCCCTGGGGCGCGAAGTTGAACTGTCGGTAGGTCTTTGCGAACAGGATGGCTTCGGCGTCATAGGAAGCATGGACGACGACGTCGGGCTTCAGCCGGATCAGCCGCTGCACTTCGCTGGTAACGTCGGTCGTGCCTTGCTGATAGCCGATATTCGCCGCCAGCGTGAATTCGGGAAACTCCTTGAAATAGCCCTCCATCGAGGTGCCGAATTCCTGTCCCCACAGCGTGTTCTCGTGAACGACGGCAATCGTCTTGATCTTCTGCTCGCGCGTCGCGTTCAGATCGCGCAGGAACAGGAAGAAATCCCTGGCTTGCTCGCGCGACGTCGGCGTCGTCCGGAACAGCCATTTGTAGCCGCGCTCGGTGAGTGGCGTGGCCTCAGCTTCGGCGATGAGGAACGGGACCTCGTTCCGCTCGGCGACCTGCGCCACCGTCGCGGCCACGGAGCTGAGAAACGTGCCGATCAGCGCAGCGACCTTCTGCTGGGTGATCATCCGTTCGGCTTCAGCGGCGCCCACTTCGGGCGATGCCTGATGGTCGGCAGCCACAAGCTCGATCCTGGCGCCGCCGAGGCCCGGCAATCCGCCGGGCTTGGCGAACGGCAGATGGCTGTCAGGATACTTGCCGTTGATCACGTCGACGGCGAGCTTGACGGCGTTAAGGGTATCCTCGCCCGATTTCGCGACCGCGCCGGACAGCGGATAGAGCGCCCCGATGCGGACCACCTGCTCGGCATGTGCCGCGGATGTCCCCAGCACGGCGCCGCCGAGCAACAGGGCGAAGCAGCCTCCCGCAAAGCCACGCAGCAACGCGCGCCTTGCGCTTCCCCTCTTCCGACGGTGATCCATCGCATTCCTCCAGGCGTTATTTGCGGGCAGCTTGCGAAGGCAGCCTCGTTCTCACAAGATCAATCTTTTGTGCGGTGTGTTGCCGGACGGGCAACGAGCTGGTCGAGGCGTCGGCGGGATTGCAGGGGCGCTTGCGATCTACCTCAGCATGCGAACGCGGGGACGGAACGCCGGAAAGTGGGTTGCCGTCGAGGGCCGCTTTCTGCAAGAATGTTGCCGTTGAGGCAACGCAATGAACATTGAATCCACGCTGATCCGCTATTTCCGCGAGGTTTATCGGCTCCGCTCCATCCGCCAGGCATCCTCGACCCTCAACGTGGCGCCGTCGGCGGTGAGCAGGCAAATTCTCCGGCTGGAGCACATGGTGGGCATGCCGCTGTTCGAACGGCTGCCGCGCGGCGTTGCGCCGACCGAAGCGGCCGAAGTCCTCGCCCGCTTCTCGCGCAACTTCCTTCTGGATGTCGAGCGCGTCCGCGGCGAGATCGATTCCCTGCGCGGCCTCAACCGCGGTCACATCCGCATCATGTCGACGGAAGGGTTGATCGCCTATTTGCTCAACCGCTCGATCGCGGCGTTCCGCCGCAAATATCCCGGCGTCACCTACGAGCTGGCGATGGCCGGAACGGGGGCGGTCGCGCGGTGCCTGTCGGAAGGAACCGCCGACATCGGCCTCGTCTTCCAAGCCGAACCGGACGAGCAGTTGAGCTTCGCGGCACAGATCCGCGATCCCCTCTGCGCCGTGATGGCACCCGGTCATCCGCTGGCGGAAGCCGAGATGCTCGAACTCCCCGAAATCCTGCGCCACGCCGTCGGCATTCCGGAAAAGAGCTTCGGCATTCGCCGCCTGATCGATGCGGCGGTCAGCGCCGAGAAACTGCGGCTGTCTCCCATGCTGGTGAGCAATTCGATCGAAGCGCTGAAGGGCTTTGCACGCTACGGCGGCGGCGTGACGTTCCTGCCGAGCCTGCCGATCCGGCGCGAACTCGACCGCCGGGTGCTGGTGAGCATCCCGATCGCGGAAAAGACGTTTCAGCGAACCTCCCATGACATCTGCGTGCTGGCCGATCGGCGCTTGCCGCTCGCGGTCGAAAAATTCGTCGAGCAGGTCAGGATCGAGGCCAACCAGCCGCCCGAGGATTGAACGCAGGTCACTGCATATAGGCGCCGCCATTGATGGCAAGCGTCTGGCCGGTGACGAAGCTGGCCTCGCGCGAAGCGAGGAATACGGCTGCGCCCGAGACCTCCTCGACATCGCCGAAGCGGCCGAGCGGCGTCATCGCATTGAGCTTGTCGCGCAGCTCCTGCGGCCAGTTGGCGGTCGCATCGGTCTCGATGTCGGCCGGCGCAAGGCAGTTGACGCGGATGCCGTGCGGCGCGAACCGGCGAGCCAGCGAGCGGGTGAGACCGATCACGGCGGCCTTGGACGAGGCATAGGCGGGGCTGCCTGCGATCCCGCCATGCTGGCCCGCGATCGAGGACATGTTGATGATGGCGCCGCCGCCATTCCGCCGCATCGAGAGCGCGGCGTCGCGCGCGGCGAAGAAGACGGCGCGAAGATTGACGTCGTGAACGCGGTCCCATTCCTCCGGTGTCAATTCCCACTCGCTCAAGCGGCTGACGATGCCGGCATTGTTCACCAGCACATCGATACGGCCGAAATGCTCGATTACGACATCGACAAGATCGGACGCCGCGCCGTCCCGCGAAAGATCGGCAAGGAAGCCGTGGTGCGGCCCGTCGGCGCCAAACGACGCGGCCGCTCGCGCGATGCTGCCGCTGCTGGTGCCTGAAAACGCCACGGTCGCCCCTTCCGTCAGGAAAGCCCGCACGATCGCCGCACCGATGCCGCGCGTGCCACCCGTGACCAGCGCGATCTTGCCCTCAAGCCGCTTCATGAAGTTTGTCTCCGGAATTTTTTAGGATGCAGCTCGCGGCGGCGCGACCTGCAGGATGCTGGCCGCATCGCCATGGCGATGTGCGACGGCCTCGACCTGTACCCGCGCGCGGGTTTCGGACAGCTGGCCGAGCACCGTGGCACGCGGCACATAGGGGGCGGCCACGTTGGCGCCATAGCCTGCATTGAAGCCGGCGTAGTCGCGCCAATCGGTCAGCACGTTGTTGGTGCGCAGGATCGAGTCCACCGGAAAGCCTGCCGCATCCACCAGCGAGTGGACGCGCTCCCAGGCCGCCCGCGTCTGCTGTGCGACGTCACCTGCCGACTCCTGATCAAGACCGTGCTGTCCTCCGATGAAGAGAAGATCGCCGGCCAGCATCGCGGGGGCCGACACGCCGGCACGCAGCGGCGCGGACCTGGTCTCGATCGGACGGCCGCCGCCTTTGACGGCGACCGTCTCGATGGTCAGGCGCCAGTCCGCAGCAGCGAGCGGCGCCCCGACGAAGGTACAGGCAGGCAGCCGATCGCCGAAGAAGCGCCGAAGCTCTTCATCGACCACCGCTCGTTCGCGGAGATCGGCAAGCGTCAGGTGCAGGCTGCAAACATCGGCGGGCTTGAGATCTGCCGCAGCGAGCATCGCGGCGAGATTGCGCAGCGTAGCGACCGCCTGTTGCCTGCCGTCGTGCGAACCGACCTGGCCATCGATGTCGATCGGGCGCGCGGTCGCATAGTGGACACCGTCGCAGAGCACCCCGCCGCCGGCTTCACCTGGAACTGATGCCTGTCCCGGCGCCTGCAACGCCCGCGCATCGCCATCAATGACGGCGACCGCGTCGAGCTCGATCGCTGCCTGCGGCAGCGGAAAATCCCACGATCCGACCACGCTATGCGCGATCTTTATGCCGGCGAAGCGCGCTGCAAACGCCCGGGCATAGATCGCGACGTCGCGCGGAAACGCAATGTAGGTTTTCACCCGCACGAGGTCCGCAAGCTCCGCCCCCATCAGGGACAGCGTGGTTGCGAGATTGTCGAACATCCGCTCCACCTGCGCGGCCATGTCGATCCGGCCGACTTGGTCGCCTGCCAGCCGCAAATCCGGAAACACGCCGGCGACCGCGCCAACATGAACCAGGCTTCCGACACGGGCGGCGTGCGAGAAGTGCGCGATCGGCCGCATCAGGCGGTCAGTGAGGATGATATTCTTGCGCGACATTGGATCGCTCCGGCTGGCGTGGCCCAAGGCTGAGATAAGGCTCAGATCACGAGTTCGCAGCCGACGCCGCGAACATCCATCTCGTAGTCCAGGTCAACGACGGGCGGCCGCGCGAAATGCCAGCTCAGGCCGCTCCGGCTGGCGCCGCGCGCGACGATCTCGGTTTCGAGGAACGGGTGAATGTCGTAGACGGTGTAGAGATGCGTGCCTGTCGTGTCGGCCCATCCCGCACCGAGCGCCGTCATGCGGCGTTCCATCTCGCCAAGCACCCAGCGCGCTTTCGCGGTCAATCCTTCCGCCGATCGATCGCCGACACGGATGGCGTGGTCGCGATAATTGCCGCGGCCCTCGGGCGCCTCGCCGCTGCCGGCCACCACGAAGCCTCCCGGGCCACTGGCCAGTTTCGGCCGCGTATAGCAGAAGGCGTAAAGGCTCACTTCGCCGGGCGGCGCCACCTTCGGGCAGACATTGGTCCGTGCCACGGGATTGACGCCGTCGCGGATCAGGCCCCAGCGGTCGAGCAAACCCACATATTGCCGGTTGAACGCGGCGAACCCGTCCTCGGCGAATGGCGCAGGCGAGCGAAGCTCGCAGGCGCAGAACGAGGCCGGCGAGCGCCGCTCCGTTGCGAGATGCGCCTCGACCACGGGGATCGCCTGCGCCAGCGGAAGGGGTTCGCGCAGCCGAACGCGCACAATTTCGAAACCATCATCCGCGCGCACGCCGGCGGAATACTGGAATACGCCGGGGATGAAGTTATAGCCGCCGGGAGCAAATGAAACGAGATCAGTCATCATATCCATCGAAGGTTGACAGGAACGCCTTGGGCCGGAGAGCGGCCCGGAAGCATCAGGAGGATTGGATGGTCTTGATCAGCTCGGCCGCGCCTGGCGTTGCCTTGCCGAATTCTTCCCAGACCGGCCGCATCGCCTCGACCCACTTGTCGCGGTCGGAAAGCTCGACGAAGGTCATGCCGTTCTTCTTGGCCTCCTCGCGGGCGCTTGCCGTGCGATCCTCGAACACCTTGCGCTCGATTACCGCGGCTTCCCGCGCCGTGTCGCTCAGCACGGCCTGGAAGTCCGCCGGCAGGCTTTCGAAGAAGGCCTTCGACATGATCACCGGGCGTGGCTCGACCACATAGCTCGACCAGGTGAAGAATTTCACGACCTCGTAGAATTTGGCGAGCGTCACGGTCAGCAGATCGTTGGCGGTGCCATCCACGGTGCCTTGCTGGAGCGCCGTGTATATCTCCGGATAAGGCAGCGGCGTCGGCACGGCGCCGAGCGCACGAAAGCCGTCGATGACCGCGCGGTTCTGGATGACGCGCATCTTGACGCCCTTGAAATCTGCAAGGCTCTGGATCGGCGCCTTGCGCGTCTGGAAATGCTGGTCGCCGGCGCTGAAATAGGCGAGAACCTTGAATCCCTTGCTCGCCGCCTGCTCTCCGATTTTTACGCCGAGCGCGCCGTCCGCGAGGCTGTACATCTGCGCCATGTCGCGGATCAGGAACGGCAGCTCGACGACGTTGTAGGCAGGCACGAAGCCGGCCCAGGCGCCGGCCCCCACGCCGATATGGATCGCGCCGGCGAGGATACCCTCGTTGATGGTGCGCTCATCGCCGAGCTGGGCGGTGTGATAGATCTGGAAATCGACGTCGCCGCCGGTGCGGCTCTCGATCGCGTTCTTCCAGGAACGGAAGCCGTCGACATAGGGAAAGTTCTCGGGCGTGATCGTCGCCGCCTTCAGCGTGATCTTTTTCGGCAGCTTGATGATGGCGGGCTGAGCCGGCGCTCCGCGCGACACCAGCAGCGATGCCGCTCCGAGGACGGACAGATTGAGAAACCGGCGGCGACGGCGGTCGAATGGCTTGCGTCTGGTCATGGGGCAATACTCCAGCCTTTCATCAACCGAACACCAGTCGCGGCACGACCAGCGTCAGCCAGGGGAAGATCATCAGGATGAGGATGCCGAGCGCGAGCACCACGGTGTATGGCAGCATGGCGCGGAAGGTCTGATCCGCGGTCAGGCCGGCGAACGAGCTCGCGATGAACAGGCCGATGCCGACCGGCGGAAGGAACAGGCCAAGACCGGTGGCGGCGACCACGACGATCGAATAGTGCAGCGGATCGATATGGAATTTGATCGCGATCGGCAGGAAGATCGGCAGGCAGATGATGATCGCGGGCAACCCCTCGAGCACCGCCGCGAGCACGGTGAACACCGCTATGCTGAGCACGTAGAAGATGAGCGGCGAGGACGAGAGCGCCAGCATCAGCGCCGCCAGCTTGGTCGGCACCTGCTCATACGCCAGAATCCAGGAAAAGCTCGAAGCCGCCCCCACCATGAAGATGACGACGCCGCTGGTGACCGCGCTGTCGATGAAAATCTTCGGGAGCTGGCTCGGCTTGATCTCCTTGTAGACGAAGACGCCGACCACGAAGGCGTAGACGACGGCAAGGACCGCGGCTTCCGTCGGATCGGCAATGCCGGTCAGGATGGCGCCGAAGATGATGACCGGCATCATCAGCGGCACCAGAGCGCGCACCAGGGCACGGCCCCGCTCCTTCCAGCTCGCCCGTATGTCGCCGCCAATGCCGTCGCGTCGCGCCTGGACGTAGATCAGGGCCATCAGCGCAATGGCCAGCACCGCCGCCGGCACGAAGCCGGCGAGAAACAGCGCGCCGACCGAAAGCCCGGCGATCTGCGCGATCACCACCATGATCAGGCAAGGCGGGATCAGGATTCCCATCGCGGAAGACGCCGACACGATGGCAACCGCACGGTCAGGCTTGAAGCCGATCCGCACCAGCGAGGGGATCATCAATGCGCCGATCGCCGAGACGTCCGCCACCGTCGATCCGGAAATGCCCGAAAACAGCATTTCCGCGACCACCACCGCCATGCCGAGGCCACCGCGAATATGACCGACCAGCGTGCGCGCCAGCTCCACCAGCCGCGCCGAGATGCCGCCCGTCTCCATTAGGGCGCCGGCGAGGATGAACAGGGGAATGGCGAGCAGGACGAAGGAGTCCGCGCCCGCAACGATCCGCTGCGGCACGATCAAGAGCGGCGCGGCATCGGCAATGATCAGGCCGATGGTCGCGGAGACGCCGATGGCGAAAGCGACCGGCGCCGTCAGCAACAGCATGACGACGAATGTCGCGATCATGACCGTCACCGCCATCGGTCGACACCTTCATCGCTTCGATCGCCACGGGAATGCACTGTGTCAGGAGCCGCGCCATGTCCCCCCGGCAGCGGCAATGGCCGCCCGCGAATCGTGTTCAGGAAATGCTCGGCGGCAAAAATGAACATCAGCGCACCGCTCACCGGCACGATCGCGTAGAGATAGCCCATGCTCCATTCCATGGTCGGCGAGGTCTGAAACCAGCTCACCTGGGCGATGGCGATGCCGTAGCGGACGAGGACCACCGACATCGCGAGGACGGTCGCGATGGAAAAAAGCTGGACCGCGATCTGCCATCGCTGCGGAATCCACTTCGCCGCGACCAGAAGCTGAAAATGTCCCCACTGCCTGACGGCCACGGTGGCAGCGACGAAAGTCATGCCGATCAGCAGAAACCGCGCCGCCTCCTCGGTCCATCCGAGGCCGACATGAAGGAAGTAGCGCGCAACCACATTGGCCAGGACGATCAGGACGATCGCCAGCAGCATCAGGGCGGCGATCCCCTGCAGGACCAGCGCGAGCCAACGGGTCAATTGAATACTCCTTCGCGGGCACTGCTCGGTGGCAGCGCCCGGCTGCGCGCCAACGTGGACGGCACTCCCTCGCCCAACAAGATCAATTTTGGCGTCGCGTCGTTGCCGCGAGAGCAACACTGCCGTACCTTACTGGTCGCCAGGGAGGCTAGGCTACCGGCTGAAAGAGACCCGCCTGTGCGACAGGGCTGACCGGCCGCAGCGAGTGTTCTAATTTTCAGGCCGACGATGTCTAAATTCAGCTCTTTACTCGTGCCGGGGCCGCGTCATCCTGAACCGGTACTTTCCTCTGGGGACCCAAGGACATTTCCAATGGCTGTTGCTTCCGCGATGTTCGGGCGCGCCGTGCGCGTTGCCCTGTTGTGTTCGCTGGTCTGGGGTACGGCCGCCGCCGCCGAAGACGTGATCAAGTTCGGCGCGCCGCTGCCGCTGACAGGCCCGCTCGCGCCGGAGGCCATCAAGCAGCAGCAGGGCTACGACCTGTGGGCCGAGCAGGCGAACAAGGCAGGCGGCATCCAGGTCGCTGGCAAGCGCTACAAGATCGAGATCGTCTACGCGGACTACCAGTCCAACACGCCGCGGGCGGTCCAGGCCACCGAACAGATGATCTCGCAGGACAATGTGAACTTCATGTTCGGCGCGTTCGGCTCAGGCGCGGCGAAAGCAGCCAGCACGGTGTCGGAAAAATACAAGGTGCCGACGATCGCGGCGACCGCCTCGTCGGCCCAGGTCTACGATCAGGGCTACAAATACCTGTTCGGCACCTTCACGCCGAACGACACGCTGACCACGCCATTGACGCAGATCGTCAAGGCCAATGCGGCGGCGGTCAAGCGGGTCGCGATCCTGGCGCGCAACGACCTGTTCCCGCTTGCCATCGCGCAGGAGATGGAGAAGTCGGCCAAGGCGAACGGAATCGAGGTGGTCTATTTCGAGAAATACGCCATCGGGACGCTCGATCACGCGGCGGCGCTGTCGCAGATCAAGGCTCTGGCGCCGCAATGGATCTTCGTCACCGGCTACATCAACGATCTGTTGCTGGTGCGTAAGCAGATGACTGATCAGCAGATCAAGGCCGACGTCGTCTCGATGATCGCGGGTCCTGCCTACCAGGAGTTCATCGATGCGGCCGGCGCGAGCGCCGAAAACGTCACTAGCGCGGCGTGGTGGCATCCGGCCGAAAACTACGCCGGCAAGGACATTTTCGGAACCACCGCCAATTATGTGAAGCTGTTCCGGGCGAAGTACAGTTCCGAGCCGGACTACGCGCAGGCTTCCGCTTCCGTATCGGGTGCGCTGTTCCAGATGGCGATCGAACGCGCCGGCTCGCTCGACCGCGACAAGGTCCGCGACGAGCTCGCCAGGCTCGACGAGGTCACCTTCTACGGACCCGTCAAGTTCGGGCCGACCGGCCAGATCACCTCGCTCGAACCACCGGTGTTCCAGATCCAGCAGGGCAAGCCGGTGGTGCTGTTCCCGCAGCAGATCCGGCAGGGCGATTTCAGGCTCGGCGTGAACTGACCGGCAAAGCCGCCCGATGCTCGCGCTCCAGGTCCTCGTCAACGCGATCGTGCTGGGCGCGCTCTACGCCTGCATCGCGATCGGCTTTTCGCTGGTCTGGGGCGTCCTCAACGTCATCAACCTGATCCACGGCTCGCTGATCGTGCTCGGCGCCTACCTTGCCTGGCTGGCGTATCAGCTCGCCGGCATCCCGCCCTGGTATGCACTGCTGATCGCGGCGCCGCTGTTTTTCGTGCTCGGCTATCTCATCCAGCGCATCATCCTCAACCGGGTGATCACGGCGCCGGTGCTGGTGACGCTGACCCTGACGTTCGGGCTCGACCTGATCCTGAACAACGCGATGATCTATTTCTTCAAGGCGGATTACCGCAAGCTGACGCTGATGCCGCCGCCGGGCTCGCTGTCGATCATGGGCGTCGTGGTCCCCGTAGACCGGCTGATTGCCACCGCCGCGGCGCTGGCGCTGACCGCGGCGCTCTACCTGATCATGCGGCGCTCGCGTATCGGCCGCGCCATCGTCGCGGTGCGGCTCGACCGCGACGCGGCCGTGCTGATGGGAGTGAATGTCCAATCCATCTATGCGATCGCCTTCGGGCTGGGCGCAGTGCTCGCCGGCTGCGCCGGCGTGCTGATGGCGATGATCTTCCCGATCTCGGCACTGACCTCGTCGGCCTATCTCGGCAAGGCCTTTGTCGTCTGCGTGCTGGGCGGGCTCGGCAGCGTTTCCGGCGCGCTGGCCGGCGGCCTCCTGCTCGCGCTGATCGAGAGCGCGGGCACGGCAGCCTTCGGTCCGGCGCACGCCACCACCCTCTCTTTCGCCCTGCTCATCCTGTTCCTGATCGTCAGACCGCAGGGCCTGGTCGGGCGAAAGGGTTTTGAATGAAGCGAAACGACCGTATCGCCACCGCGGCGATCGCCGGCCTGGTGCTCGCGCTGGCACTGCTGCCCCTGGTCGGGGGGCCCTACGCCCTGCGCCTCGGCACCATCGCTGGCCTCTACGCGGTGCTGGCCTTGTCCTGGACCATTGTCGGCGGCTTCGCCGGCTATCCTTCCTTCGCAACGGCGGCCTTTTTCGGCTTTGGCGCCTATGCTGCCGGCGTCCTGCTCGGCAAAGGCGTTCCGTTTGCCGCTGCCGTCCTTGCCGCCGTGCTCCTCGCGTTCGTCGTTGCCGCCCTGCTCGGCGCCGTGCTGCTGCGCTTGCGCGGACACTATTTCGCCATCGCAAGCCTGTCGCTGGTCGAGGTCTTTCGCGAAGCCGTGAACAACGCCACCGACCTGACCGGCGGCGGAATGGGTCTCAACATTCCGCTCGCGGCTGGCAGCGGCGTCATGCAGGAATCCATTTTCTTCTTTTACGCCATGTGGGCGCTGCTGGTGCTGACCGCGGCGGTCACCGTCGCGGTCGCCTCCTCCAAGCTGGGTTTCGGGCTCTCCTGCATCCGCCAGAACGAAACCGCCGCGAGCATGATCGGCCTGAACACCACGCTGTACAAGAGCATCGCCTTCGGGCTCTCGGCCGGCGGCGTGGCGGCGGCAGGCGGCATCTACGCCGCCTGGGTGCACTATATCGACCCGTCCGACGCCTTCGACATCCTCTATTCCGTCAAGCCGATCGTCATGGCCCTGATCGGCGGCCTCGGCTCGCCGCTTGGCGCGCTCGCCGGCGCCTTCATCTATCTCGGGCTCGAGGAGACGGTGTGGCGCAATTTCATCCAGATCCACAGCGGTCTGCTTGGCGTTCTGATCGTCGCATTGCTGTTGTTCCTGCCGCGCGGAATGGTGTCGCTCGCCGCGCATCCCCTCTGGAGGGCGCGGCGTGTCTGAGATCCTCCGCCTCGAGGGCGTATCGCGACATTTCAGCGGCCTGAAGGCGCTGAACGACGTGTCGCTGACCATCGCCAGGGGCGAAGTCCTCGGGCTGATCGGCCCCAACGGCGCCGGCAAGACCACGCTCGTCAACGTCGTCACCGGCGTGACGCCTGCCACCGCCGGCAAGGTGATCTTCATGGGGGACGACATCACGCGCGTGAAGACCTACCGCTCCGCCCGTCTCGGGCTGGCACGGACCTTTCAGGTCGTGCAGCCCTTTGCGGAATTCTCCGCGCTCGACAACGTCGCGGGCGCCGCCCTGTTCTCGCAGCCGGGCGCAAGCCTGAAAGGCGCTCGCGAGGCCGCGCGCGAACATCTCGCCTTCGTTGGATTGGAGCAGCAGGCCGGTCAGCCGGCGGCGACGCTCACCCTTGCCATGCGCAAGCGGCTCGAGCTTGCGAAGGCGCTGGCGATGCAGCCCAAGCTCCTCTTCCTCGACGAGGTCAACGCCGGCCTCAACAGCGCCGAGGTCGAGCGGGCAATGCGGCTCATTCACGAGCTCGCGGCGCGCGGCATCACGATCGTCATGATCGAGCATTTGATGAAGGTCGTGCTCAACGTGTGCAGCCGCATTGTCGTGCTGCAGAACGGCCGGCTGATCGCCGACGGGTCACCGCGCGACGTCATCGGAAATCCGGCCGTCGTCGAGGCCTATCTCGGGCACAAATTCGCCGCGCGTCATCACGCCGGAGCGGAGCAGCGACGATGACCGCGCCTTTCGACCTGGAACTGCGCGGTGTCTGCGCCGGCTATGGCGAGATCCAGGTCCTCTGGGGCGTCGACCTTGTCGTGCGCGCGGGCGAGATCACCGCCCTGATCGGATCGAACGGCGCCGGCAAGAGCACGCTGATGCGCGCCTTGTCCGGTCTCATCCCGATCCGCGATGGCACCTGCCGCTGGGGCGAGCAGGACCTGACGCGATGCGACGCTGCCGCGATCATCGCAAGCGGCATCATCCATGTCCCCGAAGGCCGACGCCTGTTCGGCGCGATGTCGGTCGAGGACAACCTGCTGATGGGAGCCTATGCGCGGCGACCGAACCGCGCCAAACTGACGGCCAGCCTCGACCACGTCTATGCCACCTTCCCAAAACTGGCCGAGCGGCGCAGGCAGGCCGCCGCGACACTGTCGGGCGGCGAGCAGCAGATGTGCGCGATCGGCCGGGGCATGATGGGCGCGCCGCGGCTTCTGATGATCGACGAATTGTCGCTCGGGCTCTCGCCGCTCCTGGTCGAGCAGCTGGTCGAGGCACTGCGCCGCCTGAACGCGGAAGGCATGTCGATCCTGCTGGTGGAGCAGGACGTGATCACCGCGCTCGAACTCTGCCACGCCGCCTACATCATGGACATGGGCCGCATCACCCGGTCCGGCCGACCTGACGAACTGCTCGCAGACCCGACTATCCGCGACGCCTATCTCGGCGTGATCGACTGACCCGCACGAAGCCAAGGAAGCGGCACGGGAGATTGGCGGTCGGCCGCTACAGGGCGAGGCTGGGCAGATCGAGCCCATGGGCCCGCGCGCACTCGATCGCACTTTCATAGCCCGCATCGGCGTGACGCATGACGCCGCTCGCCGGATCATTCCACAGTACCCGCTCGAGGCGGCGTGCGGCCTCGGCCGTTCCGTCGGCGACGATCACCATGCCGGCATGCTGCGAATAGCCGATCCCGACGCCACCGCCGTGATGCAGCGAGACCCAGGTGGCGCCGCTCGCGCAGTTGAGCAGCGCATTGAGCAGCGGCCAGTCGGATACCGCATCCGAGCCGTCGCGCATCGCTTCGGTCTCGCGGTTCGGGCTTGCGACCGAGCCGCTGTCGAGATGATCGCGGCCGATCACGATCGGCGCCTTCAGCTCGCCGCGCGCTACCATCTCGTTGAAGGCCAGCCCCAGCCGGTGGCGATCACCAAGACCGACCCAGCAGATCCGCGCCGGCAGGCCCTGGAACTTGATTCGCTTCCTGGCCATGTCGAGCCAGTTATGCAGGTGCTTGTCGTCGGGCATCAGCTCCTTCACCTTGGCGTCGGTGCGAAAGATATCCTCTGGGTCTCCCGACAGGGCCGCCCAGCGGAATGGCCCGACGCCGCGGCAGAACAGCGGACGAATGTAAGCCGGGACGAAGCCCGGGAAATCGAAGGCGTTCTTCAATCCCATGTCCTTCGCCATCTGGCGGATGTTGTTGCCGTAGTCGAGCGTGGGAATGCCTTGGGCATGAAAATCCAGCATGGCCTGGACGTGTCTGACCATCGAGCCCTTGGCCGCAGCCTCGACCGCCTTGGGATCGGCCTCGCGCTTCGTCTCCCATTCGGCAAGCGTCCATCCGCTCGGCAGGTAGCCGTTGATCGGGTCGTGCGCGCTGGTCTGATCGGTGACGACGTCAGGCCGCACGCCACGGCGCACCAGTTCCGGAAAGATATCGGCGGCATTGCCGAGCAGGCCGATCGAAACCGGCTTGTTGGTCTCGGCCGCCTGCGCAAGGACCGCGAGCGCTTCGTCGAGCGTAGAGGCCTGCCGGTCGAGATAGCCCGTGCGCAGCCGCATCTCGATGCGGCTCGGCTGGCATTCGACCGCGAGCATCGATGCGCCGGCCATCGTCGCGGCGAGCGGCTGCGCGCCGCCCATGCCGCCAAGTCCCGCGGTCAATATCCACTTGCCCGCGAGATTGCCGCCGTAGTGGCGCCGCCCCACCTCGACAAAGGTTTCATACGTGCCCTGCACGATGCCCTGGCTGCCGATATAGATCCACGATCCGGCCGTCATCTGCCCGAACATCATCAGCCCAAGCTTGTCGAGCGCATTGAAGTGATCGAGCGTCGCCCAGTGCGGCACGATGTTCGAGTTCGCGATCAAGACGCGCGGCGCGTCGGCATGGGTGCGAAAGACCCCGACCGGCTTGCCAGACTGGACGAGCAGCGTCTGATCGCCATCGAGCTTGCGCAGCGCGGCGACGATCCGGTCGAAACTTTCCCAGTCGCGGGTTGCGCGGCCGATGCCGCCATAGACCACGAGTTCGCTCGGCCGCTCGGCAACATCGGGATCCAGATTGTTCATGAGCATCCGCAGCGGCGCTTCCGTCAGCCAGCTCCTGGCGCTGATTTCCGGTCCACGGGGGGCGCGGATCACACGGTCGTTGTCCAGTCGGCGGTTCATGAGCGATGACCTTTCAGGCAAGCGTCGGAAACGGGTTTTCTCCAAGCGCGGCAATCGCGGCGGCCGGCAATGCGCCGGCTTCGACCAGCGCCCTGGCCTTTGCGAGATCGTCGGCCATGTAGCGATCGGCGCCGAGCGGCGGGACCTGCGCGCGCAACGATGCAATCACGGCCGCAAGCGCAGGGCTGGTCAAATGCGGCAGGCGCAGCCCGATCCCTTGTGCCGCAACCAGGAGCTCGATGCCGAGAATGGTCGCAAGGTTGTCGGCCATGTCCGACAGCCTGCGCGCGGCGTGCGCGGCCATCGACACATGATCTTCCTGGTTGGCACTGGTCGGCGTCGAGTCGATCGAGCAGGGAGCGGCGCGCTGCTTGTTCTCGGCATAGAGCGCGGCCGCCGTCACCTCGGCAATCATGAAGCCGGAATTGAGGCCGGGCTCGGCGGTCAGGAACGGCGACAGCCCGAAGTTGAGCGCGGGATCGACGAGCGTGGCGATCCGCCGCTCGCTGATCGCGCCGATCTCCGAGAGCGCCAGCGCGATCTGGTCGGCGGCAAACGCGACCGGCTCGGCGTGAAAATTTCCGCCCGAGACGATCTCTCCGCTCTCGACCAGCACCAGCGGATTGTCGGTCACGGCGTTGGCTTCGATGGTCAGCGTGCGGGCGGCCTGCATCAGCAAATCCAGCGCGGCGCCAACCACCTGCGGCTGGCAGCGCAGGCAGTAAGGGTCCTGCACGCGCTCGTCGCCTTCGAGATGCGATTGCCTGATGTCGCTGCCCGCCAGTAACGCCGTCAGCGCTCTGCCTGCCGCGACCTGCCCGGGATGGCTGCGAAGCGTGAGGATCTCGGAGCGGAACGGCGCGGTCGACGCCATCGCCGCGTCGACCGACAAGGCGCCTGTCACCAGCGCCGTAGTGGCGAGCCTGTGGGCGCGCAGCAGGCCGGCAACGGCATAGGCCGTTGAAAACTGCGTGCCGTTGATCAGAGCCAGGCCTTCCTTCGGACCGAGCGTCAACGGCACGAGAGAGGCGGCCGACAGCGCATCGCGGGCGGGCACGATTTTTCCGCCGACGACCGCCTGACCTTCGCCGATCATCACGGCGGTCATATGCGCAAGAGGCGCCAGATCGCCGGATGCGCCCACCGAGCCCTGTTGCGGCACCAGCGGATAGATGCCGCGTTCGAGCATGCTCTGGAGCTGCTCGATGACCTCGCGGCGAACGCCCGAAGCGCCTCGGCCCAGCGAGATGATTTTCAGCGCCATCATCAGCCGGACGATCGGCTCCGGCGTGGCCGGCCCTACCCCGCAGCAATGCGACACGATGAGGTTGTATTGCAGCAGCGCCGTCTGCTCCGGGGCGATCCGCTTCGACGCCAGCTTTCCAAATCCGGTATTGATGCCGTAAACCGGGATATCCGCACGCGCGGCTGCCGCGACAATGGCGCACGCCGCATCGACGCCCGGCCAGAACGAGGGATCGAGGACGATGCTGGCGCCGGCAAGCACCTGCGCGAGATCATCCAGGCTGACCGTGCCAGGTGCAACGACGAGCGGAGCGCCCCGGCCGTTCACTGGCCTCTCCATACCCGGCGATGCAATGGATTGAAGCCGATCCGGTAGACCAGCTCGGCCGGCCGTTCGATGTCCCAGATCGCAAGGTCGCACCATTTGCCGGCCTCGAGCGTGCCGGTCTCGCCGAGAAGCCCGAGCGCACGGGCGCCTTCCCGCGTCACACCCGCCACGCATTCGGCAACGGTCATCTTGAACAGCGTCGCGCCCATGTTCATGGCCAGTAGCAGCGAGGTCAGCGGCGAGCTGCCGGGATTGCAGTCGGTCGCCAGCGCCATGGCCACGCCATGCTTGCGAAACAGCTCGACCGGCGGCTTCACCGTCTCCCGAATGAAATAGAAGGCGCCCGGCAGCAGCACCGCCACCGTCCCTGCCCGCGCCATGGCGACAACACCGTCCTCGTCCGTATGCTCGAGATGATCTGCCGATAGTGCGGAGAATTCGGCGGCAAGCGCGGCACCGCCGAGATTCGAGAGCTGATCCGCATGCAGCTTGACCGGCAATCCAAGTGCCTTTGCCGCCCGGAACACCCGCGCCGTCTGATCGGCTGAGAAAGCGATGCCTTCCATAAAGGCGTCAACCGCGTCGGCCAGTCCGGCCCGCGTCACCGCCGGCAGCATCTCCTGGCAGACAAGATCGATGTACCGATCCTTGTCGCCACCGGCTTCCGCAGGCAGCGCGTGCGCGCCAAGAAACGTCGCCCGGATGGTAACCGGCCGGCTGCGGCCGAGCGTGCGCGCGGCAGCAAGCTGCCGCATCTCGGTTTCCGTGTTGAGGCCATAGCCGGACTTAATCTCCAGCGTCGTCACGCCCTCGGCCATCAGCACATCGAGCCTTCCCGAGGCGCCTGCGACCAGTTCAGCCTCGCTGGCCGCCCGCGTCGCTGCGACAGTCGAGACGATGCCGCCGCCCGCGCGCGCGATCTCTTCGTAGCTTGCGCCCTTAAGCCGCAGCTCGAACTCGTGCGCGCGGTTGCCGCCAAACACCAGATGGGTGTGACAGTCGATCAGTCCCGGCGTGATCCACCGGCCCGCGCAGTCGATCCGCTCCACCGCATCGGCATCCCCTGGAAGGTCGGAATGGCTGCCTGCAAAAACGATACGGCCATCGCGCGACGCGATGACGCCGCGCTCGATCACGCCGAGATCCGGCAGATCGCTCCGAACCGTGGCGAGCCGGGCATTATGCCAGATCCGATCAAAGCGCTCGGCCATGCGGCATCTCCTTCACGGTGGGATGCTTGACGCGTTGATATGTCTATACATATGATCGCGTTTCTGTCCAGCCGGTCTGAAAAACATGTCGACGCTGCATTTCGGGTCCGCATTGCTTCCCTCGGGATGGGCGGATGACGTGCAGATCGTGGTGACGGACGGGATCATCACGCGCGTTGCGGCCGGCACGGCGCCCGGACCGCACGACGAACGCCACGCGCTCGCGATCCCCGGAATGGCGAGCCTGCACAGCCACGCCTTCCAGCGCGGCATGGCCGGGCTTACGGAGACGCGTGGCACCGTCGCGGACACGTTCTGGACCTGGCGCGAGACGATGTATCGCTTCGCGCTGAACATGACTCCCGAGGACATCGAGGCCGTTGCAACGCTGCTCTATGTCGAGATGCTCGAGCAGGGTTTTACGCGCGTCGGCGAATTCCATTATCTCCATCACGATCGCGATGGCAGCCCCTATGCCAACCCGGCGGAAATGACGACGCGCATTGCGCGCGCCGCCGAGATCAGCGGCATCGCGCTAACCCTGCTGCCGAGCTTCTATGCGCACGGCTCGTTTGGCGGCACGGCGCCCCATGACGGCCAGCGCCGCTTCATTTGCTCGGTCGACCAGTTTGCCGAGCTGATGGTTGCGGCACGCGCGGCCGTCCGCGCCTTGCCCGGCGCCAATGTCGGCGTCGCCCCCCACAGCCTGCGAGCCGTGACGCCGGACGAGCTGGCGGCAATCGTGCCGCTCGCCGACGGCGGTCCGGTGCACATCCATGCCGCCGAGCAGACCAGGGAAGTCGACGAATGCATCGCGTGGTGCGGCCATCGGCCGGTCGAATGGCTGCTCGACCATGCGCCGATCGATCGGCACTGGTGCCTGATCCATGCGACCCACATGACGGCTGCGGAAACCACGGCGCTCGCGAAGAGCGACGCGGTCGCGGGCCTCTGCCCGGTGACCGAGGCCAGCCTTGGCGACGGCATTTTTCCGGCCCGCGAATTCGCGGCCGCCGGCGGGCGGTTCGGTATCGGCACGGATTCCAATGTGCTGATCGGGGTCGCCGACGAGCTGCGCCAGCTCGAATATGGTCAGCGGCTGAAGCACCGGGAGCGCAATGTGTTGTCCGGCGGTCCCGGCGTCTCGACCGGCCGCGCGCTGTTCGACGCCGCGCTTGCCGGCGGCGCTCAGGCGCTGGCGCAGACAGTCGCCGGATTTCAGAGCGGCGCCCGCGCCGACATCGTGACGCTGGACACCGCGCATCCCTCACTTGCCGGACGCAGCAGGGATGCCGTGCTCGACGGCTGGATGTTTGCGGCAGGCGCCGGCGCCATCGCCGGTGTCTGGGCAGGCGGAAACAAGGTTGTCGAGGGTGGACGCCACCGGCTTCGCCAGCGGGCGCGCGATGCCTTCGGCGCCGCCGTGCGGAGGCTCGTGGCATGAGCCTCTCGCTCGATCGCGGCAAGCCTCTCGCGGCCGAGAAGCCGACATACAAGCAGATTCGGCTCGACATCGAGCACAAGATCCTGACCGGCGAATGGCCGCCGGGCCACCGCATCCCGTTCGAGCACCAGCTCATGGCGCGCTACGGCTGCTCGCGCATGACGGTCAGCAAGGCGCTGTCGGAATTGGCGCAGGCCGATCTTATCGAGCGGCGGCGACGGGCCGGCACGTTTGTTCGCCGCCCCAAATTCCTCTCGGCGGTCCTCGAAATTCCCGACATCCGGGCGGAGATCGGCGCGCTCGGCCGCAGCTACGGCTACGAGTTGATCCATTGCGCGCGCCGCTTCGCCAACGCCGCCGACCGCGCCCGTCTTGGCGTCCGCAAAACCGGCAAGGTGATCGCGATCGCGTGCCGCCACAGCGCCGACGACGTGCCTTTCGCGATCGAGGACAGATTGATCGATCTCGACGTGGTGCCGGAAGCCGCGAAAGCGGATTTTGCGGTCGAACCACCCGGCTCGTGGCTGCTCAACCATGTGCCCTGGACGGAGGCCGAGCATTCGATCAGCGCGATCATGGCCGATGACGCGTCCGCGGCGGCGCTGGAGATTGCGATCGGCGCCCCCTGCCTCGTGATCGACCGGCGCACCTGGCGCAGCGCCCGAACGGTGACGGCCGTTCGCCTGCTCTATCCCGGCGAGTCCCACAAACTGGTTGCCCGTTTCAAGGGCGGCCGCGATGGTGTCAAGCCCAAATGACCGCCCAGCACGACAGCGGGCGATGCAGCAGCGTCGCCTTGGACAAATCAACGAGACGCGAGTTATCAGCCAACAGGAGGGATACAGTCATGCGTAGTCTTGGAATATTTGCAGCGTTCGCCGCAATCCTGGTGTCCGCACCCGCCGTTGCCGACGACGTGAAGGTCGGCATCGGGATCTCGGGATGGACCGGTTTTGCGCCGCTGACGCTTGCCAAGGAGGCGGGCATTTTCAAGAAGAACGGCCTCGATGTGACGCTGAGGAAGATCCCGCAGAAGGATCGCCACCTGGCGGTCGCGTCAGGTGACATCCAGTGTGCGGCGACCACGGTCGAAACCTGGATATCGTGGAATGCCAACGGCGTCGCCACCAAGCAGATCTTCCAGCTCGACAAGAGCTACGGCGCCGACGGCATGGCGACGCGAAGCAACATCGCCTCGATCAAGGACTTGAAGGGCAAGACGGTCGCGGCATCCGCCCCCGGCACCTCGCCCTATTTCGCGCTGGCGTGGATGCTCAAGAAGAACGGCCTTTCGGTCAAGGATGTCACCGTGGTGAACCTGGAGCCGGCCGCCGCAGCGCAGGCCTTCGTCTCCGGCCAGAACGATGCGGCCATGACCTACGAGCCTTACCTTTCGACGGTGCGCGCAGCGCCGGACAAAGGCAAGATCATCGCCACCACGCTCGACTACCCGATGGTCATGGATACGTTCGGCTGCACGCCGAAGTTCCTGGCCGACAATCCGAAGGCCGCGAAGGCGCTGGCCGACAGCTACTTCGAAGCGCTCGCCATGATCGAGAAGGATCAGGCCAAATCCTACGAGATCATGGGCACGGACGTGAAACAGTCCGGCGAGCAGTTCGGCAACTCGGCGAAATACCTGCGCTGGCAGGACAAGGCCGCGAACCAGAAATTCTTCGCCGGCGAATTCCAGGCCTTCACCAAGGAAGCGGCCGACCTGCTGCTCGAGATCGGCATCATCAAATCGACCCCGAAGCTCGACGATCTTTTTGACGCGAGCTTCATCAAGTAGAGTTCGACCGCAACGGCCAGATCCCGCTTCCCTCCGTGGGAGGCGGGATCTGCCGCGATCTGCGCATCGCCTTGAGGAAGAGGCCCTGTGATACGTCCCCTGGATCCCGTGACATCGAAGCAGCGCGTGGCCTTTGGCCTTGCGTTCTTCGTCCTGTTCGTCGCCGTGTGGGCATGGGCCACCTTCGGCGGCCACATCTCGAAGACGTTTCTCGCCAACCCGCTGACGATGCTGCAAGAGGGCTTCGATCTCCTGACCAAGCAAGGCTTCCTGTTCGACATCGGCATGACGATCTGGCGGGTTGTCGGCGGCTTCGTGCTGGCCGCCATCATCGCCGTGCCGCTCGGCATTCTGATGGGCGCCTACAAGCCGATCGAAGCACTGCTGGAGCCGTTCGTCTCCTTTGCCCGCTACCTGCCCGCCTCCGCCTTCATCCCGCTGCTGATATTGTGGGCGGGCATCGGCGAGATGCAGAAGCTGCTGGTCATATTCATCGGCGCGGTGTTCCAGATCATCTTGATGGTCACCGTCACCGTCGGAAATACCCGGCGCGACCTAGTCGAGGCCGCCTACACGCTGGGAGCCAGCGATCGCGGCATCATCGTCCGCGTGCTGCTGCCCTCCTCGGCCCCCGAGATCGCGGAGATCCTTCGGCTCGTCCTGGGCTGGGCGTGGACCTACGTCATCGTTGCCGAGCTTATCGGCTCTTCATCCGGCATCGGTCACATGATCACCGACAGCCAGGCCCTGCTCAACACAGGCCAGATCATCTTCGGGATCATCGTCATCGGGTTGATCGGCCTCGTATCGGATTTCCTGTTCAAGGCCTTCAACGCCTGGCTGTTCCCATGGAGACAGGCATGACCGAGCTTTTGCTCGATCAGGTCTCCCGCACCTTCCCCGCGCGTCAGGGCCACGCGCCCACGCGCGCGCTGGAGCCGACCGATCTCAAGGTCGGAAACAACGACTTCGTCACCATCCTCGGTCCGTCGGGCTGCGGAAAATCCACGCTGCTGCGCATCATCGCAGGGCTCGACCGGCCGACCAGCGGCCACGTCGCGCTGGACGGGCGCGAGATCACGGGCCCCGGCGCGGATCGCGGCATGGTGTTTCAGTCCTACACGCTGTTCCCATGGCTGACCGTGCGCGACAACATCGCGTTCGGCCTGCGCGAGCGTGGGATTTCGGAAGCGGAGCGCGGCACGATCGCCGACGGTTTCATCCAGCGGGTCGGCCTGTCCGGCTTCGAAAACCACTGGCCGAAGCAGCTTTCCGGCGGCATGCAGCAGCGCACCGCGATCGCCCGCGCGCTTGCCAACGATCCCAAGATCCTGCTGCTCGACGAGCCGTTCGGCGCGCTCGACAATCAGACCCGCATGCTGATGCAGGAAATGCTGCTCGGCATCTGGGAGCGCGACCAGAAAACCGTGCTGTTCGTCACCCACGACATCGAGGAGGCGATCTTCCTCGGCAGCCGCATCATCGTCATGAGCGCCCGTCCCGGGCGTATCAAGGCGGAGATCACGGTCGATCTTCCCCACCCCAGGTCATACAGGATCAAGACCACGCCCGAATTCGTCGGGCTGAAGGAGCGACTGGTGGAGGAAATCCGCGTCGAGGCATTGAAGGTCGCGGTCGACGGCTGACAACCGCTCGCGTGTCGACGACGCTGACCGCCTGCCTTGCGGCCGTCATCGCTTGCCGGTTACCGGAATCCGGCTCTCGCCCGGTGGTTCGATGAGTTCCTGCTGCGAAAGCGCGAGCGCCGCGAGAACCGTCCGGTTGCTGATGTCGAGCTTCTGGAAGATATGATGCAGGTGGACCTTGATGGTGCCGTCGGCAACATTCAGCCGACGCCCGATCTCCTTGTTTGACAAGCCCTCCGAAACCAGCCGCATGATCTGGCGCTCGCGCTCGGTCAACACCGCCGGGTCCCTCTCGGCATTCGCGGTTTGCGACGGCGCGAGAGGTCCTTCAGACAGGGCCAGCGATCGCTGGCCCTCCGCGACGCGACGCAAGGTCTGCACCAGGATCTCAGGCTCTTCGCCCTTCAGGATGACGCCGTAGGCGCCGGCTGCAGCCAGCATGGCCAGGTTGCGCTCCTCGACGGCGGCGGTGAAGAAGACCAGCCGCGTCGCGAGATTTTCGGTGTTGGCGATTGCAAGGATTTCCGGTCCGGAAATGTCGGGCATCGCGATGTCCAGCAGCGCGATGTCGGGCGCGAAAATTCGGATCGCTTCGAGGCAACTCACGCCATCGCTGCAGCGGGCAACTATTGTGAAGTCACGCTCCGCTCCGAGCATGCTGCTCAAGCCCTGCAGAACCACGGGATGCGGATCTGCGATAACAACACGAACACAACGCATACGCGCCTCAGCCTCCCCCTCAGGTGCCTGGGCGCCCCCCTTTAAAATCAACTCATTCCAAAATAGGTTTTACCTTATTGATTTACTGCAACAATTGCCACTATAGCCCAACCCGGGAACCGTGCCTATGGCAATCTTGCTGCCCCTCCTCGCTGCCAAGGACCATTCCGGCCCGGCAACGTGTGATCGCAGCGAGAAATCCGCTCGCCCAGAGAATGCAGGGCGATCGGGGCGCCGGTCCATCAGGCACGGACGCCGGTCCGCGATCTCGCAAGCGCTTGCGATGATGAACGACATTCCTCACCGTCCGCTAAATTACGTATATCCGAAGGTATATAGGGATATCGGGAATTTGAATCTAAAGTTCACAAAATCTTCACGGAGAGAGAAAGTGCCGTGAGGCGAGCAAGTTCCGAATCTTTCGATCTACCACCAAGAGCGGAGAGAGGACGAAGGGAGGTCGGCATTAAAGGCGATCTCCAAGGCGCCGGGAAATATTAGAGCCGGAGTTCAACCGTCCAGTCGATTATTCAGCAGTTAGCGGGCTGGGAGGGTCCTATGAGGCGGCGATATTCGTTCGCAACGGTTGTTATTGGAAAAAATAGCTTACGCAGAGAAGGCCTCGCAGGAATATTACGATCAGCACATTTTCGCATCCTGGCTTCCGTCTCCTGCGCGGATGATTTGCTCACCAGCAAGGTTCAGCCCGAGCAAACACTGTTTCTCATCATCCACAACGGCGACGACTTTGACGCCGCCATCGAGCAGATCGAGCTCTTCAAGGAGCGCCATTCAGGCAGCCGGATTGCCCTTGTCGCCGATCACTATCGGCTGACCGAGCTGGTCTCCGCGTTTCGCGCGGGCGCCACGGGTTACTTCGTCGACCTGATGAGCTGCGACGCATTCATCAAATCGCTCGAGCTGGTGATGATGGGGGAAACGGTCTTCCCGCCGGCATTTCTGGCACGCGTGCTCGACTCCGAGAGCGAGGCTGCAGCCGAATCCGGTCCGCGCGGCGACAACAGCGAGGTCATCCTCGGCGCCGAGGAGGAGACCATCGCGCCGCAGCTTTCGCCCCGCGAAAAGTCGATCCTGCATTGCCTGATCGAGGGCGATTCCAACAAATGCATCGCGCGGAAGATCGATATCGCCGAGGCGACCGTGAAGGTTCACGTCAAGGCGATCCTTCGCAAGATCCGGGTCCAGAACCGGACTCAGGCGGCGATTTGGGGAATGAACAACCGGTTCCTGGCACGCCTTTCAAGCAGCAAATTTCCGAATGGGAGCGCCGACGCGGCCCAGCATTCCGGCAACGGCATGGCCGAAGTGCATGAGATCAAGCGGGTCGAGGCCAAACCGGCCCTGGGTGCGGTCAATTACCACAGCAATCACATCCACCACGCCGACCGTCTCATCCGCAAGGACAGCGAATCTTCGGCGATGATCAGACTGCGCAAGTAGGCTGCGCGTGGCGCGGTCGAGGTAGTCCCGAAGAAGTATGCCGAAAGTGGTGGCTTTCGGCATGCCGCAGTGATCTGTCCGGCGGCACCAGGCCGATCAGCCGGCGCGACCCACTCCCGTCACCGCACGAAAATCCTGAACGTGGTGCGATCAAAGAGGGCGCGGACAAGCACCCGGGCATCGACGTGGTCCGCGTCGTGCAACAGATCGAGAAACAACGCCTCGCCATCGGACTCGCTCGTCCTTTCGATCGGATCCTCAGCGGCTCCCGCGCCGACAAGCCTTCTTGCGATATCGAGCAGGCCCCGCTGATAGCCATGCCGGGACACCGTGCATCCCAACAGCCTCGCCTGCCGCCGGCAGGAAATCTGGGCCGGCGCAAAGCTGCGCGTGGCGCGCCGGAACATCGGCAGGTCGGCTTCCGTGTCGCCGACGGCGATCGTCTCGGCGTCCGGCCCCAGGACCCGATCGCGCAATGCCGCAAGCCCGGTGCCCTTGTCGACGTCCTTGGCGACGACGGCGGTGTCGATCGTGGTCTGGTGGAAGGAAAGCCGGTCGAGCCGCTTCTCCGCGATCAGGTGAGCCACCACCAGCGTCGGGAGCGGAATCGTCGCCCCCTGGCCGACATTGAACGCGCGGATCGAATGCACCAGCCGCAAGAGCAGGCTGCGGGGCTTCTTCTCGATCATGTAGGCCCGGATGGAATAGCGGTGCCGCTCGTCGAGAAACACGCCCGGCATCCGACGCAGCTCCTTCCTGAGCTCGTCGAGCTGGATCATCGTCTCCTGATCGATCAGAGGCCGGCCGCGCTTGGCGATCGCGTCCCAGAGATAGGCGCCGTTTTCGGCCACGCCGCCTGCCAGGCCGTAGGCCTCGCAATAGTCCTTCACCTCGTAGACCGACCGCGCCGTGTTCAGGGCAACCGAACAGCCATGCGCCGCCAGCAGCGATAGCGCCCCGATGCCGGCGGCCGTGGTGCACGGATAGCCGAAGATGCGCCGGTCGATCACCCCGTCCACATCGAGCATGACAAGCGGCGACCGCCAGGACGCTGGCTGCGACGATCGATAACGCGCGCCGCAGAACCGCGCGGTCTGGACCGTCAGGAAGTCCCACGCGCCGAGGAAACGGCGATGCTGCTCCTGTTGCTGTTCGCCTGACTGGGTGACGCCGAACAGCTGTTCCTGGGCCGATTCCATCGTCCAGAGTCCGGCCAGCAACTTGTTGACGAAGAGCCGCTGCCCGACCTCGACGTCTCCGGAGTGCTCGACATAGCGCCGGATCAGCCGGTCTTCCTCCTCGGAAGAAAGCGAGAAACTGAGGATGGTCTCGGCAAGATCGTAGGCCGGATCGATCGTGTTCAACTGGGTCTTGCCCAGGCCATGTCCGTAGTAGCCGGTCTTCAACGGCACCGAATTAGAATTGATCCATTCGGCATGGCCCATGTTGCCGTCAATCAGGGTGGGGAACGGGCAGTGCAGCCGGTAGAGGCGGGCCTGGATCCACGACCGCATCGGGATATTGAGGGCAAGGCTTCCATATGCGCGGCCAAGCGCTTCCGCCAGCAGTGCCCAGCCGTTCTCGTGGACCGCCTTGCCGTTCGCGCGATGCTTCGGCAGTCGCAACAGACGGGTTCGCGCCGCGACATAGGCGGCCGTCGTGTCTATCCACATGTCGCGATGCAGCCGGATGTCTGCCGTATCTTGCTGTGGCAGCCATTCGGTGTAGAGAATACCGTCGCGCAGCCCGAGAACCGGCGGGATGAAGCCGGCAAGCCGGTGTGCGGCCAGGAAGGCGGGGTAGCCGAGATATCCCAGACCGACGCCCTTGGCCAGGACATGGCGGGTCTCGCTCTCGCCTTGGGGCGTGCGCAGCTGCACTTCAAATATCCGCCTCAGCGTTGCGCCGCGCTTGCTGCTACCGCTCTGCAGCCGCGCATTAAGTGCGACCGCCTGGCCGCTCCCGACCACCCGGACGCCGGAGAATCCCTGTTGCGCAAAGTATTCGGCCAGCCGGTTCTCCACACGCCTGGGATCGAGCAGTTGCTGCTTTCGCCAGCGTTCCGGCTCAAGCGTGATGACCGCCCCCTGAGGCAGCGCGTCAGCCCAATTATGTGCGGTCGGATGGGTCGGGACGAGCACCCTTATCCGGGGCAGGTCGAACCCCGCCTGACGCGCGATATCGATCGCATGGACGATGGCGCCGCCGGTGTGGGGCGGGTCGTCAACGATGGCGACCGTGAAGCCCTGTTTTGCGCAGCTCGTCAACACGTTTCGTTCGCGGCGGCCTGGGCCCTTGATCGGCTGCACGGTCAGCGAGACGACGCGGCGATATCCCTCCGCCTTCAGGGATGAGCGCAGCAGCGCGGAAAAATAGGTGCCCGCGGTGCGCAACCCCAGCAGAAGCACCGGATGCGATTTATCCGGGTATTGGCGCATGAACCGGCGTCCGAGCGCCAGCACGTCGAAATGGGTGAGATCCAGGCGGCTGAACGCGGACGGCACGCCGAGGCGCAAGCCCATGAGGTCGGGCGGAAGCGGCAATCGCAGCATTTCCGACAATCGCTGCGCGGCATCGGCAAACAGCGCCGGCTCAGACTCGTTTCGGGCCAGAACGGCAAAAAAGCCGTCCATGCCGTCCTGCCATTGCTCCTTCCAACGGCGGACCCTCGTCCTGCCCTGTTTCGGCAGAGTTTCGGCAACCCGCTCCGCTGCCCACATGGCGGCACGCCCAGGCCGGACCCGCCTGAGCTGAACAGGCAGCCGCAATGTGTGCCCGCGCAGATATTCGTCGATCCCGTTCAGGAGCGAACAGGAAAGGAGATAGACGTTCACGGTGATTTCGCCGGCCTGCCAACCGACCTGCGCCGTCTGCAGCCGGTCGATCTCGCCGGCAAGGCGCTCGACGGCTTCGCCAACCGTCAGGTGCGGGTCGAGGCACCAGTCGTAAGCGGAATAGAAATCGGTTTCCGAGGGTAACAAGCAGCCTTCCGCCGACGCCCGGTCAGTTAGTGCAGGCCTGGTCAATGTGAGCATCGTGCTGGTCCCTGCGGTTCTCCCCATCGTTCTAGGCTACCGATACGGCTTTCGTTTCCGGCAAGCCATGCCCGGCATATCGCGCGATCGCGCGTGCATAGATCGCCAAGAGCGCGCGGTGATTGGCGGCGGCGGTGAAATTCCGGTCGAAGGTCTCGCGCGCGCCTCGTCGCATTTGCCTCAGCGTCGCCGTGTCCGATCCGAGGCAGCGGACCTTCGCGGCGAGGTCCTCCGGATTGCCGGGTGCAAAGCAAACCCCGTTGCTGCCGTCGACGATTTCGGTCATGGCTCCGTGGGCGGAGACGACGACCGGCGTGCCCTTCGCAAACGCCTCGATCACGACGCGGGGAAGTGCGCCTTCGTAACATTGCGACGGCAGGACCAGAAAGGCTGCCGCCCCGATCAGTTCATAGACGCGTTCGTGCGGAATGCCTTGCAGCCACTCGATCGCAGCATTCTGCGCCACGGCCTCGCGAACTGAGGGAGCCAGGGGACCGTCGCCCGCAATCTTCAACGGCACCGTCACGCCGAGGCTCTGCCACGCCTTCAGAAGAGTCTGAACTCCCTTTTCCGTCGACAGCCGGCCGACATAGACGGCATACCCGCCGTCTCCGCTGCCCGGGCCGGGCTCCGGATAGGTGAAGTTGAACTTGACGGCGATCTTGTCAGCGGGAAGGCCGCCCGCGATGAACTTGCGCCGGCTGAATTCGCTCAACGCGACATACGCGTCGACCGCATCGCGCCATGTTCCCAACAGCCGATGGGCCGCCAGCATCGCCGCAACGGCCGCGCTGGCGCCGCGGTTGTCGCGATAGCAGCTATGCGCGACGCCGTGCCAGGGGATGGTCTTGTCAAGGCACTGCTCGCAGGGCTTGCCATCGCGGAACAGCAACGCGTTGACGCAGACGAGTCGGAAATTGTGCAGCGTCTGGACCGTCGGGACGCTCTCCGCATGCGCCGCGTAATAGGCGGCGGGAGAGATCAGTGGGAACGTGTTGTGAAAATGCACGACCTGCGGGCGGTGGGTGGCGATCAGGCTGCGCATGGTTGCAAACGCCTGACGGCTCCAGATCGTGCGGCCGGCAAGCCGCAGGCGGCCCATGCCGTCGACCGCGTCGTTGGACAGGCAGTATTGCGTCACCTGATGCCCATGCGCCCGCAACAGTGCGACCTCGGCCGCGACGCATTGGTCCTCGCCGCCCGCATGTTTATAGAAATTATGCGCTATCAGGACGTTCATGAGCAGCAATCGTGGAAGGACGGAACGCCGCATTCCCGATCGAACAAGCGCGCGCTGGCGAGAGAGCCGGAAAGACCTGTACCGCCCGCAACGGGCGCCCCTTCTTCCATGGAAATTCCCCCTCCTCTTCGCGCAGCCGACGAGATCGCCCCGTGAACAACATCAGTGTCACTATGCTGCCGCGCATCGGCGCGGCAATCGCGCATAAGGGAACGCGCGTCGCGATTGCGGGGCATTGGGGCTACCCCCAATGAGCCGGCCGCCGGGTTCGCAGCTTCTTGCAACGAACCGATCGAAGCGTTCATCCTTAGCTGTTAGGCGCTCCGCCCCAGCAGGGCGGCATCGACAATGCGACTCCAGGCTGGGAAAGCGGGCCAGGACGAATGGCCGACAGTTCACAACCGCTGAGAACGGCGATCGCCAGATCCGACACGTTAGGCGATCGGTGGCTGCTTTTTCTCGCCTTCGTGCTGAGCGGATACGCGTTCATCGGCAAAGGTTTCGCCTATGTGGGCTTTCCTCCCCTTTTCGTTGGGGAGATGGCCTATCTGTCCGGCGTGGTCGTGCTCCTGCGAAGCCGCTGCATCGTCAGCTCGCTCGCAACCCTGCCGAGCTTCTTTCTCGCCGCCAGCATGGCCTGGGTGCTCCTGCGAACGGTCACTTCCGTCCAGACCTACGGCATAGACGCGCTGCGCGACAGCGTCGTCGTCATGTATGGCGGCTTCGCCTTCATCATCGTGGCGATCCTGTTGGAGGATCCCAGACGTATCGACACGATCCTGCGCTACTATGGCAGGTTCGCCGGGGCCTTCATCCCAGCCATTCCGTTCCTGTTCGCGATCTCACACTTTCTGGCCGACTACATCCCGGAAATGCCAAACGCCGGCGCCCCGATTCTCGAGGTGAGATCGGGCGAAGTCGCCACTCATCTCGCGGGGGCGTCGGTCTTCGCGCTGATCGGGTTTTACAGGCCCAGCTGGCGCTGGATTCTTGCCGCCGTCGCCACAACCGTCATGGTGGCGTCCCACGGTCGCGGCGCAATGCTCGCCTTTGTCGTCCCGGTCGTGCTTGCGGCGATCGTCGTCGGCAAGGCGCGAGCCGTTGCTCGAACCGCCGTCGTCATCCTGGCTGTGGTGTTTGCTGCAATCACGGTCCAATCGACCCTCGGCGAACGTCGCTCGGCGCCTTCCACCGCCGAACGGTCCATCGATCCCCAACAGCTCGTTGACAACGTCGTCAGCACGTTTGGTCAGTCCGGCAACGCGCAGGCCGAATCGACCAAGGAGTGGCGTCTGCAATGGTGGAATATCATCCTCGCGGACACACTGTTTGGCCCCAAGTTCTGGACGGGTCGGGGATTCGGGTTGAATCTCGCGGACGTGGATGGTTTCCAGGACGTCGAAGGTCGCGACCGTCCGAAGCTGCGAAGCCCACATAACGTTCACATGACGATTCTGGCGCGCGCAGGCGTTCCGGGCCTGGTGCTGTGGTCCGCGTTGCTACTGTCCTGGTTCGGCCTGATGCTCCGGGCCCTGTACACAGCCCGACGGCGCGGCCAAGTCGAGTGGAGTCGCCTCTTCCTGTTCGTTGCGTGTTACGTCTTGTCCATCATCATCGACGCCACGTTCGATGTCGCGATCGAGGGACCGATGATCGGCATCTGGTTCTGGTGCCTGATCGGATTCGGTATCGGGACAGTCATGGTTTTTCGCGCTGACAGCGCCACTCGCGCTCGGTCCGGATGACGTCGCTCAGCCCGATCCGACAGCCTCCGGCTGACGAATTCAAAGGGAAAGTAACGCCGTGAAGAAGACCATCACGAAACCGAAGCCGGATGCGGCCGCGATGGTCGAAGCGGCCCGGCAAACAGTCAGATACGGGCTTGCGAGCACGACCTGTGCCACACCGAGCACGAACATTCGTGCTACCTCTTTCGGACATTCGAACATTCCAAAGAGCCGTTGCCCGTGGACCCTGGTTACCGTGTGATAAGGACAACTCTCGCGAGCGGTCATGGACATTCACGCTTTCTATCGGCCCATACTGGCCCACTTCCGCGCGAAGCGGATGACGGAGTTCTGCCGACTTTTCGTAGTCGACGAGAAGATACGGATCGTGGACGTCGGGGGCTACGAGTTCAACTGGATGCTTATCAAGGAAGCACCAGACGTCCTGATGATCAATCTCGAGGATGAGGAGTGGCAGCGCGGGCGGTTCCGAAAGCAGCGCGGCGATGGGCGTGCGCTCGAGTTCGAGGACGACAGCTTCGACATCGCCTTTTCCAATTCGGTGATCGAGCACGTGGGCGAGTGGGCAGACCAAGTTGCTTTTGCCGGGGAAATCCGACGAGTGGCGCCGAGCTACTACGTGCAGACGCCGAACCGCTACTTCTTCTTCGAGCCGCATCTCCTTGCGCCGTTCGTGCACCTCCTTCCACGGCGCGTGCTGCGCCGCATCGTCCGCTATGGCACCGGCTGGGGGCTGATGACTAAGCCGACGCAGGAGCAGGTAGATAGCTTCCTTCGAAGCATTCGGCTGCTGACCAAGGCAGAGATGAAGCGGCTCTTTCCCGATGCCGATATCATCGAAGAGAAAGTTCTGGGGCTAACGAAATCGCTGATCGCTGTACGCGCACCGACCAGAATGAGATCTGATCCAATGAGATCTGATCCGCGGACGCAGCAATCCGAGCCCTCGTTCCGGAACGAAGAGGCGCCGACCTTGTGAACGCGATCGACCGGGCTGCGCCGTCGGGGACGGTCGAGAACCCCGCGCCGACCGGGCTTCACGACGGCGCGGGTCAGCACTGCTTCGCCGGGCCGATGCGCGCTGTCCCTTGCCGACGCAGACGGTTTGCGGGACCGGACTAATCCCGACCGACGGCGAATTTCGGTTCATCCCTTTGCAAGATGGATGCATTCGAATGTCATGGACAGCTCTTGCGCCCACTGGGGTGATCGGGCTCTGCCTGATGGCCGGCGTCGCACCGATGCATGCAGAGCCCGCCGTCGGTGGCGTCGTCAGTGTTCGGTGCCCTGCGGGTGCCATCGACGTGGCAGCCGGCGCCTCCATTGCGGACGCCGTCGAGCGCGCCGGAGAAGGCGCGGTCTTTTGCCTGAAAAACGGGG
Source organism: Bradyrhizobium sp. NP1 (assembly GCF_030378205.1). Taxonomy (NCBI): domain Bacteria; kingdom Pseudomonadati; phylum Pseudomonadota; class Alphaproteobacteria; order Hyphomicrobiales; family Nitrobacteraceae; genus Bradyrhizobium; species Bradyrhizobium sp. NP1. Next base: position 6,630,677 of record NZ_CP127385.1, read on the forward strand.
TGCACCGGCTGCAGATCGTTCGGCCGAAACGCAACCAGCATTTCTACGGCGAGGGAAACAGCGTCCTGAATGGAAGCCGTGTGCTCACCTCCTTTACCCAGGAGGATCGCTACTGGGTGGCGAGCGGAATGCGACCGTCGAGAGAGAAGGACCGCGACTGCGTCAGCACGTCTCCCGCCTGCAACGTCCGCGAAAGCGTATTCATCGACGATCGCGCGCTTGCTCCCGTACAGAGCAAGGCCGAGCTGGAGCCTGGTCGCTTCTATGTCGATGATCTGAATGACCGGCTTTACCTCGCCGATGACCCGGCAGGGCATGTGGTCGAGGCGACGGTCGTCGCGGCTGCGTTCGACAGTTTCGCGTCCGGCGTCTCGATCAGCAATCTGATCATCGAGAAATACGCAAGCATGTCCCAAAGGGGGGCGGTTCAGGCGCGCTACGGCGTCGGCTGGACCATCGAGAACTGCGAAATCAGATGGAACAGCGGCGGCGGCATCGGGGCTGGCGACGGCACGCAGATCCGCTTCAACAACATCCATCACAACGGCCAGATCGGGGTCACGGGGGTCGGCAAGGACGTCGTGATCGAGAACAACCGCATCTGGGCGAACAACACCCGCGGGTTCGACTTCACATGGGAGGCCGGCGGCGTGAAGCTCGCGGTCAGCGAAAACCCCGTCTTTCGCGCCAACTCGGTCTACGACAATGTCGGTCCGGGATTGTGGTGCGATATCAGCTGTCGGAATGCCCTCTACGAGGGAAATCGCGTGGAAGGAAATCACGACGCCGGTATCTTCTTCGAAATCTCCTTTGGGGCAATCATCAGGAACAATATCGTCCGGCACAATGGAATTTCATCGAGGAAATGGTTTTGGGGGGCGGAGGTCCTGGTTGCGGGATCTCAAACCGTCACGGTCGAGAACAACGACCTGACCGTCAGCCCTGGCGGCTGCGCCATCGTCCTTGTCGATCAGAGCCGCCGGATCAGGGGCGGCGGAAAGTACAAGACGCGCGACGATATCGTTCGCGACAATGTCATCACGTTCGAAGGCGCCGCGTGTGCGGGCGGCGTCTCCGACGCGCCGCCCGGCGACGAGAATTTCGATATCATCGCGAGCGGCGGCAACCACTTCGACCACAATACCTACATCATTCCGCAACAGAGCGGACCCGCGCGCTTCGGGTGGGACCACTCGGTGTTCGGCTGGGATGAGTTTCGCGGCCAGGGCCAGGAGCCGAACGGGACGCTTCTGTGGCGGTGAGGTCGCCGCGGAGCCGAAAGATCGGCCCGCGACGATTGCCCGATCGTGAGCCGCCTTCCGGGCGGATGCACACCGCCACGGCTACGGCCTCGGTGGCTCCCTCCGCGGTGCTCTGATCGTCACGAACGGGCGAATCCGGTTCATCGCCCAACCCGCGGCTTGCGCGCGTTCATAGACCCGGATCTTGCGAAGGATCGCCTCGACATGGCTCTTCACGGTCGCCTCGTGGAGCGCCGTCCAGATTCCACAGGCGAGGCCGATCGCGAGAGCCACCCCCAAAATCACGCCGATGACGGCGCTGGAGGGGCCGACGACGACATCGCCCGCCATGAAGGAATCGCCCGCTACTATCTTGGCACCATCCTTCGATTCCTCGCCCAAAGCGTTCAGTTCGGCTTCAAGATGCCGGAGCTTCATCTCGGCGAGCTGGTATTGCGGATGGCGCACACCGTAGATCGCCGAAGCTTCCTTCAATTCGTTTTCGGCGGTGGACACTTCCTGCATCATCCGGCTTTGCAGATAGGCCGACCCCACGGCGTTAACAAGCATCCTCGCGCGCTCCGGCCGATCCGCGGTTGCTGTGATCGAGATAACGTAGGTGCGCGGCTGCGCGGTGACGCCAACTCGACGCAAGAGTCCGTTGACCGCGCGATCGTGAGGCGTCGACTCCGGCTGGGGAAGTCCTAGCACCGCCTGTACAAAGGTCAGCGCCTGCACGAACAGCGGGTTATGGGTGTATTGGGGATCCTTGTCGAGCCCGAGACGCGTCACCACGACGCCGGCGATCGGGCGCGACCGGAGAACGCGTGCGGCGCTGTCCAGCAGCACGGAAGCGTCGAGATTCGCGATCGACTCCTGGGTCTTGGTGTTGAAAGCGCCTCCCTTTCGACTGAAGCCGAGCTCGATCGTCGCCTCGGCGGTGTATCGAGGCCCTATCAGCACCAGCACGAGGAACGCAAGGACGGCTGGCGTGACCAGAAACGCTGCGATCAGCCACTTGCGGCCCCATAACAATTTCACCGTGTCCTTGGCGATTTGCTCGTAATGGGACCGAAGGTTGACGGTGTCGCTGTTTCCGAACTCAAGTTTCAGAGTCATTCCGACTTCCCTTCACGCAGCAGGCCTCGCTCGCCACCGGCAACCGACGCTCGCAAGGCATAACACTGAACCTCGGTTGCAGAGGTTGAAAGAGCCCATCCGGAGTACCCCGCAAGTCGGAGCAAAGCGGTTCCGCCAGAAAGCGCTGCGCAATCTCGCCGTTTTCGAGCGACGGTGCGCTGGCCGCGACCTCCTTGATTGCCTGAAGAACTTCATCGAGTCGCGTCCATTGATCCGCGGTGCCCAATTCCCATGAATGACCCCAGAGGTGAAACACGCCACCGTGGTCGATTGCCCGACGCAACAGGTATCGCGCCAGCTCCGGCCAGTCGGTCGTGCGACCGTGAATGACGAATCGCCACAGATTCGCGAAGGCCATCCGCTTGGCCGCGTTCCTCACGAATGCCAACAGCCCGTGCGGATAGGCCTGAACCGTCGTCGGCATCAAGACGAGGTCGCCGCGCACTCTGGGGAGATCGAGAGATCCCAGCTCGGTCGTGCGCAGACCGATGAAGCCCGCGCGTCGGATCATTTCCAGGTGCAGCTCCGAAAACGCGCCCGTCGGGGGGCAAAACATCCGACACGGTCGCCCGATCGTATCCTCGAGCCATAACTTGGAGCCGACGATCTCTCGCAACGCGCGTGCTTTCCGCGTTTGGGGCAGGACGACGTGATGAAGCGTATGGGCGCCGATTTCGAAAGCCGAGCTCAGCTCCCGGATCTGCGCAGCAGTCATCGTGCCGGTGTCTGCGCTCATCGGCACATAGAACGTGCCTCGCACGCCGTGCTTGACCAGGAGCTCGGCGATGCGCAGGTCGGCCGGATTGCCGTCGTCCCAGCTGGTCGTGATGTATGTCTCCGGTTTCATCACTGGCGCCTCGCCCGGCTGCCGGTCGACAATGACTGCCGTCCCGAGGACATCGCTTCTGCCGTCAGTCTTTCGAGTGTCGTCTCAATGCCGTTTAGCGCGCTTCGCCGGAGCAACCGGCGCCAATAGCCCTGTAGCGACCACGAAACGTCGATTGCCTTCAAATGGAGCCGCGCGCAGGCATGGATTTCGGCGAGCACACGCATCTTGTCCTCGCATCCCGCGATCGTTTCGACGAATAAACGCATCACGCGCTCCGTGAACATCAGCTTGCGGGCGCGGACGCCGGGCCTGGCGACGTCGCGCTTGACCGGCATTGCCGCGCTATACAGCATGTACGCAAGGTCGTCCGTAGCAGGCCGCCAGCGGCTTGCGCCATCAGAGAAGGGCAGGACGATCGGCGGCAAGTCGAGGTCTACAAAGGATATTTCCCGCGTCACTGGGTCGAGAAGAATGTTGTCGACGTTGAGATCGCCGTGCGATTGGCCTGCGGCCCAGCAATTCGTCATGGCGGCGACAACAGCCTGCGGCGCGGTGTCGATGATTTCGCGTGTCAGTTTGCCGCCAGCCCGGAAATGCGAACTCACCTTGCTTCCAGGAACCCTGGTCATCACGAGCGCAAGCGGCGACCTGCTCAAGTGCAACGGACGCGGGGCCAAAATCCCCCAGCCGTTGAAGGTACGGCCATCCAGCAGCGCATGCGATCGCGACAAGCACTCGAATTGACGGCCGGCGAGCTCGGCTCGCGAATCGACCGAGGATTTGTAAAGCTTGATGATCACCGGCTCCTGCGCTCCAACATCACGGCGTTGGTTCCGGAACTCGGCAAGGAAGACGACGGCCTGTTCGCCTTCGTCGAGCTTCCGGACCGACCAGTCGTCGTCGGCGGTCTCCCGCTTGAATTCCCGGAGCACCTGCATCGCCTGTGCAACCCTTGAAGACGATTCTGCCTTCTCTGCCACGCCACCTTGCGCATCGCACGACCACAGCACCACGTAAAACACGATCCACCGCGCGGCCGCGGCAATGAAATTGCCGAGCATGAATCCGTAGGCCGCGCCATCCAGCCCCCATGCACGTGTCAGATGCCACTCGATGAGCGTGGTCAGAATCGCTGCGCCTGAAATGATCCAGAAAATCTCGCGCGTGCGCTTCATGCTCGCCAGCGCGTTCGTGGCCGGCATTCCCAGGCTGCTCGCCAGCAACGTCACCGCGAGCACTGTAAGAAGCTGCCCCCGGTTCTCGAATGCCGCACCGTGATAGAGCAACGGCATAAGTCGTTCGCCGCCGATCGCGACGGCGATGCAGAAAGCCGCCATGGCGAGACCCAGCAGAGCCGCGTCTTGAACGGATTGGCGCCACAATTTGCGGCCGCCCCCCTCGTTCAAGGCCAGAACGGCTCGCGGCACCAGAATGTTGCTGATGCCGAGGATCAGGGGGTTTGCGATCGACACGACGCTCATGCAGGCGGCGAATATCCCCGTTATCGCGGCGCCGGCAATCCAGGCCAGCAGCCAGTTGGCGGCGTAACCCTGCACCAGCAAGGCGATCTGGCTGCCAAACAGCCACTTGCCCAGGGTCCAGCTCTCACGGATCGACGCTCCCAGCTGACTGAGACGGAGTGAAAAATCCCGACGCGACAGGTAGAGCCACGTCGCGACGGTCGGCGCACAGCCGCCGCCGAGCGCAAGGCAGGCGGTGGAGCTCGACATCCAATCATTCATCCCGAGCCAGAACAGCGTGCCGAGCTGAATCGCTGCTACGGCGCCATCGAGAAGCGCAGCCTGCCCGCTGCGCAGATGCGCGAAGGCAAACCGCCTGCCAAATTCGCGCAGCAATGTGAACGGCGCCATCAACGCCAGCACAAGAACCATCGTTGCGAGCTCGGGGTCCGCGCCCCCGGCACGCATCCCTACGCTTGTCGCACCCAGGACAAGGACGACAAGGGCCGAAAGGAGACCGCTCTGCATCAGGGAGCTGCCGGCGGATTCGGCCGGTGTCCCCGCGGCATGGTGGCGCTGGATCGTATACGGAAGCGAGATCAGCGCTTCCTGGATGGTGACTGATGCCACAAGAAGCGAGATGCCAATCGAATAGATTCCGAGCTGGCTTGGAACCGTCCAGCGGGCGACGATGACGGTCGAAGCGAAGCTCGCGCCGCTGACGATCGCCTGATCGACCAGCGCGATCATGTGCTGGCCGAAAGCCAGGCGCCAAAGCCGCTCCCATAGCGCGCCGCCGACCCGATGCGCGCGGAGAGGAACCGCGGCAGCTTGCGTGGTCGGTATACTCATTTCGTGCGCAGTCTCCTTGACGGTCGCCGAACTATGCTTCAGCGCGTAATCCAACTCTTCTCCCTTCCGGCAATCGTCGCCCTGCGGACGAGCTCGCGGGCGGCGAGGATCATGAACCCCGGTACGATGGTGGCGTAGCGTCGCCACAACCGTCGTGGTTCGGAGCAGAGTCGAAACAGCCATTCGAGCGCGTGACGTTGCATCCACTTCGGCGCCTGGCGCTTGGTGCCTGCGAGGAAATCGAACGCCGCCCCGACGCCGATCATGACCGGCGCCTCGATCCGCCCGAGATGCGCTGCCATCCATCGCTCCTGCTTCGGCGTGCTCAGGCCTACCCAGACGATGTCGGGCCGCGCGGCGTTGATCAGGTCGACCACGGCCTGGTCCTCCGCCGGCGTCATCTCGCGGAATGGCGGGCAGAACGTGCCCGCCACCTGCAGTCCGGGAACGGACCTGATCAGGCCGTCCTTCAGCTTGTCCGCGACGCCGACGCCGCCACCATAGTAGAACTGGCGGTAGCCGCGAGATGCCGAAAGCGTGGTCATTTCCCGCATGAGGTCGGGCCCGTAGACGCGTTCCGTGCGCTTCCTGCCGACAAGGTGCAGGAAATAGACGAGCGGCATACCGTCGGGCGTCACCATGCCGGCCTCGTTGTGGATCCTGCGGAGCGACGGGTCGTCGCGGCATTCCATGATGCCGTGAACGCCGGTGATGCAGACATATTCGCGCCGCCCCTCGCCGATCCAACGCTCGATCGTCGCGATCGCATCGTCCATGGTGATCGCGCTGACCTTGACGCCGAGAACGTCGCCGCGCTCGGCGCGCTGCCGGCGGGACGCGTTCATTACGAAAGTTTCCACACGAGCTTGTCCGCTTCGCTGGGATTGGCCAGCAGATTGTCGAAATAGGCGATGGTTCTGCCGAGGCCCTCTTCGACCGAGATCTTGGGTGTCCAATGCAGCAGGTTGCGCGCGCGTGAGATGTCCGGCCGGCGCTGGCGCGGATCGTCCTGCGGCAACGGCCGGAACTCGAGCCGCGAACGCGAGCCGGTCAGCGCGATGATGAGCTCGGCCAGTTCGGCCATTGTCATCTCGATCGGATTGCCGATATTGACCGGCCCGTCGGGGTGCTGTGCCAGGTTCATCAGCCGTGTCAGCCCGTCGATCAGATCGTCGACGTAGCAGAACGACCGCGTCTGCGCACCTGATCCGAAGATCGTGATGGGCTCCCCCCTCAACGCCTGCACGATGAAGGTCGAGACGACGCGCCCGTCCTGCGGATGCATGTTCGGCCCATATGTATTGAAGATTCGGGCGACGCGCGCATCCAGCCGGTGCTGCCGTCGATAGTCGTAGAACAGCGTCTCGCTGCAGCGCTTGCCCTCGTCGTAACAGGCGCGCGGTCCGGCCATGTTGACGATCCCGCAGTAATCCTCGGTCTGCGGATGGACCTCCGGATCGCCGTAAACCTCGCTGGTGGACGCCTGCAGGATGCGGGCATGCAGCCGCTTGGCAAGACCCAGCATGTTGATCGCACCGAGCACGCTGGTCTTGGTGGTCTGGATCGGATCGCGCTGGTAGTGGATCGGCGAGGCCGGACAGGCAAGGTTGTAGATCTCGTCGACCTCGACATAGAGCGGGAAGGTCACGTCGTGGCGCATCACCTCGAAGGCCGGCTCGTCGAGCAGCGGCTCGATGTTGCGGCGCATGCCGGTGAAGAAATTGTCGACGCAGAGCACCTCGCATTCCTGCCTGAGCAGACGTGCGCAAAGATGCGAACCGAGGAAGCCTGCGCCCCCGGTCACCAGAACACGTTTTTTCAAGATACGCCTCCTGCCCGTTGCATGTCCGCCGGTCGGGAGTCCGGCAGCTCGCATCCTGATCGAAGCCTGAGTTCGTCAACAACCACGCACATGGGTGGCGACACGGCGCATAAGAGCTATCAGGCGGGACGCGACTAATCCGAGGGAAGTACTTCCGACGAGCACGCCGGTAGCCCCTGTTTTTCGGCGGCCCGGCGCCGCCGGCAACTAGGCTCAAGGGCAACAACGACGAGGAACGCGACCGCCGGCTCGGCAGGCCCGGCGGACAACGCATGGAGTCTTCATGACGCACCATCGGCCAAGTTTCGCGAACGCCTCCGCCACGGCCCTGGTCCGCTACGCCCTTGGCGCGACCTGCCTGGCTTTCGTGCTGCTCCCCGGCAGAATGTGGGGCGAGGAGGCCGACAACCGCGCCTACCGCCTGGCGCCGGGCGATCGCATCGCGGTGACGGTCTTTGGCCAGCCGGAGCTGTCGGGTGACGTGCTCGTCGACGACGCCGGCACCGTCACCATTCCGCTCACCACACCGATCGAGGTCAAGGATCTGACGGTGGTCGAATGCCAGAGGCGCATCAGCGAGCGGCTCCTCTCCGACGGCATCCTGCGGACGGCCTCGGTGAGCGTGAAGATCGCCGAGCTGCGTCCGCTTTACGTCATGGGCGACGTGCGGCAGCCTGGCGCCTACCCGTTCCGTTACGGCAGCACGGCGCAGAGCGCGGTGGCGCTGGCCGGCGGATTCGGTCTGGGCGAGGCGCTGCGCCAGACCGCGGTTTCCGAATATCTCGTGGCCGAGGAGCGCGTGCGGCAGCTGACGCTGCAGAAGCGCACGCTGCTGGTGCGCAAGGCCCGGCTCGAGGCACAGCGCGACGGACGACCCAGCTTCTCGCCGCCCCAGCTTGGCGACGGCGCCGACGACAACGACGCCCGCGATATCGTCGCGAGCGAGCAGGACATCTTCCTCGCCGAAGGCAACATCCTGCGCGGCCAGATCGATCTGCTGCGTTCGCAGAAGCCGCTTCTCAAGGACCAGATCGACGCCAACAGCGAACAGGGCACCGCCGGGAAGAAGCAGCTCGACCTGATCCGGCAGCAGATCGACCGCTACGGAAACCTGCTCAAGCAGGGATTGGGAACGCAGAACAACGACTTCCAGTACCGCGTGCTGGAGGCAAACCAGGAAGCCGCGGTCTGGCGGCTGCTGTCGGACGTCTCGCGCCTGCAGGTGGAATCGGGCAACCTCGATTTCAAGATCAAGGAAGTCGAAGCCGCATTCAAGCGACAGGTCGCCACCGAACTGCAGCAGACCGGCGATCACCTCAACGAGCTCGACATCACCCTGCCCGCAGCGATCCGGATCCGCGACGTCAAGCGGCAATTTGCCGGCGGCGCCGCGGCTTCCGACAGCAAGCATCCGATCAGCATCACGCGCACGCGCAACGGCCGGGCCGTTGTTCTCGATGCCGAGGAGACGACGCCCGTCGAGCCTGGCGACGTCATCGACGTCAAGAACGAGATGACGCACGTCCTGCCGCATGACGAGGCCACGGCGACGCCGCCTGGATCGCGGCCGGCGAAGACCGACAAGGCGCGCAACCAGGCCAACGCCGCAACACGGATCGCCCGCTGAAACTGCAAAGTGCAACAGCGCAGCTACAGCAAGACCGATCGAATATTCCGCTGCCGACAGCGATTCCGGATTACCACGTCGTTCCAATCGGGACTCGCGCATCGCGCGTCTAAGATCAGCGTCCGGCCAAAGTCCACAACCCTGCGCGACGCGCGGAAAGTCAACGGAGACGCGAAATGCGAAATGGGAAAACGGCGCTGGTGACCGGCGCCGGCGGGTTCATCGGGCATCACCTGATCAAGTATCTTATCGGACAAGGCTACGTGGTTCGCGGCGCCGACATCAAACATCCCGAATACGAGGAGACGGCTGCCGACGAGTTCGCGATCGCCGATCTGCGCGTCCCCGAGCAGTGCCTGCGCGTCACCAAGGGAATCGACGAGGTCTATCACCTGGCGGCCGACATGGGCGGCATCGGCTATATCAGCGCGTTCCACGCCGGAATCACCCTCAACAACACGCTGATCAACGTCCACACGCTGCAGGCGGCGCGACATCACGGCGTCAAGCGGTTCATGTTCTCGTCCTCGGCCTGCGTCTATCCGCAATATCTGCAGAAGGACCCCGACGTCGTGCCGCTGCGCGAGGAGGACGCGTTTCCGGCCGACCCCGAGGAAGGCTACGGGCTGGAGAAGCTCTACACCGAGAAGCTCTGCCAGTATTTCACCGAGGACTGGAACTTCGCCACCCGCGTAGTCCGCTTCCACAACGTCTACGGGCCGCTCGGCACCTATGACGGCGGCCGCGAAAAGGCGCCGGCTGCGCTCTCGCGCAAGATCGCGTCCCTGCATGACGGCGACGAGCTCATGATCTGGGGTGACGGCAGGCAGACCCGCTCCTTCATGTATGTCGACGACTGCGTCGAAGGCATCCACCGCATCATGCGCTCCGACTACAGCGCCCCGCTCAATCTCGGAACCGACGAGCTCGTCACCGTCGATGAACTGGTCGACATCATCGCCGAGATCGCCGGCAAATCGGTGAAGAAGTGCCACGACACCTCGAAGCCGCAGGGCGTGCGCGGGCGCAACAGCGACAATTCGCGGCTGCGGACGGTGCTCGGCTGGGAGCCGAAGACATCGTTGCGCCAGGGGCTCATTCCCACCTACCGCTGGATCGAGCAGCGCGTGGCGGCCGAGCTCGGCTTTTCCGGAATTGCAGCCGAATAGCTGCAGCGCGCTTCGCACCGCCCGGCGCGAGGCGCGCGACCTTTTACATCGAAAAGAGAAGCATAGGGCAGCATGGCAGACCACGGTCTGAACCTGCATTCGGCGGGCCCTGCGCGACTGCGCTCCCGCGGTCGACGTGACGGCGATCTGACGCTTGTCCGTCCCTACCGCAAGCCCATCGTCGTGGCCTCGCTGGTTTCGGGCGATCTCGCAGCCACGCTGGCTGCCATCGCCTGCAGCCATCTGCTGGCGTGGTTGACCGGACTGTCGGCGCATGGACCGCCGCCAGCGGCCGCCCTGCTCGTCATTGTCGCCTTCCTTGCCGTCGGACTTTACAGCGGATCGGGCCCCGGACCCTACGAACGGTTCCGGCAACGCACGCTCGGCATTGCCGGCTTCACCGTGGTCTGGATCGTCCTGGCGCTGCCCGGACGAAACGTGGTCGACTTCGTGATCGTGCAACTGGCCAACGCGGCCTGCCTGCTGCTGTTCAGCCATTACGTCGAGGCCATGACCCGCGGTCTCCTGACCTATGTCGACCTGTGGGGGGCTTCGACCGTGCTGGTCGGCGCAACCGCGCAATGCCGCGAGCTTGCGCAGCTTCTGGCGCGCAAGTCCGAACTCGGCCTGAAGCCGATCGGGCTGATCAGGACCGCCGGCAGCCGAGCGGATGCCAGCTTTCCGCTTCCCGTGCTGGGAACGACGACCGATCTCGCCCACATCAGGCCGCGTGTCGAAATCGAGGTGGCGATCTTCACGAGCACGGCCGCGCTCGCAACGCTGCCGCGCGATTGTCCGCTGTTCGCACCGCCATGCCGCGTGCTGCTGCTCGAGGACATCCACACCATGCAGCGGCCCTGGGTGCGCGCGCGCATGCTGGAGACGATGGTCGGCATCGAGATCCGGCGCGGCCTGTGCTCGCGGCATAACCAGCTGCTCAAGCGCGCGCTCGACATCATCGTCGCTCTTCCCGCAGCACTGCTCGCCCTGTTGGTCGTGATCCCGGCGGCGCTCCTGATCAAGCTGATCGATCCGGGCCCGGCCTTCTATGTCCAGAAGCGCATCGGGCATCACGGAAAAACCGTGTCGGTGCTCAAGCTGCGCACCATGTACACCGACGCCGAACGGTTGCTCGAGGCCCATCTGGCCCACGACCCGCAGGCCCGCGCGGAATGGCAACGCTTCTTCAAGCTGCGCCACGATCCGCGAATCCTGCCCGTCATCGGTCACTTCCTGCGCCGTTCCAGTGCCGACGAGCTGCCGCAACTCTGGAACGTGATCTGCGGCGACATGAGCCTGGTCGGCCCGCGGCCGCTCCCGACCTATCACGCCGAACAGTTCGACGAGGAATTCCGCTCGGTGCGGAGCAGCGTGCTGCCCGGCGTCACCGGACTGTGGCAGGTCTGCGCGCGCAGCGACGGTGACCTCAAGGTCCTGCGGGAGCAGGATCTCTTCTACATCCGCAACTGGTCGCCATGGCTTGACGTCTACATCCTGCTGCAGACGGTTCCGGCTGTTCTCGGCGCCAGGGGCGCCAGGTAACGTCAGGCATCGCCAGATCATCGGACGCCCGGCAGTCCGGCCTCCTGCTCATTGCCAAACAACAGATAGCGCAACCGTCCGCATTGTCGCGGCACGAAATGCCCGAGCTGTGCGAGATCATGACCCTCGAAACGGAGGGCGCAGGGAAGGCCGGGTGCTGGCCGCACCCGCAGCCTCGCGTGCAGTAAAGAAAAGCACACGAGTTAGTCACCACAGGTTTGGCCTCGACATCCGGCCTTCCCCGCGCGAATGGTTTTAACGGTTTCCTTCGTGCTCTCCCCGGTGACCGGGCTTTCTTGCCACCGTCGCCTGCAAGAGCTTGCCTCTCGCGAGCTTGGCATCAGCGTCGGGATGCCAGGACCACACGACTTCGCCGTCCGCAAGTGAACGCCGCTCGTCTGGCGACGCCATCACGTCCATCGCATCCTGCGCCAACGTTCGTGACGACGCGTACGCCCCTCGCTCGGTGCAGGACGCGCCGAGTGAAGCCACTGATTTGCCCGACGCAACAAGCGAATTATTTTTTGGCAAAGGACTGGACGACCCAAATCACGTTGACCTCATTGGCGAATTCTCCCTGTTCGCGCAGGCGATTTCCAGGCTGTCGAGCGCGCGCCGCGCGCAGCGACGGTCGCAAGGCGCACTGATTCAGGAACCGCACCGCGCCCGGCAGGTTGATCCGTCAGCGCGAGGGACGCGCTTCGATGAATGCGAGGAAAGCGTCAGGAGAAGCGCCAAGAGGACTACCAAGAGAACTGCCAAGAGGAATGTCATGAGCAGAGTACGACGATTGAGCGGCTGCGCGGTGTTGCTGTCGCTGTGGATCACGCCGGCGTCGGCGCAGCACGTGACTTCCAACCCCGGCTGGTGCGCACAATTCTATCCGAACGCCAATTGCCAGAATTACGGCCCGGGCAATCCCTACACCAGCTACGGCTGGGCGCACCGCGGCCATTGGCGCCACCATCATTATCGCCATCATCGGCATTGGCATCGCTAGGCCGAGGCTCGAGCGCTGTCGGCGCCGGCCGACACTCAGCCACCCATGAAGCGCCTGCCCCGGTGCGTCACGCCCCCATGCGGCCATCGCCGCGCGCTCCGGTCGGCGTGTCGCCAAAGCGACGGCGGAATGCGCGATCGAAGGTCGACAGCTCCGGATATCCGACGGCGCGCGCGACGTCGCCGATCCGCTTGCTCGCATTCGCCGGATCGGTCAGGAGCGCCATCGCCTGCTTCAGCCGCTCCTCCTCCACGAAGCGGCTGAACGTCTGTCCGGTCATGCTGAAAAGCTGGTGGACATAACGGTCCGACACGCCGTGGCGGGCCGCCACCGTTCTCGCGGAAAGGCTGGCCTCCGACAGGCGGGTGAGCGCATCGGCGCGGATCGCCGCCAGCCGCGCGGCACGGGTCGCGCTCTCGCCGCGAACGCGCGCCTCTTCGGTCGGCCCGAGCGCCAGCGCCACGAGGCTCGCCAGATGCTGGCGAACCTGGTGAGCGAGGGACGGCTCGGTGGACGGCCCCTGCTGGCGCAGCACCGCGCAATAGTCGTTGAGCAGCCGCAACGCGCGCGACTGTGCCGCAACCCGGCGGATCGGACGCTCGTCGAGGTCGCGCACGGAAGCGGCCAGAAGATCGCGTTGAATGCAGATGATGCCAAGCGTGCAAGGCTCGGGAAGATCGGTCGTCCCGGCCACGCCGTTGAACAACAGCGCTGCGTCGCCATAGTTCATGACCTCGTCGACGCCATCGGCCGTGAAGCGGAAACGCGTGCCGCCGGCCTTCATGACGAAACGAAAATTGCCGTCGCCGTCGCGGAGCAGCTCGGAGGTGCGCGCCGACCGCAGCGGATTGGTCTCGGCAAAGGTGAGCGACGTCGCGCCCCAGAGATGCTGCTCCACCGCAAAGTGGACCGGCGCCTCGCCGAGCGGCTCGAGATCGAGACGCAGGTAGCTGTGCCCGGTCAAATCGCGCAGCACCGCGTACCTGTCCTTCAACGGCACGTCGTTCGTCGAGAAACGGATCGCATCGCTCGAATTCACACTCATCATCATCCCAACCAATATTTTCAAAAATCGAAGTGATCGATCTGCCTCCCGAAGCCTGTCGGATCAGGAGCCACATCCTGCTCAAGGCAGAAACCCGGCGTTGCGCGACAGCGACGCGCCGGCCGGGTCTGGCTGGCGGACCGCCGTCGGCAGCCTTGCGAATAGCAACAACACCGCAGGCGTCGCGCCATTCCCGGGGCGCCGTCGGCGCGGCCTGAACGCCAGTGAAGATTTTTCGCGCGCGGTGAGTGAATCTGCATCGTCCGCGCGCGCACGCAACGTTCGCGCTGCGCGGCAGCGGCAATCGCTGCCATCACGATGAGCGGCGAATTCCTTGCCTGCCAAATTTGCTTCGGCAGCGAATGAGACGGAGCCATGCGCGGCTGGCATAATGCAGGCCATGCAAAACCAGATTTGCCGGGACAAAGCAGACGCAATCCTCCCGGCTTCAATGCAAGGCGAACGAATGAATCCAACGACGAGCGATGGCGAACCGTTTCGGTTTTCGACCGATGACGCCCCGCCGCAAGAGCGCGTTGCGCTGCTGCGCGAAATCGTGGGACGCATCTACCTGCGGCTGGACCCTGCGCCGATCGGCGACGGACCGGTGCGGACCATCGTCGAGCAGCATCCCTGGGCGGCCGCAACGCTGATCTTCTGCAAGACCAATCCGCTCGCCTATCTACGCAGCCCCGAGCTCGTGCGCGACGGCGACGGCGATTTCCGCTTCGTCGCGCGCGTCGAGGGAACGCGCTATCACTATGCCGGCGGTGGCGGCGAAGAGACGATGAATCCGGACGACGCCGCGCTCCTGTTCAACGGTGCGGCGAGCACGATCCAGGTGCCGAATCCGGCCTCGCTGACGGCGGTCCGCATCCGCCGCAGCGATCTTGCGATGGCGGTGAAGAATCTCGACGAGCGGCCGATCCGTCGCGCCGCCGGCGGCGCCGCGTCGCTCACCCTGCTGAACGGCTACATCGCCACCCTGCGCAGCCACCGCCCCTCGACCGATCCCATCCTCGCCCATCGCGTCGGCCGCCATTTGATCGATCTGGTGGCGCTCGTGCTCGGGCCGACCGAGGAGACGCGCCAGCGCGCGGCCGGCGGCGCGACGCGCGCGGCGCGGCTCGCCACCATCCGCGCCGACGTGCTCGCCAACCTCTCGGAGTTCAACCTGTCGGCAAAGACGATCGGCCGCCGCCATGGCGTATCGGATCGCTACATCCACATGCTGTTCGAGGAGACCGGACAGACGTTCAGCCGCTTCGTCGAGGCCGAGCGGCTGCAGCGCGCCTTCGCGATGCTGGTCGATCCCGATAACGCGACCAAGCGGATCAGCGAGATCGCGGCCGATGTCGGCTTCGCCGAGCTGTCGACCTTCGGTCACGCGTTCCGCCGCCGCTTCGACGACACGCCGACCGGCGTGCGTGCCAGGCACGCGGCGGGTCTTCCGGCAAGCCCGCCGGGCGATGCCGCCGCGCCCAGGGAATAAGCCGCTCGCGCCGCTCGACGGCCGCACCCGGTTTGCGCTAGTTCAGGTGCCGTCGGGCTTGGCTCGTCGTCGGGATCACCCATGGACTCTGCGGCTTCGGGACAGGCGACCGCGGCGGGCGAGCGCGCCCGCGAGCCGCTGTTCTACCTCTATCTCGCCTTCTTCGCCTGCGCCTGGACGGCCTATGTGTGGTTCGTCTACCGGCATGTCCAGGCGCTGGGCGAGAGCAGCCTTGGCTATGCCGCGGCCAACATCGCCATGCGGCTGGCGATCTGGGTGGGGCCGGCCGTCGCCTATCTCCATTTCGTCGACCGCACCGACGTCTTTCGCTATCTGAAGCTGTCGCAGGGGTGGCGCCGCGGCGTGGCGATCGGCCTTGCGCTTGGCGCCCTGCTGTTTGCCGGCTCGCTGCTCCGCTTCGGCCGGCCGCATGTCGATCCGTCGACCATCACCTGGAACAGCGTCCTCAGCACGTCGATCGGCATCGGCTTCTTCGAGGAAATCCCGTTTCGCGGGCTGATCCTGCAGAAGCTCGCTGCGCGCATGAATTTCTGGACGGCGAATGCCGTCACCGCGCTGCTCTTCGCCGCCATGCATCTGCCGGGCTGGATCCTGCTCGGGCTGTTCTCCTGGCCGGTCGCCCTGAACGTGTTCGCGTTCGGCTTCGTGCTGGGGGCGGTGTTTCGCTTTTCCGGCTCGCTCTGGTCGTGCATCGTGGCCCACAGCCTCAACGACTTCGTCGCCTTCATTCTGTTTCACGGCCGCTAGTGGAGCTTTGGATCTGACGTTCGCATAAGGGGAAGCGCGGCAAAATGGGTAGCTAACGTCAAATCCACTCCACTAAAGCGCGATGAGATCAGGTTGAATCGTCATCGCGCTTTAGGTTCTTGCTTGGGCATGATCTCCGCGCAAACGCGTTCCGCGTTATTCGCGAGGGAAAGCCGCTGCACACTTTTCCCGATCATGCTCCAGCTCGAGAGGACCGCGATCCGGTTTTCTGCTAAGCTTGCGAGGAATCATCCTGCGGGCGATCCATGCGCGCCGTCATGCTGCTGTTCGTCGCGATCCTAGGCCTAGCCGCCGCGCCGGCCATCGCCGCCGATGACGTCGCGACAGCGCGAGCCGTCATCAGCGCCCAGGCCGAGGCCTTTGCGCGCGACGATGCGACCACGGCCTATTCCTACGCGTCGTCCTCGATCCGCGAGGTCTTTCCGCGCGCCGACATCTTCATGGCCATGGTCCAGCACGCCTACGCGCCGGTCTATCGCCACAAGAGCTTCGAATTCGGCGCAGCCCAGACCGAAGCGGGCAAGGTCGCCCAGCGCGTTCACATCGTCGATGCCGAGGGCGAGGCGTGGGAGGCGCTCTACACGCTGGAGCGCGAGGGCGACGGCAGCCTGAAGATCACCGGCTGCGTGCTGTTGAGGGCCGGCCAGGCGGTGTAGGCTTTTCGCGGGCCCGGAGCCCGCGTGCTCACGCCACGATAGCCCCTTGCGCGCGCAGCCGCGGCAGATCGCTGCGCAGCCATCGCGCGATGCGCGGCCAGGACGAGGCGAGCGTCTGGCCGCCCATGAAGAGACCGAGATGGCACGCCGGCACGCAGGCGCTTTCGATCAGCGGCGACGGGGTGCCGAGCAGACCTGAGGTCGCGAGCGCCTGCGCCGCCGGCACCACCTCGTCATCCGCGCCGGCCAGCACGAAGGTCGGCAACCTCACGTCTTCCAGGTGGATTTCGCGGCCGAGCGCGACGAAGCCCCCGCTTGCCAGCCGGTTCTCGCGAAAGATCCAGTTCACCACCTCGAGATAGTAGGTGCCCGGCAGATCCAGCGTCCGTTCGTGCCAGCGCTGGAAGCGATCGCGCAGCTCGGTGGCGGCGCCGCCGGAAAGATCGCGCTGCAGTGCGGTTTCGATATTGGGCGGACGGCTCCAGAACCGCAGCATATGATCGCCGCGCACCAGCCCGCCGCCGCTGCCCACCAGTCCCTCGAAAGCGGCTTGCGGCGCTTTCGCAACCAGCCGCGACAGGTCGGACGGAACGGAAATGTCGACCGGCGTTCCGACCAGCACCAGCCGCCGCACCTTTTGCGGAAAGCGCGCCGCATAGACCAGCGACAGCCATCCGCCCTGGCAAAGGCCGACCAGATCGACGGGCGGTCCGATCTCATCGACGGCGACGTTGAGATCGGCGAGATAGTGGTCGATCGACAGATGACGCATGTCTGGAGTCGCCGACTTCCAGTCCGTCAGATAGAGGCGATCGAGGCCGCCAGAATGCAGCGCTTCGACCAGGCTGTGGCCGCCAGCGAAATCGGCGACCATGGCGCCATGCAGGGTATAGGGCGCGCAGATCAGGACCGGCGGCGCTTCGTGGGCGCGCGAGAAGTCGCGCAGCCGCATCGACGGCAGCTCCAGCGCGACGGTGTTGGGCGTGGTCCAGGGCAGGTCTGCTTCGTCGTCCGCCCGGCCTGAATCCGGGCTTCGATCAAGCCACCAGCCATAGGCGTCGAGCGCCATGTTCGCCGCAGCGAACGGCCACAGCAGCGGATCATGCGGCCAGGCGCCGCCTGACGCCGCAACATCGGAACTCTTTACGATCTGTTTTGCGATCTGTTTTGGCACGGGCATTCCAATCCTGCACAAAGACTCCCCTGCCGCCTTTCGATCCTGATCCCGCCGCGCGGTTCCCGCAATCCCGCCGGCTCTTTTTATTTCATGCACTTTCTTAGCAGGCGCGCGCGACAACCAATTGACCCGCATCAAGGAACGGGCGGCGTGCAGCGCAACTTTTCCGGCGCATCGAAGCGGCGTTTGGCCGCATCGGCGGCGATCTGTGCGGCGACAGATCAGCCGGCGCGCGCCGCGAGGCCGGGGCCGGCCGCCGCCGGCAAAGAGCGCGAGCGCAACAGCAGCATCACCACCAGCGAGATGTTGAGTGCATTCCAGGCGAGCCCGTTGACGAAGGCCGCGGCATAGGAGCCGGTGGCGTCGAAGATCACGCCGGAGATCCAGCCGCCGAACGACATGCCGAACACGGAGGCGAAGATCACGGTGCCGACGCGGGTCGCGGCCTCCTGCGCCGGCATCGCCTCGCGAATGATGATGGCGTAGCTCGGCACGATGCCGCCCTGGAACAGGCCAAACAGCGCCGAGATCACATAGAGTGAGGTCAGCCCGTCAAAGAACACATAGAGCAGCAGCGCAACCCCTTGCGCGATCGAACCAATCAGCAGCGTGCGGATGCCGCCGATGCGGTCGGCAAGGAAGCCCGAGCCGATCCGGCTGAAGATGCCGAAGCCGAGCATCAGCGACAGCATTTCGGCGCCGCGCGCCACGCCATAGCCGAGGTCGCCGCAATAGGCGACGATATGGACCTGGGGCATCGCCATCGCGACGCAGCAGGCAATCGCGGCAAGCGACAGGATCATGGTCAGCGTGTTGGTGGAGAAGCGCAGGTTGAGGGGCGGCGGCGGCGCGTTGAGGTGGCTGCGCGCCTGTCCGGCGCCGACCAGCATCCGCAACACGGCCAGCGCGATCGCCATCGACACCATGACGAACAGCCCGATCGCGATATGGGTGGTGCGCCAGCCGCTCGACTGCATCAGGAAGCTGACGACCGGCGGCCACACCGCGCCGGCGACATAATTGCCGCTCGCGGCGATCCCGACGCCAAGCCCGCGGTAGCGGTCGAACCAGTGGGACGCTTCCGCCATCAAGGGCGCGAAGGTCGCCGACGAGCCGAGCCCGATGGCGAAATTCACCAGGATGAACTGCCAGATCGAGGACGACAGCCCGGCACCGATATAGCCGAGGCCCAGAACGCCGATGCCGAGCCCGATCGCCACGACGATGCCGTAGCGGTCGGTCAGCTTGCCGGTCAGCACCCCGCCGGAACCGAAGCCGATCATCACCATCGTATAGGCCAGCGAAATCATGCCGCGCGTCGCGCCGAACTCGGTCTGCACCACCGGCAGCGCCACCACCACCGACCACATGCTGACGCTGCCGATCGCGCCGATGATCACGGCCACGACAAGGCACAGCCATGCCCGGCGGGAGTCGGGAACGAGCGATGCGTGATGCGGGGGAGATTGAACAGAAATTGCCACGGCTGCCGCAACTTGGGTCAGCGCCCCGGCAAGGGTCAACCCACAATGGCGCGAGATTGGGCATGCAGAACTGCCGCAAGCCCGCCCGCGCGGCAGTGGCGGCAGCGGGCAGTGCCAAGGGCCCCGGAATCGCCCGGATCTGCCCCGCCGGGGTGGCCGGATTAACCCTTTGCTAACCATACACCGGGCAAAAATTGCCGGGTGAAGTCGAGTGTCGTCGATCGCGTTTGATGCGGGAGAAGCCCCCGTGGACGCCAGTGCGGTGCCTCACTTTCGAAACGGCGGCCCCCAGGCCGCCGCACAGACGTTTGGCGCGCGCGAGCGGCATAGTCGGGGGGACACGGCGACCATGGTGGATATCACGGCGGCCCAGGGCGCAGCCGCGCCGGCGGGATTTCCCAAACTCAGCGACATCGGCAACATCTTAAAGCGCGGCGACATCGCGCTCGCCTGCGGCATCCTCACCATCCTGGTGGTCCTGATCCTGCCGCTGCCCTCGATCGTGCTCGACCTGTTCCTGGCGATCTCGATCACGCTGTCGATCCTGATCCTGATGACGGCCCTGTTCATCCAGGCGCCGCTGGAATTCTCCTCCTTCCCGACCATCCTCTTGATCTCGACGATGCTGCGGCTGTCGCTGAACCTGGCCTCGACGCGGCTGATCCTGTCGCGCGGCCACGAGGGCACGGACGCGGCCGGCCACGTCATCGAGGCCTTCGGCAACTTCGTGATGGGCGGCAATTTCGTCATCGGCATCATCGTGTTCGCGATCCTGGTGACGGTGAATTTCGTGGTCATCACCAAGGGCTCGGGACGCATCGCGGAAGTCGCGGCGCGCTTCCACCTCGACGCGATGCCCGGCAAGCAGATGGCGATCGACGCCGACCTTTCTGCAGGGCTGATCAACGAGACGGTCGCCAAGGAGCGCCGCAAGGCGCTGGAAGACGAAAGCGGCTTCTTCGGCGCCATGGACGGCGCCTCGAAATTCGTCCGCGGCGATGCGGTTGCGGGCCTGCTCGTGGTCTTCATCAACATCGTCGGCGGCATCATCATCGGCGTGGCGCAGCAGGGCCTTTCCTTCGGCGACGCCGCGCGCACCTACACGCTGCTCACCGTCGGCGACGGCCTCGTGACGCAGGTGCCGGCGCTGATCGTCTCGACCGCGGCCGGCCTGCTCGTCTCCAAGGCCGGCGTCTCCGGCGCCGCCGACAAGGCGCTGATGAAGCAGTTTTCCGGCTATCCGCAGGCGCTCGGCATGTCGGCTGGCGTCATGCTGGTGCTGGCGATGCTGCCGGGCATTCCGACCCTGCCGTTCCTCGCGCTCGGCAGCGGCGCGGCCGCGCTCGCCTGGTCGGCAGGCAAGCAGAAGCGGGCCAGGAAGGCCGAGGAAGCCAGCGCCGCGGCGGCGCCCGCCGCAGCCGCGGCCGCGGCCGCCGCCGCCGAGGAGCCGATCGCCGCCGCGCTCAAGATCGACGATCTCAAGATCGAGCTCGGTTACGCGCTGCTGCCGCTGGTCAACGGGCCCGACGGCACCGACCGCCTGACCGAGCAGATCAAGGCGCTGCGACGCTCGCTCGCGATCGAGATGGGTTTCGTGATGCCGGCGGTGCGCATCCTCGACAACGTGCAGCTCGAGGCCAACACCTACGTCATCAAGATCAAGGAGGTCGAGGCCGGCACCGGCAAGATCTGGCCGAACTCGTTCATGGTCATGGATCCCGCCGGCGGCCACGTCGCCGTGCCCGGCATCCACACCACCGAGCCGACCTTCGGCCTGCCCGCGACCTGGGTCGACGCCGCGCTGAAGGAGGAAGCCTCGCTGAAGGGCTACACCGTCGTCGACGCCGCCACCGTGCTGTCGACGCATCTGACCGAGCTGCTCAAGGCCAACATGTCCGACCTCTTGTCCTATGGCGAGGTGCAGAAGCTCCTGAAGGAGCTGCCGAAGGAGCAGAGCGAACTGATCAAGGACATCGTGCCGGCCCAGGTCACGATCTCCGGCATCCAGCGCGTGCTGCAGCTGCTGCTCGCCGAGCGCATCTCGATCCGCGACCTCTCGACGATCCTGGAAGGCATCGCCGATGCGCTGGCCTTCTCGCGCAACCCGTCGACCATGGTCGAGCATGTCCGCGCCCGCCTCGCGCGCCAGATCTGCGCCGCCAACACCTCGCCCGCCGGCTACCTGCCGCTGATCGCGCTGTCGGCCAAGTGGGAGCAGGCCTTCGCGGAATCGCTGATCGGCCAGGGCGAGGAGCGCACGCTGGCGATGCAGCCGTCAAAGCTCTCGGAGTTCATGACCGCAGTGCGCGATGCGTTCGAGCGCGCCGCGCGCGAGGGCGAGGCGCCGGTGCTGGTCACCTCGGCCGGCATCCGTCCCTTCGTGCGCTCGCTGGTCGAGCGTTTCCGCCCGCAAACCACCGTGCTGTCGCAGTCCGAAATTCACCCGCGCGCCCGCCTCAAAACGGTCGGCAGCGCCTAGGCGCCGGGGGATCGGGGCCCGCCGAGGGCCCTTGTTCCGCCTGTGTTTTTTCGCCACAGGCAAACGGATTTCACTGATTCGGGCGAACGCAACACAATATCGCCCTAAACACGCCAGACATATTAAACCACTGTTTTATATGGATAAAACACCGATTTCCGACCCTTTTAATCGCGAATATTCAAGTGTTATCACGGCCTTGTGATCGCCCCTTTGGAACGAAAGCGCGCATTCTTACTTTTCTGAGTGCGGGTTGCTTGAACCTGCTGGCGGAAGCTTTCGACGAATCCGCTGCAGGAGGGCGACGGGAGGCTACGATGAACCACTCGATTTACAGCGCTGATCGCGGGACCCATCTGAAGATTGTGGTCGTCGCGCTTGTTGCTGGCATCGCGGTGGCCGGCCTCGGCATCGCCGCCCGCGTGACGACAGATGATGGCTACACCCAGACCGCGCATGTCATCAAGGCAGGCAAGCCGGTCGTGATCACGAGTTCAAACGCCTCAACAGTGCGCTGAGGAGTTTTAAAGGAATTCACGCGGCTCTTTACCAGCCCCCCAAAGTCGCTGCGTGGATACGTAGAAGACCCCAACTACCCCCAAGTTGGAAAACGCCCGCTCCCCACGGGCGTTTTCTTCTTTTTAGGGCTTCTTCTTTAGGGCCCGTATTTTGCGCCCATGAAAAGCGGACCACGCGATCACGCGCCGCGATGACAGGCATGGCGAAATCGATCATCGTCGGGCTGCGCGGCACGTCTCGCTTGATCTCTCACATTAAGCACCTGCGATCGCGCTTCAGCCACGCGCGGCTGTTGAGAAAGAAGTCGAGAAGCGGGAATTTCCCGCGACAATCCGAGGGGAATGCGATCATGAAACTGCCGCAAGCGCTCGCCGGAGCGATGGCCTTGACGATTTTCGGCGCGCTGGCGCCGCTGGCCGGGCCGGCGCAGGCCCAGACCTACGATCCAAAATATCCCGTTTGCCTGCAGATCTACGACGACATGGTGCACTTCTACTTCGAGTGCGGCTACACATCGATGGCACAGTGCGAAGCGTCCGCGTCAGGCCGCTCCGCCCAGTGCGTGGTCAATCCCTATTATGCCGGGCCGAAGGCGAAGCGCGCTCCGCGCAAGAAGCGCCCGACATGAGCTGTGACGGCGTCGCGTTGCAGGCTCGAGCGGACCAGCCGCCGGCATCAAGCCAAAGCGCGATGCGATCAGGTTGAAATCGCCATCGCGCTTTGCCGTGAACCCATAAATCGGGAGCGACCGCGAGAGGTGGACAGCAGCCTGACCGTTTCCTGCGATCGAAAGGGACAAGCCGCCGTCAGAAGGCGCTATTTCAGCGGCAGAAAAAGTTCCGCGACCGTCTCATGCTCCGGCACCTCCGGGAAGAAGCTCAGCCGCTGGCAATAGATCGGGAAGTCGCGCGCTTCCTCGCCGCTGGCCGGAAGCCAGTCGCGATAAAGGTAGAGCGCGGCGGGCTCCAGATTGTCGGTGTTGCCGACGACGCGCAGCACCGCGCAGCGTCCGCCAGGGATCTCACCGGCTTTGATCTGCTCGCCGTTCGCCTCGATCGGTTGGTCGGTCCCGACACAAAGGTCCACGCTATAATCGGCAGGCGTCGCAGGACGCCGCTCGGAACGCCAGACATTGAAGGTCGGACTTGTCTTGGGGTGCAGGCCAGCGGCCATGCGCCACGCGATGAACCGCTGGATGGTGGTGCCGAGCGTCGCCGGGTCGCCCCGATGCTCCATGATCGCCACCGGCGTGGGGGGCACATCGCGGATCGTCACGTCGTCAGTGGTAAAAGTCTTCTGCATGAGCTTGCTCCTCGCGTTTTCGAGAGGCCCGAAGGCCGCAAGCCACGGCTCCCAGTCGGGAGACTTCCGGAACGACGAAGGCGATTGCCCGAACCGTTGCCGAAAGGCGCGGGCGAAGGCATCCGGTGCATCGTAACCGGCATCCATCGCTATGTCCGTGACGCTTTGAGCGTCCATGTAGGCCAGCCGGTACGAAGCGCGCTTCATTCGGGCAAGCTGGACATAGCGATGCACGGATAACCCGAAGGTCGCCGTAAACTGCCGGTGGAAATGAAACTTCGAGAAGGCCGCAACACCGCTCACCGTTTCCAGGTCCAGATCACCGTCAAGATGCCGGTCAATATGGTCCAGCACCCGCCGCATCCGGGCCTGATAGTTTTGAAGCGCCGCCTTCATCGTCCCTTCCTCCGTGGCGGCACCAGTTAGTCGCTGATAGACGTAACGTGCTCGACCGATCTTGCGGTCTTGGGCGGATGCGGCTGTGGCTGCACGCTTGGGAGTCTACGGCCTGGCAAACTCCGGATTCCAGTGGCGTTTTGGATTTGACATTCGCCTTGCGAAGTCGCCGCTAGTGGGGAGCGAATGTCAAATCCACTCCGCTAGCGCGCCGGCGGCACGGTCTCGATCAGCTTGCCGCTATAGACCGGCGCCGAATGCGGATTGCCGTCGGGCGAGCCGCCGGCCTGCTCGACGGTCACCGCATAGGTCGCAGCGTTGATGACGTCGGCGTCGTACGAGGCGAGCACGTTGCGCCCGGTGAACTCGCCACTGCCGATCACGCCGAGCGAGCGCGGCCGTCCGAGCTTGTCGGAGATCAGCCAGAGCTCGAAGCTCTTGCCGGGATCGGCGGCGGGCGCGCCGACCCGGCGCACGGTGAAATTCCTGGTCGCGCCATCGACGGTAAGGATGAAGGCGGGTCCGCCACCCTGCCCCTGCAGGAGTGCGACATATTGCGCGGTGGATTGCTGCGGCGGCGTCTTCACCTCGACGATCTCTGTCCTTGGCTTCGGCCGCATGCCGGAGGGCAGCAGGTCGGGCTGGAACACCTCGATCGCCAGCAGCGCGATCAGCGCGGCCGCGAGCGCGCTCGCGACGCGCGCGATGCCGCGCCAGCGCCTGAGCTGGCCGGACAGCTGAATCACATTGGCGTTGTCGGCGACCGGCGCGGGGCCGATTGCCGCAGGCGAAGGCTCGAGCGGCGCGAGCTGCGGCTCGGCATCGTACGAAGGCGGCGGCTGTTCGAGCGGCGCCTCCGCCGGCGCGTCGGGCATTGCCGGCGGCGCCTCGGCTGCGGCCTTGGCGATCGACGCCTGGATGCTCTCCCACACGATCGGCCGCGGCTCGACCGAGCCCACCATCTGGTTCAGCACGCCGAGCCGGAATTCCCAGGCCTGCACGACCGCGGCGAAATCCCTGTCGACGGCCATCATGGTCTCGACCTGGATACGCTCGTCGGCATCGAGCGTGCCGAGCGCGTATTCCGCCGCGAGCGCGATATGGTCTTCGCTATAGGCCGTCATCATCCAAGCCCGACGTCGTCCAGATCCAGGTGCAAGTCCAGCTGCAAGTCATCCAATTCCAGCTCATCCAGCCGCAGCGTCATCCGAGTCCGAGACATTCGCGGATGTCGAGCATGCTGCGGCGCAGCCACGTCTTCACCGTGTTGACCGGCGCCTCGAACTTCTGCGCCAGCTGCTCGCGGCTCCAGCCGTTGTAATAGGCCAGCAGCACGAGCTTCTGGCGATCCGGCTCGAGCCGGCCGACACATTCCAAGAGCCGCTTCAGCTCTTCCGTCATTTCGCGCCGCGCCAGCGGGTCGGGGCTGTCGGCCGCAACCTCCATCGCCGACGGCTCGTCCTCGAGCGAGGACTCGGCCCGCTTGCGCACGACATCGATCGCCCGGTTGCGGGCAATCGACGTCATCCAGGTAATCGGCGAGGCAAGGCCCGGGTTGAACTGCCCGGCGCTGTTCCAGATCTTGACGTAAGCGTCCTGAATGACCTCCTCTGCGAGATCCTGTCGCCGCAAGATACGCAGCACCACGCCATAGAGTTTCGCGCGCGTCGCCCCGTAGAGGCGCTCGAAGGCGGCCTGATCCCCTTTTGCAATGGCAGCGATCAGCCAGACCAGCTCAGCCGGCGTCAGCATTCAGCGTCCCCAATTCGCGCTTCCCATCGCTTTCTCGATATCCGGCGGCGTCGGTCCGAAGCCCCCTCGTATCATATTCCGGGCCCGATCTGTCCACCAATTCGCCCCACTGCGGCCTGCGCCAAGCTGTGGAAAGCAAACGCAAAAAACCCGGGCCGCGAGGCCCGGGTTCTGGAATGTCGCTTGCGAAGGTGGAGGGCGTCAGGCGATCGCGCCAAGCCGCGCGCGCATCAACCCGATCGAGTCCATGTCGGCCTGCTCGCGCGCGTTCTCCTCGGCGCGCTCGCGCGCCTGATCGCGCTCGTCCAAGAGCTCGACCTTCTTCAATTCCTCGAAGGCTTCCGCCAAGAGCGACTTGGCGTCCTCGAGCTGGGTCCGCAGCTCCTCGGCGGAGCGGGTCAGGTTTTCGCGGCGCTGGATCGCGGCCTTGGCGTAGGTCGGATAGGCGAAATGCGCGGGATCGTTGATGCCGGCGCGCTCCTGCTCGCTCAGGATCTCGCGCTCGAGCTCGGCCGACATGCGCTGGAAGTCTGCGATCATGCCCTCGATCTGGGCAACCCTTCGCCGCTTCTCGTCGACCTGAAATTTCTTCAGGCGGATCAGCGTTTCACGTGACTTCATCGACTCATACTCCCCAGAAGTCCAAATCCCAAAGCGGGACGGAGCCGGCTCCCCTCAGGGCCCCGCCGGCATTACTAACCATGTGCCGGGGATGATGGCCTGACAAAGTTAGCGTTCCGTTTCCAAGGTGCCGAGGATTTGCTGGAGCTGCTGGTAACCCTCGTTCAGGCCGGCGACTTCGTCCTTGGCCTGGCGCAGGAACGCCTCCAATGGCGGATGCAGGGCGATCGCCTCGTCGACCTCCGGGCTCGAGCCCGCCCGGTAGGCGCCGAGCCGGATCAGCTCTTCCATGTCGGCGTAGGTCGCCATCACCTGGCGCGCGCGCATGATCACCGGCAGGTAGGCCGGATCGGCCGATTTCGGCATGGTGCGGGAAACCGACTTCAGGATGTTGATGGCGGGGTAGCGCCCGCGCTCGGCGATCGAGCGCTGCATCACCACATGGCCGTCGAGAATGCCGCGCACCGCATCCGCGATCGGCTCGTTATGGTCGTCGCCGTCGACCAGCACCGTGAAGATGCCGGTGATCGAGCCCGCCCCGGTGCCGGGTCCGGCACGCTCCAGAAGCTTCGGCAATTCCGTGAACACGGTCGGCGTGTAGCCCTTGGCGGTCGGCGGTTCGCCGGCCGACAGGCCGATTTCGCGCTGCGCCATGGCAAAGCGCGTCACCGAATCCATCAGGCACAGCACGTCCTTGTCCTCATCGCGGAAGTATTCGGCGATCGCGAGCGTCAGATAGGCGGCCTGCCGCCGCATCAGCGCGGGCTCGTCCGAGGTCGCCACCACCACCACCGAGCGCGCCAGCCCCTCTTCCCCGAGGTCGTCCTGCAGGAATTCCTGGACCTCGCGGCCGCGCTCGCCGATCAGGCCGATGACGCTGACGTCGGCGTCGACATTGCGCGCCAGCATCGAGAGCAGCACCGACTTGCCGACGCCGGAGCCGGCGAAGATGCCGAGCCGCTGGCCGCGGCAGCAGGTCAGGAAGGTGTTGAGCGCACGCACGCCGAGGTCGAGCGGCCGACCGACCCGCTGTCGCGCATGCGCCGGCGGCGGCAGGTTGCGATAGGGCATCGGCGAGCCGCCTTGCGGCAAAGGCCCCTTGCCGTCGATCGGCTCGGCCATGGCGTTGATGACCCGGCCGAGCCAGGCCGCGCTGGGCCGCACCTGGCCTGCCGCATTGGCAATGACGGCGCGGCAGCCACGCCGCACCCCCTCGAGCCCGGCAAACGGCATCACCACGGCATTGCTGCCGGAGAAGCCGATCACCTCGGAAGGAATGAAACGGTCGGTCCCGGTTTCGATCACGATGCGCGCCCCGACCGACATCGCATGGATCGGACCCGCGATCTCGACCATCAGGCCGCGGACCCCCACGACGCGGCCATAGATATTGACGCCGTCGATGTCATTTATCTGTTCGGCCAGCGCCTTCATTGCGAAAACCTTAAGTTTCGACGTATTTCGGCCCGCCGCTTAACTTCGTGTTTACCCGCATCATTAATCATTGCGTCACTGTCTTTGGTGACTGAGTGCGCGCTCGACTGGTTCAGAATGAACGCCGAGTCGCGGGAGTCGGTTAAGGCCGCCTCTTAATGTGGAGCTTGAACTCGCACGGGTAGGAAAAGCTGCTTCGAAGCAACATCTTAGGGCGATTCGTTAAAAATTGCACTTGAGGATCTTGCGAACCCGAAACAGATTTTGTTAACCATGAGTTGTCAGGATCCGAATCAGTTGTTCAAAGGCGTTTTGAGTGCCGCATGTGCTGCGGCCGACCTGACGCCCGGAGCGGCGACTATGGGGAACTGGCATGCGCGTTTTGCTGATTGAAGATGACAGCGCCGTCGCGCAGTCGATCGAGCTGATGCTCAAATCCGAGAGTTTCAACGTCTATACGACCGATCTCGGGGAAGAAGGCGTCGATCTCGGCAAGCTTTACGACTACGACATCATTCTCCTCGATCTCAACCTGCCGGACATGTCGGGCTACGACGTGCTCAAGCAGCTCCGGGTCTCCAAGATCAAGACTCCGATCCTGATCCTCTCCGGCCTCGCCGGCATCGAGGACAAGGTCAAGGGTCTCGGCGTCGGCGCCGACGACTACATGACCAAGCCCTTCCACAAGGACGAACTGGTCGCCCGCATCCATGCGATCGTGCGCCGTTCCAAGGGCCACGCCCAGTCGGTGATCCAGACCGGCGACCTCGTCGTCAATCTCGACACCAAGACGGTCGAAGTCGGCGGCCAGCGCGTGCACCTGACCGGCAAGGAATACCAGATGCTCGAGCTGCTCAGCTTGCGCAAGGGCACCACGCTGACCAAGGAAATGTTCCTCAACCACCTCTATGGCGGCATGGACGAGCCGGAACTGAAGATCATCGACGTCTTCATCTGCAAGCTGCGCAAGAAGCTCGCCAACGCCTCCGAAGGCCGCAACTTCATCGAGACCGTGTGGGGCCGCGGCTATGTGCTGCGCGAGCCGCACGAGGCTGACGAGCGCATCCCGGCCTGACGGGTTGCGTGAGCCGACCAGGTTCCTCCCGATTGAACCCCGCCGCGAATGGCGGGGTTTTTGTTTTTGAGGGGGTTGAACCGGCGGCGGGAGCCGGTCGACAATTGTCGTAAATCGGGGGCATTTCACCAATGATCCTGCAATCCCTGGCCGGGCTGCCGGCCTTCCTGGTCTATTTCTGCACCGGCCTTTTCGCCGTGACCGCCTATCTCCTCGTCTACACCCGCATCACGCCCCACAACGAGTTTCAGCTGATCCGCGACAACGATCCGGCGGCCGCGATCGCGCTGGGCTTGAGCCTGCTCGGCTTCGTGCTGCCGGTGGTCAGCGCGATTGCCCACTCCGCCAATGTGGTGGACTGCCTGATCTGGAGCGCGATCGCGCTCATCGTGCAGATCGTGGTGTTCTATCTGGTCAAGGTCCCGGTGCCGAACCTGTCGGGACGGATCGCCGCGGGCGAGCTTGCGCCCGCGATCTGGCTCGGGCTGTCCTCGCTTGCCGCCGGCGCGCTCAATGCGGCGGCGATGATCTACTGACATGAGCAAGCAGCCACCGGCGCCGGAATTCGGCAAGCGCAGGCCCGCCGCGCCAGCCCGGCCTGCGCCGACGCCGACCAAGCGCTCCGGCCATGTCGGACTTCTGCTGATGGGCACGTTCGCGGTCGGCGGCGCCGCCTACGCGCTGATGCCGAGCGAAACCTGCCAGCCGCCGCAGCCGGCGATGGCCGCGCCCGCGACGCCGGCGGCCGCCACGGCCTGCACCTCGCGCAGCTCGTCGGGCGGCGGCAGTTCCAGCCGCACCTCGCGCTTCAGCTTCTACGGCGGCGACTCCTCGTCCAGCCGCACGGCGTCCGCCGGTTCGGCCGATTCCGGTTCAGGCGTGACGCGCGGCGGCTTCGGTTCGATCGCGCACGCGTTCGGCTTTTCCGGCCGTGGCTGATGCATGGACGCTTCGCACGATGCCGTGAGATGACGGGTTTCGCTTGCCTCGCCGGCGCGGGCGAGGCGACTATGACGATGACGTTCAAGTGCAAGGGGGCCGGCCCATGAAACGCTCGCGCCGCGTCGTGCTGACCATGATGGGCTCGGCCGCCATCGGCGCCGTGTCGATGGGCCTGGTGCGGCGGCAGGATTGCGGCGCGGGGTTGACCGCGAGGCCGGGTCCGAACGGCCAAGCCTATTGCGGGCCGGTCTATGGCGGCTTCGGCGGCGGTCCGGCGCGGCTTCATGGCCACGGCCACGGTCACGGCCATGGTCATGGCCACGGCGGCTAGGGCGCGATGCGGCGCATCGCCTGTCCCGAACGCGACGACTGGCGCTCCACGGCGGAAGCCTGCGGCTTCGATTTTCACACCATCGACGGCGAGCGCTACTGGGACGAGCGGGCCTATTACGCCTTCACGCTCGCGGAAATCGAGCAGAAGATCGAGGCGCCGACCGGCGAGATCGACGCGATGTGCCTCGAACTGGTCGCGCGTGCGCTGCGTGACGAACAGTATCTGAGGCGGCTGAAGATTCCGGAAGCGTTCTGGCCGCTGTTGTCGCAAAGCTGGCACGATGACGCGCCGAGCCTGTACGGCCGGCTCGATCTCTGTTTCGACGGCCGCGGCACGGCGAAGCTGCTCGAATACAACGCCGATACCCCGACCTCGCTGTTCGAGGCGGCGGTGTTCCAGTGGACGTGGCTCGAACAGGCGACCGAGCGCCGCATCACCCCGCGCGGCGTCGATCAGTTCAACTCGATCCACGAGCGGCTGATCGAGGCGTGGAAGAAGGTCGCAAAACCCCACAGGCACCTGCACCTGACCGGGACCACCGGCGTCAGCGAGGATCTGGGCACGCTGACCTATCTCGAGGATACCGCGACGCAGGCCGGGCTTTCGACCACGCTGATCGACATCGAGGACATCGGCTGGCGCGAGGACGGCTGCTTCGTCGATCTCGACGACAGCGAGATCGCACTCGCCTTCAAGCTCTATCCCTACGAATGGATGTTTCACGACGCGTTCGGCGCCAAGCTGCGTGACGCGCCGACGCGCTGGATCGAGCCGCCCTGGAAAGCGATCCTTTCCAACAAGGGCATCCTGCCGCTGCTGTGGGAGATGTACCCCGGCCACCCCAATCTGCTGCCGGCCTATTTCGAGGACGACGAGCGGGCCGGCTCGCTCGGCTCCTCCTATGTGCGCAAGCCGCTCTATTCGCGCGAAGGCGCCAATGTCGCGCTCGTAAGCCATGGCACGACGCTGGTCGCTCAAGAGGGCCCCTATGGCGCCGAAGGTTTTATACGCCAGGCGCTGGCGCCGCTGCCCGATTTTGCCGGACAGTATCCGGTGCTTGGAAGCTGGCTGATCGATCACACCCCGTGCGGGCTGTCGATCCGCGAGGACGAGAACCCGATCACGGGCAACACCTCGCGCTTCCTGCCGCACGCGATCCTGTAAGATCGCGCCTCAGCGCGCCGCGACCACCCGCAGCCCGGACGTCATGGCGCCGGCCGCCCCGCGCGCCGGATTGAGCTGGTAGAGGCCGCGCTTGTCCGGACAGGGCTTGAAGACGTCGGTGATGCCGACGACGGATTCGGCGGCGCCCAGCATCAGCATGCCGTCCGGCTCGAGCTGCCTTGCGAGGCGTTCGAAGATGCTGACCTTGGTGTCCTGGTCGAAATAGATCAGGACGTTGCGGCAGAAGATGACGTCGAAGGAGCCGAGATGGGAGAAGTCCTGCAGCAGGTTGAGCTGGCGATGCTGCACCATGCCGCGGATATCGGCATTGAGCTGCCACAGCTCGCCGCTTTGCGTGAAATATTTCACCAGCAGCTGGATCGGCAGCCCGCGCTGCACCTCGAACTGGCTGAACAGGCCGGACCTGGATTTTTCCAGCACGCCCTGCGACAGGTCGGTCGCGACGATCTCGATGCGCCAGCCGGCCAGCATGCTGCCGGCTTCCTTCAGGAGCATCGCGATCGAATACGGCTCCTGCCCGGTCGAGGAGGCCGCCGACCAGATGCGGATGGTGCGGCGATTGGCGCGCGCGCGCAGCAGCGCCGGCAGGATGGTTTCCTTCAGATGGTCGAACGGAATCTTGTCGCGGAAGAAGAAGGTCTCGTTGGTGGTCATCGCCTCGACCACGTCAGCGGTCAGGGTTTCCGCACCGAGGCCCTTCATCTTCTGCACGAGCTCGGAAATGCCTGAAAGCCCGACCCGGCGCGCCAGCGGCACCAGCCGGCTTTCGACCAGATATTGCTTGTCCGCAGAGAGGTCCAGGCCGGATCGCTCCTTCAGGAGCTTGCGCAGATACTCGTAATCCAACGGCGTCACGAACGATCTCCAGAGAACAGTCGGACCAGTTTCGGCGCGATCTGGTTGAGCGGCAGCACCGCGGCGCAGATGCCGGCGTTGGCCGCTGCTCCCGGCATGCCCCACACCACGCTTGTCGCCTCGTCCTGCGCGATCACGCTGCCACCGGCCGCGACGATCTCCTTGCCGCCGCGCATGCCGTCCGAGCCCATGCCGGTGAGGATCAGCGAGAGGATGCCGCCCTGCCAGACATCGATCGCCGAGACGAACATCGGATCGACCGCCGGCTTGCAGAAATTGATCGGGGGACCGTCGTCGAGCGCGATCGCGGCGTCAACGCCGTGCCGCACCACGCGCATGTGCCGGCCGCCGGGCGCGAGATAGATCGTGCCGGGCCTGACGGCCTCGCCGTCGACCGCCTCATGCGCCGGCCGTCCGCTCGCGCGCGCCAGGTGCTCGGCCAAAATCGTGGTGAATGTCGGCGGCATGTGCTGGGTGATCAGCACCGGAACGCGGTCGATCACCCGGCCGAGGTCGGCCACCAGCGTCATCAGCGCCTGCGGCCCGCCGGTCGACGATCCGATCAGCAGGACCCGCGGCACCAGCATGCCGAACGAGCGCCGCGTCAATGGCGGCGGCGCCGGCGTGGCGCGGACGGGCATCTCGCGCTTGCGATCCAGCGCCGGCGTGGCCGGCGCCAGCGGCGGGCTCGGCATGGCCGGCTTATTGCGGCGAAGCCTGGCGCCGAGATGGCGGATCTTCTGGATCAGGTCGTGGTGGAAGATTTCGGCGGCGCCCGGCTCCCGCGTGCTTTCCGGCTTCGGGATGTAGTCGGCCGCGCCGAGCGAGAGCGCCTTGAAGCTGATCTCCGCGTTGCGGCGGGTCAGGGTCGAGGCCATGATGATGACGAGGTCGCGCTTCTTGCCGAGAAGCTGAGGCAGCGCCGACAGCCCGTCGAGCTCCGGCATCTCGATGTCGAGCACGGCGACGTCGGGATTGACGCGCTCGAGCTGGTTCACCGCGTCGAGCCCGGTCCGCAGCGACGCAGCGACCACCATGTCGGACTCGGCGCCGATCCAGCGCGAGATCAGGCCGCGGATCACCACGGAGTCGTCGACCACCATCACCCGCAGCGGCTCCGGCCGCGATGAAGTGGGGATCGACGGATTTACCAACGCAACGCTCATTACTCACCAGATACGGTCATGCGGCACAACAAACTAAGACGCCGATGGCCGTGGAGCCGCCGGATCAGTCGAGGTCACTCAGATGAGGCCGACTTCCTGGAACTTCGCGGTGACGATGTCCTTGTCGAACGGCTTCATGATGTATTCGTTGGCGCCGGCGTGCA
Source organism: Bradyrhizobium sp. NP1 (assembly GCF_030378205.1). Lineage (NCBI taxonomy): Bacteria > Pseudomonadati > Pseudomonadota > Alphaproteobacteria > Hyphomicrobiales > Nitrobacteraceae > Bradyrhizobium > Bradyrhizobium sp. NP1. The sequence continues at coordinate 6,664,226 of NZ_CP127385.1, forward strand.
GCGCCCGCGCGATATGGGCGACGTCGTTCTCGGTCGTGCAGAACACGACCTTGGGCTGGTCGCCGCCGGGCATGCGGCGGAGATTGCCGAGAAACTCGTAGCCGTCCATGATCGGCATGTTCCAGTCGAGCAGGATCGCGTCGGGGAGTCCGCGCTTGCAGACCTCCAGCGCCTTCTCGCCGTCTTCTGCCTCGACGATCTGGAAATCGAGACCTTCGAGGATCCGGCGCGCCACCTTGCGAATGACGCTTGAGTCGTCGACTACAAGACAGGTTCTCATTTCAGCCTCTGCTTCCCATCCCGACGGGGGACGTTTCCTCAACCAATGCGACCCGGCGTCATGCCGGCATCGTCGTCAAGCGGCCATCAGCTCCGGCGCGATCTCGAGCACGCGGTCGACGTCGAGCACCACCATGAGCTGGCCGTCGAGGCGATGCACGCCTCCGGCGAGCTTGGCCATGCGCGGGTCGAGATTGACCGGGTTCTCCTCGCGGCTGTCGTCGGGCAGCCGCAGCACCTCGCCGATCTGGTCGATCAGGAGCCCGTAGGACTCCCCGCGCAGGTCGACGCCGACAGCCATCGGCGTCTTGCCGTCGTCGGCCCTGGGCAGGCCGAGCCGGGTGCGCATGTCGATCACGGTGACGATGCGGCCGCGCAGGTTGAGCACGCCGGCGATCTCGCGGGGCGACAGCGGCACGCGGGTCAGCCGTTCCGGCATGAACACGTCCTGCACGCGCGAGATCGGCAGGCCGAACAACTGCCCTCCGATCACGGCGGTGACGTATTCGGCCATGGTGCCTTCGCTGGTTACGGTCTTGCTGGTCATTTCGAAATCCTCAGTTCATCCCGGGCCTGGTTCACGCCGCCCTGCTCAGCTCGGCGGTCTGCTCCTTGAGCGCCGCGATCAGGCCGGGACGGTCGAACTTGGCGACATAGTCGTGGAAGCCGGCGAGACGCCCGCGCTCAATCGCCGCCGGCGACACCAGCGAGGACAGCCCGATGATCGGCACCTGGTTCAGATGCGTATCGGCACGGATGGTCTCGGCGAACTCGAATCCGTTCATGTCCGGCATCTCGATGTCGGTCAGCACCACGTCGAACGCCTGCCCCGAGCGCAGCGCGGCAAGCCCCTCCTGCGCGTTGGGCGCGACCCGCACGCGGTATCCGGCCGCCTTCAGCACCGGCGCCAGCATGTTGCGGAAGAACGCGCTGTCGTCGACCAGCAGCACCGACTGCGAGCTTGCCGAGGGGCGCATCTCCTTGCGGCTGAACCAGTCGGCGAACGCCATCGGCAGGAAATAGCCGACATCGATCACCTCGGTGGCCTGGCCCTTGATCACGGCCGAGCCGAGGATGCCGTGGCCGGACGAGCCGGCGACCTCGATGTTGAGCCGCTCCTCGACGATGTCGATGATCTCGTCGACCACGAGCCCCATCGAGCGGCCGTCGTCGGCGAACACCAGGATCGGCTGCGTGCTCTGGCTGCCGACGTTGACGCCTTCCATCTGCACCAGCGGCATGAGCTGGTCGCGGTACTGCACCATGTAGCGGCCGTTGGAGAGCTCGATCTTGTCGGCCGCGATCTCCTCGAGCCGGGTGACGAGGCCGAGCGGCACCGCCTTGGGCTGCGTGGAGCCGGCGCGGAACACCAGGAGCGAGGTCATCTGCTCGCCGGAGCCGGCATGCAGGCCGGCGTTCTCGTCCGCGATCTCGTGGCTGGCCGCGCTGGAGGCGCCGAGCGCCTTCGCAATCCCGTTGGGATCGATGATCATGATCACGGCGCCGTCGCCGAGGATGGTGTTGCCGGAGAACATGTCGATGTGACGCAGCTTGGTCGACATCGGCTTGACCACGATTTCCTCAGTGTGGAACACGCCGTCGACCACGATGCCGAAGGTCTGGCTGCCGACCTGCGTCACCACGATGAAGCCGTTCTCGGGATCGGACGAGGCGCCGTCGTCGATCTTGAGCAGCTTCTTCAGGTGCATCAGCGGCAACAGCTTGTTGCGCAGCCGAAGCACCGCGGTGTCCTTGATGCGCTCGATGCGGTGGTCGGAATTGGCGCGCGCGCGCACCAGCTCGACGACCGAGAGCTGCGGGATCGCGAAGCGGTCGCCGCCAGCCTCGACGATCAGCGCCGACACGATCGCGAGCGTCAGCGGGATCTTGATGGTGACGCTGGAGCCCTCGCCCGACACCGACTTGATGTCGATGGTGCCGCCGATCTGGTCGATATTGGTGCGCACCACGTCCATGCCGACGCCGCGGCCGGAGACGGAGGTGACCTGCGCTGCGGTCGAGAAGCCCGGCGCGAAGATGAACTTGTGGATCTGCGCTTCCGTCATCTTCTCGAGCTCGGCCTCGGTGACCAGCCCGTTGCCGATCGCCTTGGCCTTGATCTTCTCGGTGTTGAGGCCGCGGCCGTTGTCGGCGATGCAGATGATGATGTGGCCGCCTTCATGATAGGCGGAGAGACGGATCGTGCCCTGCTCCGGCTTGCCGGCGGCGGCGCGCTCGGCCGGCGTCTCCAGGCCGTGGTCGGCGGAGTTGCGCACCATGTGGGTGAGCGGGTCCTTGATCAGGTCGAGCACCTGGCGGTCGAGCTCGGTGTCGGCACCGTGCATCTCGAGCTCGATCTGCTTGCCGAGTTCGCTCGACAGGTCGCGCACGATGCGCGGCAGCTTCTGCCAGGCATTGCCGATCGGCTGCATGCGCGTCTTCATGACGCCTTCCTGCAGCTCGGCGGTGACGTTGGAGAGCCGCTGCAGCGGCACCTTGAACTCGGTGTCCTCGTTGCGGCGGGAAATCTCCAGAAGCTGGTTGCGGGTCAGCACCAGCTCGGAGACCATCGTCATCAGATGCTCCAGCGTATCCACGTTGACGCGGATCGACTGGTTGGCGACACGGTCGCTGTCGGAGGATTCGACCTCGACCGCGGACTTTTTCGCGGCCGATTTCCTTTCCTTGGCCGCAGGGGCCGGCGCTTCGGCAGCCGGCTTCGCGGCAGCGACGGGAGCGGGCTGCGACGGCTCGACCTCGGTCTCGGTCTCGCGGAAGGCGCGCTCCAGCTCGTCCAGCGACACTTCGCCGGGACGCAGCGGACGCTCCAGCGTCTGCTCCACCAGCGTGCCCTGCGAGGCCGCGGGCGCGGCCGGCGCGATCGGCGGAGCCGACGCCGGGGACATCGGCTGCACCGAGCCTGCCGGCATCGGCTGCGCCGAGCCTGACATCGCCTGCATGCCGCGTTCGACCATGGCTTCGAGCTGGTCGATCAGGTCGCGGTCGTTGCCTTCCGGCTCGGTCTCGGTGGCTTCGAGGCCGCCGAGGATCTCCTTAATGCGGTCGATCGAGGAGAGAATCAGCGTCACCGCGTCGGCGGTGACCGGCATGCCGTCGCGGAACTTGCCCATCAGGGTTTCGCCGGCATGCGCCAGCGCTTCGAGGCGCGGCAGGCCGAGGAAGCCGCAGGTGCCTTTGATGGTGTGGACAAGCCGGAAGATGTTGTCGAGAATTTTGGCGTTGTTCGGCTCCTGCTCGAACCGCACCAGCTGATTATCGACGGTGTCCAGGCTCTCGCTGGTTTCCGTCAGGAATTCCCGCAACAAATCGTCCATGAAACTCGCCTTCGTACACAGGCGCGCGCGACATTGGCGCACCGTTTGGAACCGGGCCAGCTTCTATGCAAAGCGTTTAAGTTTGGTTGAGTAAGCGGAAAAGAACGGCCTCAACAAAGAGATAAGACGGCCGCGCGGCAATCCGCGCGGCCCGGCAAGCATTGGTTAACCGTGTTTGGTAGCAGTTCGTTTACGAAGCGCTGATCACCACTGCCTCGCCCTCCGGCGCGAGCACGACTTTCAGCCCGCAAGCCTGCGCCAGCAGCCGCGTGTAATAGGGCTGCACGGCATGCGCATCGACCGAAGGCGGCTGGCTGACCGAGAGCAGGTCGGCGATGTTCTGCGGCAGGCGCGCGTTGAGCCCCTTCGCGTTGACGCGAAACCCCATCGTCTCGCCCTCGCCGATCGGATCAACCGTCAGCGTGCCGCCGCGCGGGATCGTCTGCTGCGCGATCACCAGCATGTTCAACAGCAGCTTGACGCGGTTCTTCGGCAGAAGCAGGCGCGGCAGATTCCAGGTGATCGTGCACTTGCCGTCCTCGATATGGCCGCGCGCCATGTTGAGCGCGTCGCCGAGATCGATCTGGGCACCGGACGAGCCCGCAGCCCCGAAGGCCAGGCGGCAGAACTGCAACCGGGCAGAGGCCGTCCGGGCGCTCTTGCGGATCAGCTCGAGGGCGAAATCGCGGTCTTCGGGCTTCGGATTGTCGTCGAGGACTTCAAGCCCATTGACGATCGCGCCGACCGGGCTGATGAGGTCGTGGCAGACCCGCGAGCACAGGAGCGCCGCGAGTTCGAGCGTGTCGGGAGGGGAACCGGCAGGAGTTTCAGACATGAAGGTGTCCCTGGAGAAACGACGGGCAACGCGGCGGATCGGAATTTTACAGGATTAGCGAATCACGCATGCTTTGAGGCTTGATACACTCTGGACACGAACGCGGCCAGCATGAGGCAGCCGTTACAAGGAACGACGAACAGCCAATGCGCCCGCCCATCACGCCCACAAACAAGGCAGCATCGTCGTCGCGCTTGATCGACGCCGCGGCGGCGGCCGCGCTGATCGGACCGCTCACCGAGCTCGTGGCGCGCGCGGGCGCGGCCATCCTCGCCGTCAACCGCCAGGCGATGGACGTCGCCGACAAGGGTGACGGCTCGCCGGTGACGGAAGCGGATCTCGCCGCCGACCGCCTGATCGCCGCGGGGCTGGCGCAGCTCGCCCCCGATTTGCCCGTGCTGTCGGAAGAGCGCACGCATGCGGCAAAGCCGCCCTTCCCCGGCAGCTTCTTTCTGGTCGATCCGCTCGACGGCACCAAGGAATTCATCGCAGGGCGGCAGGAATTCACCGTCAACCTCGCGCTGATCGTGGCCGGCACGCCGCTCGTCGGCATCATCGGCGCACCGGCGCTGGGGCTGATCTGGCGCGGGCTGGTCGGCCGCGGCGCCGAACGGCTGCCGGTCGGCGAAGCCGGCATCGGGCTGCCAGAGCCGATCCGCACGCGGCGAATGCCTGGGCCGGGCCAGCCCTGGATTGCCGCAGTGAGCCGCTCGCACGCTGATGCCAGGTCGGAAGCCTTCATCGCGGGACGGCCGAATGCGGTGCGCGTGCAGCTCGGCTCGGCCGTCAAGTTCGGCCGGCTGGCCGAGGGCACCGCCGACATCTATCCCCGCCTCGCGCCGACCTCGGAATGGGATGTCGCCGCAGGACAAGCGCTGGTGACGGCGGCGGGCGGCAAGGTCACCGACTTGAGCGGCGCGACGCTGCGATTCGGCCAGCGCGTGGACGGCTTCGTCGTCCCCGGCTTCGTCGCCTGGGGGGACCCTGCGGCAGCCGAACCGTCATTGTGAGAAGGGTCCGCGCAAAGCGCTGCCCGATCGCAAGACCAAGAACCCTACTGAGCCAGCGATTGCTCGAGCTTCGGCCAGCGCGCCTCGGCGTCTTTCAGGAAGCTTTCCGGATCGGCGGCAAAGGCCTCGCGGCTCGCCTCCCGGCCGAACAGATAGAGCCGCTCCCCGGCAATCACCCAGAAGCGCGGGTTGCCGGCAAAGGCTACGCCGCGCGCAACGTCGGTCGGGTCATAGCCGCCGAACTGGGGACCATAGACCTCCGGATGGGCCAGGAAGGAGGCGCGGTTGCCCTCGTTGCGAAAACGCCAGACCACGCCCGCCTCGAGCGCCTCGAACTGCGGCAGCCCGGTCTCGGCGCGGCCCTCGACGAAATAGGCGACGGGATCGAATCCCTCGATCGCGATCCCTGAGAAACGGTTGATCACGATCCGCTCGGTGGTCGAGGCGGCATCGGCGAAATCGCCGCCGGCCGTGGCCAAAAAGCCCGCCAGAAGCATTAAAAAGGCCGTTCCAAGGCGCCGATGGTATCTTTCCTGCCGCTGTGCCGTCATAGTTGCTGCGGATAACATTCGAGTCGAGGGGAAACTGGACGCAACCTAGAGCCGTGGACGTTGGCGTCGGGTTAAGGCGGCGGCCGGAATTTCGATACCAGGGGTAGCTTCATGACTTTCGCATCACGTCTCGCCGCGGTGACACTCGCCGCGCTGATGTGCTGGACCGTGCCGGTTTCCGCCCAGCAGGCGCCGCCGCCGGAGCTGCCGCCGCCGCAACGCCAGCCCAGCCCCAACACCTACGGGCCGGACGAGCTGGTCTCCGCCGGCCACAAATTCTTCGGCAACGTCTCGCGCGGCCTCGCCTCGGTGATCGAGCGCGCGGTCAGCCAGTGGGGCCTGCCCAACGGCTATGTGCTCGGCGAGGAAGGCTCGGGCGCCTTCGTGGCGGGCCTGCGCTATGGCGAGGGCACCCTCTACACCAAGAACGCCGGCGACCTGCGGGTCTACTGGCAGGGGCCCTCGGTCGGCTTCGACTGGGGCGGCGACGGCGCCCGCACCATGACGCTGGTCTACAACCTGCCCGCGACCGGCGCGATCTATCAGCGCTTCGTCGGCATCGACGGCTCCGCCTATATCGTCGGCGGCTTCGGCATGACGGCGCTCACCGCCAACAACATCGTGCTGGTGCCGATCCGCTCCGGCATCGGACTGCGACTGGGAGCCAATATCGGCTATCTCAAATATACGCCACGGGCGACCTGGAACCCGTTCTGACGCAAGCCTGGCGCGGTGCGCCTGTGTCGCTCGCGCCGATTCACGTTGACGCTGGCATTTTGCCTGCGCGCCGTGGCATTGTGATTAACGATTTCTCAAGCGGCGGAGTTAACGGCTCATGATCGAACCGATCATGTATCTGGCGATCGGCTTCCTGGTCTCGATGCTGTGCGGGCTGATGATCGTGCCGCTGGTGCACAACCGCGCGGTGCGGCTGACCACCCGCAGGCTCGAGGCAGCGACGCCGTTGTCGATGGCCGAGATCCAGGCCGACAAGGACCAGCTCCGCGCGGAATTCGCGATGTCGGCGCGGCGGCTGGAAATGAGCGTCGACCAGCTCAAGAACAAGACCACGAGCCAGCTCGCCGAGCTCGGCAAGAAGACCGACGCCATCAACCGCCTGAAGATCGAGCTTGGCGAGAAGAACGCCACCATTTTCGCGCTGGAAGCGCGCGAGAAGGCGGTGAAGGACCAGCTTCGCGCCAGCGAAGAAGAATTCAACGACAAGGCCGCGGCGCTGCGCAGCGCCGAACAGGCGCTGGCCGACAAGCGGGCCGAGCTTGGCCGCATCAATACCGAGCTCGCCGACCGCTCGATGACTGCGGAAAGCCGCCAGGTCGAGCTGACGGCGGTGCGGGTCCAGATCGAGCAGCTCAAGGGCCGCGTTGGCGATGCCGAGAAGGAATTCTCCGCCACCCAGGCCCGGCTCACGCAGGAGCGCACGGATTCGGAAACCGCCTCGCGCGAGCTCGCCGAGGCGCGCGGCCGGGTGGAGAATCTGAGCCAGCGCGTCACCGATCTCGACCGCCAGCTCATCGTGCAGGTCAAGGAAGCCGAGATGCTGTCCAATCGGGTCAATGATCTGGAGGGCCGGCTTGCCACCCAAGGCAAGATTCTCGCCGAGCGCGACTATGAGAACAACCAGCTTCGCCAGGCCAACACATCAGCCGAGCGCTCCATCAAGGAGCTGCGCGACGAGATCGCCGCGACGAACGGCGGCAAGTCGCCGCTGATCGAGAAGCTGCGCGGCGAGAAGGCGGCGGTCGAGGATCAGCTCCGGCTCGCCCGCGACGAGCGCGCCAAGCTGCAGCGCGACCTCAACATGATCCAGCAGCAGGCGGAAAGCTCCTGGGCGACCGAGCGCATGGAAAATGCGCTGCTGCGCGAGCGCATCAACGACATCGCCGCCGAGGTGGCGAAACTGGCGATGCAGCTCGAGGGACCGAATTCGCCGATCGAGGCCATGCTGGCGGCCGAGCCGGCGACGCCGAAGCCGGCCAACGCCAATGACGCAGCCGCCGTGCCGGGCGGCACGCTCGCCGAACGCATCCGGGCGCTGCAGGCGCACGCCTCGCGCGCCCGCCAGCAGGGGGCGTAAGCCCCCCGCGTCGAGGCGCCCTTCAACAAGGTGCGCCCGTCAATGGTCAGACAGCTTGACACTGGCACCTTACGCTTCGTAAATCGCGGGCTCTGACGGATCACGTTGCTCATTCGGCCCGAAATCTTGCCAGGCCATTGACGAAGCACGACAATCCGGGCGCATAGCTCAGCGGGAGAGCGTTCCCTTCACACGGGAGAGGTCCAAGGTTCGATCCCTTGTGCGCCCACCATCAAAGGCCCCGCTTTTGCGGGGCTTTTTGCATTTTTGGAACCCGCTGATCGGCGCCAGACGGCATTCGCCGGCAGAACCGGGTCAACAGGTGGGAGCGAAACACGAATTAGGTAGACTTGGGCACGTAAGAAGCGCCTAGTCCCGGCATCACCGCTCCGCCATGGCCCCTATCGGTGACTGAGAGCGTCGTGCTCTCCGCCCCCTCGAACTGCGGAGAAGCGGCTATGCAGCGTCGCCATTTCGAACAAATTCGAACGTTTCCAGAGCGGCTTTCCGAACTTGCACATCGCCTGCGCGAACAGGCGCAGACCATGCGGCCGGGCAAGGACCGAGACAGCCTATTGCAGAAGGCTCGGCAGGCTGACACCGCTGCTCATATCGACGAGTGGGTTTCATCCCCCGGACTGCAAGCCCCCAAATAGATCTTGTCGGACAGCATTGTGGAAGATGCGGATGGCAGGTCTGCGGAAGGCGTCGTGCGCTTTCGGAGGCAGGCGGATGGCTGCTACCGGCAAGCCAGGCTGGCGATAAATCCGCTCGACAGGGAAGCGTGGCTTCTACTGGCGGACGACTGGATCAAGATGGCGCAGGCCGCTGAGCAAAACGGCTGGCGATAGCAAGGCCGCCTCAGCTCGCGCCACTTTGGCGATGTTTCGCTTCCCGTTGCCAGCGCCGCAAAACCACAAGCGACCAGATCGCCTCCACCACGCCGAACGGCCACGCGCCCTGTAGAAATCCGTAGACAGAACCGAGCGCGCACGCCCCGGCGATAGCAGATGAGCATGGCGGTGACGGCGAAACAGGCCGAAGGCAGCAAGCGCGTCCATATCAGATAATCTTACAGTGCGGCTGCCAACGGCACTGTCCGCACCTAAGCCTCTGTGTCCCAAGCTGATTTTGCCCGCGTCCCAATTCCGGCTTTGGCACCATATCTCGTTGATGTATCGTCGCACCAAGGACAGGTAGCGAACGTGGCGACGGCAAAAGAGTTCGTTGATTTTTGGCTTGATAACAGCGTTCACGCTGACGAATCATTTGGCGTGCGGCGGGGGCGCATTGAAGTCGAACGGCTCGTCGAAGGTTTGCTCCGGGCCGCGGAAGCGCAGGGCTTCTCGAAAGAACAGGTGGAAGCTGAACTGGGCGGCGATATTTATGCCCACATCCGGGCCCGCATCGACCGGCAAAACGAGGCCGAAGCCAAGCGATTGGGTAACGAAAGATAAGGCCACGCGGCGCGACGCGCCGCCATGTGAAGCCTGACCGCCAGTCAGATTCCGAACATCCAGACCGCAACCACGGTGCCGAGGACCGCGAGCCCGGAAATGGTCCATCCCGCGAGGTAGCCGCCGTCGCTTTCGTCCGGCCTGTCGACCATCGGATCGTGCCAGTAGGTCATGACTGCCTCCTCAGCGCGCCTCCCCCCTTCTAGATGGGTCTCCCCTGACCATCCGAGGTTCAAACCGACAACCGATCGGCCTGCCAATCAGTTCCACAGCATCGCTGGCGACGGGAAAAAGCGGCCGATCGATGGCCCGCGCTTTCACGAATTACTGATCCCGGAATTGGCCGGTATGCGGGAACCGGTTCCGGCCGGTTCCGTTGAGGCGCGGCCGGGGTGCACAACTTGGAGGTCTATCTCATGCGTAAACTGATTGTCGCCATCACCGCTATCGCCTTTGTTTCCGCGCTTTCCGCGCCCGTCCTCGCCCAGGACAAGGCGGGCGGCTCGACCGCGCCCGCGGCGCAGAGCGGCGACACCATGAGCAAGGGCGAGGGCATGAAAATGAGCAAGAAGACGAGCAAGAAATCGAAGAAGTCGGCCAAGAAGTCCGGCGACGACACGATGAAGCAGTAGGCCGCCAGGCTGACGGCCAGCGTGCTCGAAGGCCGCCCCCGGGCGGCCTTTTTGCCTGGAGCTGACCCTGCCGGCACATTGCGGCCTGATCGCTTACGGCGCGGCGAGCCCCACTTCCTTCAGCCGCTCGGCGAGCCAGACCGACAGCGCGCGGTCGACCACGCCGCCGACATAGACCTCCGACGACGCGACGCCCTTGCGCGAAAGGATCACCATCACGCCGATCCAGTAGGCGAACCAGATGTGCGGATCGGTCAGCGCCCGCAGCTTGTGCTGGTCGTGCTCGAGCGGCTGGTGGTTGGCCTCCTTGCGCAGCTCGATCGCGAGCAGGCAGTTGGGGATGGCGCGCTGGTGCACGACGATGTCGGGATAGATCGATTTGGCGAGGTGATCGTCGGTCGAGACGATCGAGCCGTGCGGCAGCCGCAGCGTGCGCTCGCCGAGCCGGTCGTAGTCGCAATCGACCTCCCAGCCGGTGAACTGCTTCTCGATATAGACGGCGAGGCGATGGGTCAGCGCGCGCTCGCCGACATCCTTGTCGAGCAGAAACGTCTCATGCGCGAAGAATTCCTGGAGCGCGGCGACGACCTTGTTGAGCTCGGTCTGCATGTCGCCTCCCCCGCAACTTCCAACCCGCCGCGCCTTCGCGCTACATCTGCACTTCGATCAGCCGCGGCCCCGGCTCGGCGACCGCTTCAGCGAGCGCCTTGTTGAGCTCGTCGGCGGTCGTCACCGCGCGGCCGGGCACGCCCATGCCGCGGGCCAGCGCGACGAAATCGATGGTCGGCCGGTCGAGCTTGAGCATGTCCTGGGCGCGCTTGCCCGGCTCACCGGCGCCGACGCCGTCGAACTCGCCGCGCAGGATCTGATAGATGCGGTTGGCGAACACGATGGTGACGACGTCGAGACCCTCGCGCGCCTGGGTCCACAGCGACTGGATGGTGTACATCGCACTGCCGTCGCCGACCATGCAGAGCACCTTGCGGTCGGGGCAGGCGACCGCGGCCCCGGTCGCAACCGGTGTCGAGAAGCCGATCGAGCCGCCCATGTTCTGCAGCCAATCGTGAGGGCGAGCGGCCGCCGTCAGCGGGAAGAAGCCGCGTCCGGTGGTGATGGACTCGTCGACCACGATGGCGTTCTCGGGCATCGCATAGCCGATCGCCTGCGCGATCGTGGCGTAGTTCAGCGCACCCGTAGGCTTGACGATCTCCGCGAGCTTCTGCGGCTTGACGTCGGCAGGCTTGGCGCCGAGCGCATCGCTAAGCGCTTCCAGCGCGGCGATCGAGTTGTCGCCCCAGGCCGTCATGCGATGGACCTCGCAACCTTCCGGCCTGAGCACGCTCGGCTTGTTCGGATAGGCGAAGAAGGCGATGGGATCGTTGGCCTCGACCAGCACGATGTTCTTGAAATCCTTCAACAGCGGCAGCGCCTGCTCGATCACGTAAGGGATGCGGTCGATCGAGAAGCGGCCGCGGCCGCGCGCCATGCGCGGATGATAGGTCTGGCCCAATACCTTGCAGCCGGTCTTGCCGGCGATCTGCTGCGCCAGCGCCAGCCCGCGCTCGGACAGCGCATTGCCGGTGACGAGCAGCAGGTTCTGCGTGCCGCCGCTGTGCAGGATCTTCGCGGCCTTGGCGACTGCATCGGAGGAGAAGCCCGGCTGCTGGGCGGGCGGCGGAACCTTGGCGATACCGTCGGCCTCGTTCCAGGCGGTGTCCGCGGGCAGGATCAGGGTTGCGATCTGCGGCGGCGCGCTTTTCGCCGCCGCGATCGCCGCGGCGCCGTCGGCGGCAACCGCCTTGGCGTTGGGCGAGGTCCGTACCCAGTCCGACATCGGCCGCGCCAGGCCCTCGATATCAGAGGTCAGCGGCGCGTTGTAGCCGATGTGATAGGTGGCGTGCTGGCCGACGATGTTGACGATGCCTGAACGCGCCTTCTTGGCGTTGTGCAGGTTGGCAAGCCCGTTGGCGAGCCCGGGGCCGAGATGCAGCAGCGTCGAGGCCGGCGTGCCCTTCATGCGGAAATAGCCGTCGGCAGCGCCAGTCACCACGCCCTCGAACAGGCCGAGCACGCAGCGCATGCCCTCGACGCGGTCGAGCGCCGCGACAAAATGCATCTCGGAGGTGCCGGGATTGGCGAAACAGACGTCGACGCCGCCTGCGACCAGGGTCCGCACCAGACTTTCCGCACCGTTCATCGTTCCTCTCCCGTTCGCACGCTCGTTCTCGGCGGCGAGATTGTCGGTTGTCAGTGTCTGATCAATCATTGTTCGCGGCCTCAGTCAAAGGGGGCACGGGCATTGCTGGTACGCAGAGGCTTTCTTAACCGCCCTATCCGAAAGCGGCGCCGTCGCGCCGGAGAGACTTGCGAAATCGCCGCCGATATGGCCTCCTTTTGTGGGCAGAATCCACCTTTTCGCGAGAGAACAAAATGACCCGGGCGCTGGCTCTCTTGGTTGTGGCAGCAGCATTGTTGGCAACCAGCCAGCCCTCACGCGCCCAGGGCGTCGACATGCGCGACATCATGGGCGGCGGGCCGAACTTCTTCCAGCACGGCAGCGGCGGCAGCCCGATCCCGCGGCAGACGGTCTACTACCCGACGAATTACGCGCCCGGCACCATCGTGGTGAACACCGCCGAGCGGCGGCTTTACCTGGTGCTGTCCAACGGCCAGGCGCTGCGCTACGGCATCGGCGTCGGCCGCGACGGCTTCCGCTGGGGCGGCGTGCACCACGTCTCGGCGAAGCGGGAATGGCCCGGCTGGACGCCCCCGGCGCAGATGCGCCGACGCCGGCCCGATCTGCCCGGGCACATGGCCGGCGGCATCGAAAATCCGCTTGGCGCCCGCGCGCTTTATCTCGGCTCGACGCTCTATCGCATCCACGGCTCCAACGAGCCGGAGACGATCGGCCAGGCGGTGTCCTCCGGCTGCTTCCGCATGACCAACGAGGACGTCATCGACCTCTATGACCGCGTCGGCGTCGGCACCACCGTGGTGGTGAAGAACTAGGCTTGGCACCCGGGCCAACTGCGTTCCGGCCCGCGCTTGCACCGGCCGAAGCGTTGCGGCAGCGTGGCGCCGATGTTCATCCTCCCCCTTACGCTTCCGCGCATCGCCGTCATCTCGCTGGCGGCCTTCATGCTTGCTGCCGGACTATCGGCTGCATGGGGTGAAATCCCCGCGATCGCCCAGCGCCAGCGCGCGGAAAAGAAGGTCTTCACCGACGGCGAGATCACCGACGGCTTCATGAAGACGGTATTCGGGGCCGAATTCCACCTGGCCGGACGCGTCGATCGTGTCCGCAAATATGTCGCCCCGGTGCGGGTGTTCGCCGACGGCAACCGCGCCGACCGCAAGGCGCAACTGGCCAGGGTGGTCGCCGACATCGCCGCGCGCGTCCAGCATCTCGACATCGCGATGGCCAAGACCCGCGACGAGGCCAATGTGGTGGTCACGCTGGTGCGCGATCGCGATCTCAATCGGACCATCACCGCGTTCTACGGCAGCGAGCGGGCGCGCGAAATCAGGACCTCGCTCGATCCGCAATGCCTCTCCGGCTTCCGCAAGAACGAGCAGTTCGAGATCGAGCATTCCGACGTCATCCTCACGGTCGACAACGGCGACTTCGTGTTTCTCGACTGCGCCTATGAGGAGCTGCTGCAAGCTCTCGGGCCGATCAACGACACCGACAGCGTGCCCTGGACCATGTTCAACGACGAGGTCTCGATGGGTTTCTTCGATGTCTTTGACCAGTACATCCTCAATCTGCTCTACGACCCGCGCATCAAGCCCGGCATGACGGTTACCGAGGTTCGCGCGGTGCTGCCGGAGGTGCTGGGTGACGTGCGGGCGTGGATCGCCAAGGTGAACAAGCTGCCGCCGTGACGCGCTAATTCCCGCCGCCACAGATCGCCTTCAGCGAGGTCCATTCGTCCGCATTGAGCAGCGGCGGTCCGCTGACCGGACGATCCGCCGCGCGCATCCGCTGCAGGCGGTCCTCGCTCAGCGGATGGCTCGCCAGGATCGACAGCGTCTTGTCGACCTCCTTGCCCGTGATGCGAAACATCAGCTCGCCCATCGCACTGGCCGGGCGGCCGAGCCGGTGCATCACCTCGATCGAGAACGTATCGGCGCCCTCCTCCGCCTCGCGCGAATAGGACGCCGTGACCAGCGAGCGCGAGGCGAAGATCAGCGCGCTCGAGCCCGTGACGTCGCCGAACAATAGCCCGATCAGGAACGAGGTGCCGCCCCTGTAGATCAGCTCGCGCATGTTGTCGCGGTGCTTCAGATGACCGAGCTCGTGCGCGAGCACGCCGGCAAGCTCGTCGGCATTCGCCGCCCGCGCCAGCAGGCCGCTTAGCAGATAGACCCTGCCGCCCGGCAGCGCGAAGGCGTTGGGCACGGGCGTCGAGACCACGGCGGCCTGCACCGGCCCCGGCAGCTCGGCGGCCTCGCGCAAGCGGTCCATGAGCTTCGCGAAAGCCGCCTGTCCGGCGGCGGCGCCGCAGGTCTTGCCGCCGAACATCGCGTGGACCTGGACATTGGCCGCATCGCCGACGCGCCGCTCGATGCCGGCCGGCACCAGCGGGGCAAGGCGGTCCGCGGCATAGGGAACGCCGAACAAAACCACCAGCACGATGGAAAGGGTTGCGGCCAGCGACCAGCCGACGATGACGGCAACGCCGCGGCCATGGGCATTGGCGTCGAGCGCGGCGCAGCGCGAGATGAGTGCCGCCGAGAGGTCCGCATCCGCGATTTCCAGCCGCGCCAAAGGCGGTGCAGTCTGGCAGCTCACGCGCAGCGTGCCCGCGGGGCTGTCGGCGCGCCGGATGTCCGCATAGTCCCAGAACAGCGGCGGGCTGCCGTCCTCGCTGATCTCGAGCCGGTCGGTAAAGGTGAGCTGGACACGCCGCCGGCGGCTCGACTGGCCGTCGAAAAAGATCGCCGACGCCTGCGGCGCGGCCGCGCTCGTCTGCGTCGGTACCGCGTCCATCGGAACGTCGTTCATGGATCAGAACCCGGCGACATCGAGCCCGTCGGCAAAGCCCTCGCCCAGCGCGCTGGCGAGATCGCCGATGGCGGTCACGTTCTCGGCCGCCGCGATGTTGTAGACGGTCGTCGTTGCGGCTACCCGGCTCCAGACGTCGCGCATCAAATAGAGCCGCATCACGACGTTCAGCGCGAGGATGAGCAGCAGATAGCCCAAGAGGCCTAGCACGATCATGGGTATGCTCTGCTGCGCATGGCCGGACATGAACAGCTTCGCGATATCCGTCCGGCTCGCGCCTGCGACCAGGGCCGCGCAGAGCAGCATGTAGAGCGGAAACACGATCGAGAACAGCAAGAACCAGCCGATCACCTTCCAGTAGAGACCGGCGAGCGCGCTGGACTCCAGCTTGGATTCGAACTGAACGCCGCCGAACCGGATGCCCGAAACCCACCAGCGCCACTCGATGGCCTTGAAGGTCGCATAAAGGAACGGCGCTGCGACCACCGCAAGCAGCGGCGCCGGCGGGATCCACTTGGTGAGCGCGAGCGCGGCCAGCAGGGCGATGCCAGCGAACCAGATCCACCAGCCCTGCTTGAAGAACTCCCAGCCGCGGCCGTCGAAATCGCCCGGCAGGCCGCCATAGTAGGAATGCTGCATCTTGTAGCGCTCGAGCGCCGCCTCGCGCCAGGGCAATGCGAGGCCCAGCGTCAGCAGCACCAGCAGCCCCCACAGCGTGGCGCGGCCCGCATAGGCCCAGCCCGAACCATCCATCCAGAACCGCACGCCGCGCCAGACCGTGCGGGTGAGCCGATAGCGCCGCGCGCGATAGACCGCGAACTGACCGAACACGTAGAAGAACGCGAGCAGCGGAAAGCTGGCGAATGCCCTGAAGCGCTCGACCTCGAGGCCGACCAGGAAATAGGCGAGATAAACCGGCACCAGGATCGCCAGCGCGAACAGGAAGCCGATCAGCAGCTCCCGGCCGCGCCCGGTATATTCGGCCGCGTCGCCGTCGATCAGCGTGTTCGACCACAGATGACGGCGGATGTCGGTGGCGAGCCAGAAGCGGTAGAAGCCGACAGTGATGAGCTCGAGCCCGGCGCCGCGGCTCACCAGGCGGAAGAAGGCGCCGCGATCGCCGGAAAACGCGACCGCCGCCGGCAATGGTGGCGGCGACGGCGACGGCGGTGGGGGCGGATGCAACGGCTCCCAACGCAACTGGTCCATGGATCAACCCCCGGATCAATCAACCGAAACGAGCGGACAAATCTCGACGAAACCATAGATTAGAGATTTGTCGGTCCCGTGACCACCCGGATTGGAAGGCTACCCAAAGGCTGAGTGAAGATACCGCTAACGCTTTCCAGCGCTTTGCGCGGCAACCGGAAATGCTTCACTTTTCGTCATGGCCGGCCAGCTCCCCGCCACGTCATTTTTTTTGCGGAACACGCGTCAGACGGTCTTTTCGAACAGCTCGCGCCCGATCAGCATGCGGCGGATTTCGCTGGTGCCGGCGCCGATTTCGTAGAGCTTGGCGTCGCGCAGCAATCGCCCGGTGGGATAGTCGTTGATGTAGCCGTTGCCGCCGAGCAGCTGGATGGCGTCGAGCGCGACCAGCGTCGCCTTCTCCGCGGCATAGAGGATCGCGCCGGCGGCGTCCTCGCGCGTGGTCTCGCCGCGGTCGCAGGCTTTCGCCACCGCATAGACATAGGCGCGCGACGCGTTCATCGTCGTGTACATGTCGGCGATCTTGCCCTGCACGAGCTGGAAGGCGCCGATCGGCTGACCGAACTGCTTGCGCTCGTGCACATAGGGCAGCACGACATCCATGCAGGCCTGCATGATGCCGATCGGGCCCGCCGCCAGCACCGCGCGCTCATAATCGAGGCCGCTCATCAGGACGTTGACGCCGCGTCCGACCTCGCCGAGCACGTTCTCTTCCGGCACCTCGCAATTGTCGAACACCAGCTCGCAGGTGTCGGAGCCGCGCATGCCGAGCTTGTCGAGCTTCTGCGCCGTGGAAAATCCCTTCATGCCCTTCTCGATCAGGAAGGCCGTGATGCCGCGCGAGCCGGCAGCCGGATCGGTCTTGGCGTAGACCACCAGCGTATCGGCTACGGGTCCGTTGGTGATCCACATCTTGCTGCCGTTGAGCACATAGCGATCGCCCTTCTTCTCGGCGCGCGTCGCCATCGACACCACGTCGGAGCCGGCATTCGGCTCCGACATCGCGAGCGAGCCGACATGGTCGCCGGAAATCAGCTTCGGCAGATATTTGCGCTTCTGCGCGTCGCTGCCGTTGCGGCGGATCTGGTTGACGCAGAGGTTGGAATGCGCGCCGTAGGAAAGGCCGACCGCGGCGGACGCCCGCGAAATCTCCTCGACCGCGATGCAGTGCTCGAGGTAGCCGAGCCCGGAACCGCCATACTCCTCCTCGACCGTGATGCCGTGCAGGCCGAGCGCGCCGATCTTCGGCCAGAGGTCGCGCGGGAACTGGTTGGAGCGGTCGATCTCCGCGGCGCGCGGGGCGATCTCGTTGCTGGCGAAATCATGGACCGTCTCGCGGATGGCGTCGGCGGTTTCGCCGAGGTCGAAATTGAACATCCGATAGGCGTTGGGGATCATGGCCGGCGTCTCCGCGCAAGTCTGGCGTCTGCAATTTCGCTATAGGCTTAGCCTCTGCCGCCGCGCTTGTCACGGGAAATGATACGGCTCCGTATCGCCCTCCGGCCGCCGGAGCGCCAACCCCGACTCGCCCTTGCCCTGAACGGCAGCCCGGGGTGTAATTCGCTCAAAATTACCGCCGGCCAGCGGCGGACGAAACCAATCTGGGAGAGGCCCATGCACGGGACCATCAATCCGGGCGAGGACGTCCAGGCCGCGGCGCGCGAGCGTGCTTTTTCGACACCGCTCGCGCAATTCGATCCCGGCGACCCCGAGTTGTTCCGCACCGATACGTTCTGGCCGTATTTCGACCGGCTGCGCCGCGAGGAGCCGGTGCATTACTGCAGCGACAGCATGTTCGGGCCGTATTGGTCGATCACCCGCTACAACGACATCATGGATATCGAGACCAACCACGCGGTGTTCTCCTCGGCCGCCTCGCTCGGCGGCATCACCATCCGCGACACGCCGCCCGATTTCCGGCGCGAGAGCTTCATCGCCATGGACCAGCCGCGCCACTCGGCGCAGCGCAAGACCGTGGCGCCGATGTTCACGCCGACCCATCTCGACCAGCTCGCCATCAACATCCGCAAGCGCTCCGCCGAATGCCTCGACAACCTGCCGCGCGGCGAGGTGTTCGACTGGGTCGACCGCGTCTCGATCGAGCTCACCACGCAGATGCTCGCCGTGCTGTTCGATTTCCCCTGGGAGGAGCGGCGCAAGCTGACGCGCTGGTCCGATGTCGCGACCACGATTCCCGGTCCCGGCGGCGTGGTGGCCACCGAGGATGAGAAACAGGCCGAGCTGCTCGCCTGCGCGGAGTATTTCGCGCGGCTCTGGAAGGAGCGGATCAACCAGCCGCCGCGGAGCGACCTGCTCTCGATGATGGCGCATGGCGAGGCCACGCGCGACATGGACCCGAAGAATTTCCTCGGCAACCTGGTGCTGCTGATCGTCGGCGGCAACGACACCACGCGCAACACGCTGTCCGGCTCGATCTACGCGCTGAGCCAGCATCCGGAGCAGTACAGGAAGCTCAAGGACAACCCCGCGCTGATCGACAGCTTCGTGCCGGAGGTGATCCGCTGGCAGACGCCGCTGGCGCATATGCGGCGCACGGCGCTGGAGGACATCGAATTCCGCGACAAGAAAATTCGAAAGGGTGACAAGGTCGTGATGTGGTACGTCTCGGGCAACCGCGACGAGGACGCGATCGAGCGCGCTTACGAATTCATCATCGACCGGGCGCGGCCGCGCACCCATCTCTCGTTCGGCTTCGGCATCCACCGCTGCGTCGGCTTGCGGCTGGCCGAACTGCAATTGAAGATTATATGGGAAGAGATTCTCAAGCGTTTCGAGCATATCGAGGTGGCGGGCCCGCCCAAGCGGGTCTATTCGAGTTTCGTCAAAGGCTATGAGACCCTGCCGGTGCGTATCGCCGCCTGATCTCTTAACACGTGGGAACGATCACCGATGAACCTGCAGACCAGTCTCCGGGCCGACCGCAACGAGCGCCTGCGCCTCGCGCGCGAGGAGGCGTATGCGACGCCGCTGAAGGATTTCCATCCCGGCGCGCCAAAGCTGTTCCAGGACGACACGCTGTGGCCGTGGTTCGAGCGGCTGCGCAAGGAAGAGCCGGTGCACTACTGCACCAATGCGCCGATCGAGCCCTATTGGTCAGTGGTGAAATACCACGACATCATGCATGTCGACACCAGCCACGGCATCTTCTCGTCTGACGCGGCGCTCGGCGGCATCTCGATCAAGGACGCCCCGCCCGGCTACGACTGGCCGAGCTTCATCGCGATGGACCAGCCCAGGCACGCCGACCAGCGCAAGACCGTGGCGCCGATGTTCACGCCGACGCATCTGGACGAGCTGGCGAAATTGATCCGCCAGCGCTCGGCCAAGGTGCTCGACAATTTGCCGCGCAACGAGACCTTCAACTTCGTGGAAAAGGTCTCGATCGAATTGACCACGCAGATGCTCGCCACCCTGTTCGATTTCCCGTTCGAGGAGCGGCGCAAGCTGACGCGCTGGTCCGACGTCTCGACCGCGCTGCCCAAGAGCGGCATCGTGGAATCGGCCGAAGAGCGCCGGCGCGAGATGGACGAGTGCCGCGAATATTTCGCGCGCCTGTGGAACGAGCGCGTCAATGCCGAGCCGCGCAACGACCTGATCTCGATGATGGCGCACAGCGAGGCCACGCGCCACATGGACCCCGACAACCTGATGGGCAACATCATCCTGCTCATCGTCGGCGGCAACGACACCACGCGCAACACCATGTCGGGCTCGGTGCTCGCGCTCAACGAGAACCCCGACCAGTTCAAGAAGCTGCGGGAGAATCCCGCGCTGATCGACACCATGGTGCCCGAGGTGATCCGCTGGCAGACGCCGCTCGCCCACATGCGGCGCACCGCGCTGGTCGACACCGAGATCGGCGGCAAGAAGATCAGCAAGGGCGACCGCGTCGTGATGTGGTACATCTCGGGCAACCGCGACGACGAGGTGATCGAGAACCCGAACGAATTCATCATCGACCGCGCGCGCCCGCGCATCCATCTGTCGTTCGGCTTCGGCATCCACCGCTGCGTCGGCATGCGGCTCGCCGAATTGCAATTGCGGATCGTCTGGCAGGAGATGCTGAAGCGGTTCGACCGCATCGAGGTGGTGGGCGAGCCGAAGCGGGTCTATTCCAGCTTCGTGCGCGGCATCGAGGATCTGCCCGTGCGTATCCCCGGCTAGCGGGCGGATCGCATCATGAGCACCGAGCGCAACCCACCCTCGCTCGCCGAAGCCGTCAACGCCAAGGGCTTTGGCGCCGCCGCCGGCTTCCGCATCGTCAAGGTCGAGCCGGGCCAGGCCGAGGTCGCGCTCGCGCGCCGCGACGACCTCACCCAGTTCTTCGGCTATTTCCATGGCGGCGTCATCACTGCGCTCGCCGACCAGGCCGCCGGTGTCGCGATCACCTCGGGGCTGCCGAAGGGACGGATCGGGGTGACCGTGGAACTCAAGGTGAATTTTCTCAGTCCGGCCGACGGCACCGAGCTTGTGGCGCGCGCCAAAACCCTGCAAATGTCGGGCTCGATCGGTGTCGCCACCGTCGAGATCTTCACCGGAGGCGACAAGCCCGAGCGCCTTTGCGCATTCTGCACCGCCACGATGCGCGCCCTTGACCTGCCGGCCGAGTTTCGATGACCGCACAAGAACAGCAAGACGACCATTCCGACATCCGCGACGCCATCGCCAAGCTCTGCGCGCAATTCCCCGGCGAATACTGGCGCAAGCTCGATCGCGAGATGACCTACCCTTCCGCCTTCGTCGACGAGCTGACGCAGGCCGGCTACCTCTCGGTGCTGATCCCCGAGGAATATGGCGGCGCGGGCCTGAAATTGTCGGCGGCGGCCGCGATCCTGGAGGAGATCCAGCGCGCGGGCTGCAACGGCGGCGGCTGCCACGCCCAGATGTACACCATGGGCACGCTGCTGCGGCACGGCAGCGAGGCGCAGAAGGCGAAATGGCTGCCCAAGATCGCAAGCGGTGAATTGAGGTTGCAGGCCTTCGGCGTCACCGAGCCGACCTCGGGCACCGACACCTCGTCGCTGAAGACCTTTGCGCGGCGCGAGGGCAATGACAGCTACATCGTCAACGGCCAGAAGATCTGGACCAGCCGCGCCGAATATTCCGACCTGATGATCCTGCTGGCGCGCACCACGCCGAAGGACCAGGTGAGGAAGCGCACCGACGGACTTTCCGTGTTCATCGTCGACATGCGCGAGGCCAAGAAGGCGGGGCTCTCGATCCGCCCGATCCGCACCATGATGAACCACTCCACCACCGAAGTGTTCTTCACCGACATGAAGGTGCCGGCGGAAAACCTGATCGGCGAGGAGGGCAAGGGCTTTCGCTACATCCTCTCCGGCATGAATGCCGAGCGCATCCTGATCGCCGCCGAATGCATCGGCGACGCCAAATGGTTCATTGCGAAGGCGACCGCCTACGCCAAGGAACGCAGCGTGTTCGGCCGGCCGATCGGTCAGAACCAGGGCATCCAGTTTCCGATCGCCAAGGCCTATGCGTCGATGCGCGCGGCCGAGCTGATGGTGAAGGAGGCGACCCGCAAATACGAGGCCGGCCTCGATTGCGGCGCCGAAGCCAACATGGCCAAGATGCTCGCCGCCGACGCCTCCTGGGAGGCGGCGAATGCCTGCGTGCAGACCCATGGCGGCTTCGGCTTTGCCGAGGAATACGACGTCGAGCGCAAGTTCCGCGAGACGAGGCTCTACCAGGTGGCGCCGATCTCGACCAATCTGATCCTGTCCTATGTCGCCGAGCATGTGCTCGGCATGCCCCGCTCCTACTGAAAGGCCAGCCATGTTGCCGCTGGAGGGAATAAGGGTCATCGCCGTCGAGCAGGCGGTCGCTGCACCCTTCTGCTCGTCGCGCCTGGCGGATGCCGGCGCCGAGGTGATCAAGGTCGAGCGGCCGGAGGGCGATTTCGCCCGCGGCTATGATGCCGCCGCCCGCGGCCAGAGCAGCTATTTCGTCTGGCTCAACCGCGGCAAGCAGTCCGTGGTCGTCGATCTCGCCAGCAGCGAAGGTCGCGCCGCATTGGAAGAGCTGATCGCCGGCGCCGACGTGCTGTTGCAGAACCTGAAGCCCGGCGCGATGGACAAGCTCGGCTTTTCGCTTGAACGCCTGCGCAAGGACTATCCGGCACTGATCTGCTGCACGATTTCGGGTTATGGCGACGAGGGCCCTTATGCCCACCGCAAAGCCTATGACCTGCTGATCCAGGCCGAGAGCGGGCTTGCCTCGATCACCGGCGGACCGGACGGGCCCTCGCGCGTCGGCCTTTCCATCGTCGACATCGCGACCGGCGCCACCGCACACGCCTCGATCCTGGAGGCGCTGTTCGCGCGCACCCGCACCGGAAAGGGCGCCGACATCCGCATCTCGATGTTCGACGTGATGGCCGACTGGCTGACGGTGCCGCTGCTCAATTCCGAGGACGGCAAGCCGCCGCAGCGCATCGGGCTTGCCCATCCCTCGATCGCGCCCTACGGCGTGTTCCACTCCAAGGACGGCAAGGAGATCCTGATCTCGATCCAGAGCGAGCGGGAATGGAAGAAGCTTTGCGCCGACGTGCTGGGCCGGCCTGACCTGCCCGGCGATCCCCGCTTTGCCAACATGGTGGAGCGGGTGAAAAACCGCGCGCTGACCGACAAGGCGGTCGGCGATGCCTTCGCCAGCATGACGCGCGACGAGCTGCTGGCGCGGCTGGCGGACGCCGACATCGCCTTTGCCGAGGTCAACACCATGGCGGACCTGTCGCACCATCCGCATCTGCGGCGCATCGCGGTCGACACGCCGAACGGCACCGTGTCCTACCCGGCGCCGGCCGCGATTTTCGTCGGCGAAGCGCGGCGCTATGGTGCGGTTCCCGCGATCGGCGACCACAGGGATTTGAACGAGACGCCCCGCGCCCGGAAGACCTCATGACCGACAAGCTCGACCTCGATCATCTGCGCAAGTGGATCGGCCGCACCACCGAGGCTTCCGACATCGTCACGGCGCAGCTCGTCAAGGGCCTGCGCGCGACGCTGTTCCAGGAGATCGGCGAGCCGAAGACGGGCGATGCTGCGCCCTTCACCGTGCATTGGTGCCTGGCGCAGCCGGTGTTTCCGATGTCGGAGCTTGGACCGGACGGCCATCCGACCCGCGGCGGCTTCCTGCCGCCGGTGCCGCTGCCGCGCCGGATGTGGGCCGGCGGCGAGATCGAATTCCTCGACCCGTTGCGGGTCGGCGATGAAGCCAAGCGCACGTCGAAAATCGTCGATGTGACCGTGAAAAGCGGCTCGACCGGCCAGCTCTGTTTCGTCTCGGTCGAGCATGTGATCACGACCACACGCGGCATCGCGATCCGCGAACGGCAGGACATCGTCTACCGCGAGATGACGGGCCAGAGCGCTGCGCCGGCGAAGGCCGCCCCGCCCCCGCCGGCGGCCAGGCATCGCGAGACCCACATGTCCGATCCGGTGCTGCTGTTCCGCTATTCCGCGCTGACCTTCAACG
This sequence comes from Bradyrhizobium sp. NP1, assembly GCF_030378205.1. NCBI lineage: Bacteria > Pseudomonadati > Pseudomonadota > Alphaproteobacteria > Hyphomicrobiales > Nitrobacteraceae > Bradyrhizobium > Bradyrhizobium sp. NP1. The sequence goes on from NZ_CP127385.1 coordinate 6,688,152, forward strand.
GCCATCGCATCCATTACGACCGCGACTATGTCACCAAGGTCGAGGGCTATCCGGGCCTGATCTTCCATGGGCCGCTGCAGGCGGCCTTCATCGTGGAGCTCGCGGCGAAACTACACGGCGGCAAGCCGCCCAAAAAGCTCAGCTATCGCGGCGTGCAGCCGCTGTTCGAGGGCAGCGAGTTCTCGATCAACGCCAACGAGGATGGCGGGTCCATGGAGCTGTGGACCGCGAATGCCGCCGGACAGCCGACCATGAAGGGGACCGCGACGTGGTGAGCCCCTTCATGACGCATACCGACCCGGCCGAAAGACGAATGCCCACTTGATGACATTCTCGCGCCGGCGATGATACGCTAAACATTGTTCCGATACTTGGAGGTCAAACTATCTTGTCCCGCAAACCCGCCAGAGCCGCTTCCGCCGCAGTCACCGTCAAGCAGGCCACCTTCGATCTGTTGCGCGCCTTCGGCATCAAGAAAGTGTTCGGCAATCCCGGCTCGACCGAGCTGCCGTTCCTTTCCGACTGGCCCGACGACATCGACTACGTGCTCGGCCTGCAGGAGGCCTCCGTGGTCGGCATGGCCGACGGCTACGCCCAGGCGACCCGCAATGCCGGCTTCGTCAACCTGCATTCGGCAGCCGGCGTCGGCAACGCGCTCGGCAACATCTATACCGCCTATCGCAACCAGACGCCGCTCGTGATTACCGCGGGCCAGCAGGCGCGCTCGATCCTGCCCCTGCAGGCGTTCCTCTCCGCCGAGCGCGCCGCGGAATTTCCGCGACCCTACGTGAAATACAGCATCGAGCCGGCGCGGTCCGAAGACGTGCCCGCCGCGATCGCGCGCGCCTATTACGTCGCGATGCAGCCGCCCTGCGGACCGACCTTCGTCTCGGTGCCGATCGACGACTGGATGCAGCCGACGCAGCCGGTTGCCGCCCGCCACATCAGCCGCGAGTTGGGTGCCGATCCGGACGCGATGGCCACGCTCGTCGAGGCGCTCGCGGCAAGCAAGCGGCCCGCCTTCGTGGTCGGCCCCGCGGTCGACCGCGCCCAGGCCGTGGAAAGCATGGTGAAGCTGGCGGAGAAAGCGAAAGCCGTGGTCTGGGCGAGCCCGTTCTCGCCGCGCTGCTCGTTTCCCGAGCGGCACCCGCAATTCGCCGGACTGCTGCCGGCATCGCCGGGGCAGATTTCCGAGGCCTTGCGCGACAACGACCTCGTGGTCGTGGTCGGCGCGCCGGTGTTCACCTTCCATGTCGAGGGCCATGCCGCGATCTTCGACGGTCCGACCGCGATCTTCCAGCTCACCGACGATCCCGAGGCCGCCTCGATCACGCCGGTCGGCACCTCCATCGTCGCGACCATGAAGCCGGCGCTGTCGGCGCTGCTTTCGCTGCTGCCGGAAACAAGGCGCGAGACGCCGCGCGGCCGCACGCTGCCGCCGCCTCCCGCATCCGGCGAACCGATCCCGGTCGAATTCCTGATGCATACGCTGTCGGCGGCGATGCCCGGCAATGCGCGACTGGTCGAGGAAGTGCCCTCGCACCGTCCGGCAATGCAAAAATTCATGCCGATGCGCGGCCAGGACAGCTTCTTCACCATGGCGAGCGGCGGACTCGGCTTCGCGCTGCCGGCCTCCGTCGGCATGGCGCTAGGCAGCCCCGAGGCGCGCACCGTGTGTCTGATCGGCGACGGCTCGGCGATGTATTCGATCCAGGCGTTGTGGACCGCGGCGCAGCGCAAGCTGCCGCTGACGGTGGTCGTGGTCAACAATGCGGGCTACGGCGCGATGCGCTCCTTCAGCCAGGTGATGCAGGTGCGCAACGTGCCTGGCCTCGACCTGCCCGGCATCGATTTCGTCAGAATCGCGCAGGGCATGGGCTGCGACGCCGTGCGCGTCACGAAGTCATCCGAGCTCGCGCCCGCGCTCAAGCATGGGCTGTCGCAAGCCGGCGTCAGCCTGGTCGAGGTGATGGTGGATTCGGCGGTGCCGCTGCTCTACACGCAGAAGCATTAGAGCGGCGCGGCCCTTCGTTTACCGTCTCGACGCCAGCAAGGCCGGAAGGTCTTGAATTTTTCAGTGCCCCTCGCGCATTTGCGCCTGCAGCTTGGCCATGCCGCCGATCCAGCGCTCGTAGTTCTCGGTCTTCTTGCGCATATAGCCGAGCACCTGCGGGTGCGGCAGGATCACGAAGCTCTCCTGCTCGATGCCCTTGAGCGCATCGCTCGCCACCTGCTCCGGCGTCAGGTCGCCGTCGCCGGATTGTGGTCCCTTCGGAATGGATCGCAGCATGTCGGTCTCCACGCCCTGCGGACAGAGGATCGAGACCTTGATGCCGTGGGCCTTGTGCGCGATCGCAAGGCTCTCGGCGAAGCCGACGGCGCCATGCTTGGTGGTGGAATAGACGGGGCTGCCGACCTGCGACAGCAGGCCCGCCGCCGAGATCGTATTGAGGAAATAGCCGCCGCCCCGCGTCTTCATGCGCGGCACCAGATGCCGCGCCGCATAGACATGGGCCATGACATGGACGGCCCAGGCCCGCGACCAGGGCTCGTCCGAGGTGCCGCCGGCATTCTCCCCGAGCGGATCGAAGCCGCCGCCGATCCCGGCATTGGAACAGAACAGGTCGATCGGGCCGAACAGCCGCTCGGTCTCGTCGATAAGGTGGAAAATGTCCTTTTCCTTGGCGACGTCGCATTTGAAGGCCGCGCCGTCGAGCGTGCCGGCGACCGCGCGCGCCCCCGCCGGATCGATGTCGGCGACCACCACCTTGGCGGCGCCGGCCCTGTGCAAGGCTTCGCACAGCGCCTTGCCGATGCCCTTGGCGCCTCCGGTGACAACCACGATCTTGCCGGTCACCTGCATCGCCAACCTCCGTTCTCTAGTGTCCCGGTTCTGGCATTCGCATCATGTTGCAGCGATCTCTCCTGCGAATGCCAGAACCAAAGGGACACTAGCAAATATCGGATTCCGGTGCGGCTTTGGATTTGACATACGCCAAATGGATTCGCGGCGATACTGAAGCGAATGTCAAATCCACCGCACCAGGAACGTCAGGTCAACACGATATCGAGCACCGCCGTATAGTGGCAAGCCGCACCCAGCAGCACGAAGCAGTGCCAGATCACGTTCTGGAAGCGCAGCCGCCGCCAGGCGTGGAAGATCACGCCGAGGCTGTACAGCGCGCCGCCAGCGACCACGAACCCCAGCGCCGTGCTCGGCAGCGCGGTCACGACGGAATGGTACAGCATCAGGCCGCTCCAGCCGAGCGCGAGATAAAGCCCGATCGAGAGCCGGTCGAACCGCCCGGGCCAGCGCAGCTTGAGCACGATGCCGAAGATCGCCACGCACCACACGCCGATCAGCAGCGCAATGGCGAAGATGCTGTCCTTCAGTTCCACGATGAAGGGCGTGTAGGTCGCCGCGATCAGCACATAGATCGCCGAATGGTCGAAGCGGCGCAGGATCCATTTGGTGCGCGACACCGGCCACAGATTGTAGCTCGCGGACAGGCCCAGCATCGACAGCAGGCCGGCGACGTAGATCGAGACCACGACGATGTCGAGCGCGCTGGCATAGATGGCCGTGAGCACCACCAGCACGCTGGCCGCGATCAGGCCGAGACAGAGGCCGACGACATGCACGACGCCGTCGGCGATGATCTCGGCGCGGTCATAGTTCCAGCCGACCGCGTCGGCTGCCGCATGCACGGAGGTGGAGGCGAACTGTTTCAGTTTGAAGACGCTCATGCCGATCCAGCCGGATTGATTTTGCGTAGCGATAGAACGGACACCATGAAGGGTCAATGAACGTGCTCCTTCGCCCCGTAACCGGGCCAAAATGTGAAGCTTGATTTCGTTCCATTAATCGCCACCTTTTGAACGATTTTGCCCTTTCTGACGCCGGACCTTCCCCGCCGCATGCCCCCGACTTTCCAGGACATTCTTGAAGAAGCCCGGCTGTCGGCGCGGGCGCTGCTCGACTATGGCGAGCACCTGTTCAATCCGACGGTGCGGCTTGGCGTCACGGGATTGTCACGGGCCGGCAAGACCGTATTCATCACCGCGCTGGTCCACGGCCTGATCCGCGGCGGCCGCTTCCCGGTGTTCGAGCCCTATGCCTCCGGGCGCATCGCCCGCGCCCGCCTGGAACCGCAGCCTGATGACGCCGTGCCGCGCTTTGCCTATGAAGACCATGTCCGCGCCCTGACCGAGGAGCGGCGCTGGCCGAACTCGACCGTCGACATCAGCGAGCTCAGGCTCGTGATCGACTATCAGCGCCAGAACGGCGCCGACCGCACCCTGACGCTCGACATCGTCGACTATCCCGGCGAATGGCTGCTCGACCTGCCGCTGCTCGACAAGACCTATGAACAATGGTCGGCGGAAAGCCTGGCGCTGTCGCGCGAGAAGCCGCGCGCGCATCTCGCGGCCGCCTGGCACGCGGCGCTTGCGGGCCTCGACGCCGAGGGCCGCGAGGACGAGCAGGCGACGCTGGCCGCGGCAAAGCTCTTCACCGACTATTTGCGCGCCTGCCGCGACGAGCGTTTCGCGATGAGCCTGCTGCCGCCCGGGCGCTTCCTGATGCCGGGAAATCTCGCGGGCTCGCCGGCGCTGACCTTCGCCCCGCTCGACGTGCCGGCCGACGGCACGGCGCCGTCGGGCTCGCTGTGGGCGATGATGGTGCGCCGCTACGAGGCCTACAAGGACATCGTGGTGCGCCCGTTCTTCCGCGATCATTTCGCTCGCCTCGACCGCCAGATCGTGCTGGTCGATGCGCTGTCCGCCTTCAATTCCGGCCCCGAGGCGCTGCACGATCTCGAAGCGGCGCTCGCCGGCATCCTCGATTGCTTCAGGGTCGGCCGCAGCAGCTTCCTCGCGAACCTGTTCCGCCCGCGGATCGACCGCATCCTGTTCGCCGCCACCAAGGCCGACCATCTGCACCACCAGAGCCATGACCGGCTCGAGGCCGTGCTGCGGCGCGCGGTCGCAAGCGCGGCCGGACGCGCGGAGGCCAGCGGAGCCGCGATCGACGTCGTGGCGCTCGCCGCCGTGCGCGCCACGCGCGAGGCGATGGTCGCGCGCGGCCGCGACCGGTTGCCGTCGATCCTGGGCACCCCGGCGCCCGGCGAAACCGCGGGCGGCGAGGCGTTCGACGGCAATACGGAAGTGGCGACCTTTCCGGGCGACCTGCCGGCCGACGCCGGCACGCTGTTCGGCGGCGAGGATGCCTTCCGCGGCCTTTCCTCGACCGGCGCGGGCGAGAGCGACTTCCGCTTCCTGCGTTTCCGGCCGCCGGCGCTCGAACGCGATGGCGACGGCGAGCCCGTGCTGCCTCACATCCGCCTTGACCGGGCGCTGCAGTTTCTGATCGGAGACCGACTGCAATGAGCGACAAGACCCATCGGCGGCCGGCGACCTTCCGCCTCGACGATCCCGGCGTGGTCGTCGTCGACGGTGACGAGCACGCCCGCGCCGGCCGCGGCACGGTGCGCATCACGCCCGAACCCGAGCCGGCGCTGCCTGTTCCGGTTGATGCCCCGCCGGTGCCGGCGCGCCGCGGCTTCCGCTGGGGCACGCTGTTCTGGACCGCGACGGGAGGACTCGTGCTGCTTGGCGCGGGCCTCGGCGTCGCCAGGCTGGTCGAGGACCTGTTCGCGCGCAGCGAAGGCCTCGGCATTCTCGGCCTCGCGCTCGCGGTTCTCGCCGCGCTGGCGCTGGCCGCGATCGTCGCGCGCGAAACCTTCGGGCTGATGCGGCTTGCCACCATCGAGAAGCTGCATCGGCGGGCGCTCGACGTGCTGGCGAGCGACGACCGCGCCGCCAGCCGCGCCGTCGTCAACGACCTGTTGCAGCTCGCGCACCAGAATCCGCAGCTGGCGCGCGCCCGCGCCGCGCTGAAGGACCACGCCAACGACATCATCGACGGCGCCGATATGATCCGGCTCGCCGAGCGCGAACTGATGACGCCGCTCGACGCCGAGGCGCGGCGGCTGGTGTCGGTGGCCGCGCAGCGCGTCTCCGTGGTGACGGCGGTGAGCCCGCGCGCCGCGATCGACGTGCTGTTCGTGTTCGTGGCGTCGCTGCGGCTGATCCGGCAGCTGGCGCGGCTCTATGGCGGCCGGCCGGGTGCGCTCGGCATGATCCGCCTGCTGCGCCACGTGGTCGCCCATCTCGCCATCACCGGCGGCATGGCGGCGAGCGACAGCGTGGTGCAGCAGATGCTCGGCCATGGCATCGCGGCGAAACTCTCGCAGCGCCTCGGCGAAGGCATCCTGAACGGGCTGCTCACCGCGCGCCTCGGGCTTGCCGCCATTGACGTGACGCGGCCGCTGCCGTTCACGGCGCTGCCGCGGCCGGTGCTCGCCGATCTCGCGCGGGATCTGTTGCGCAAGCGCGAGGACGCGGAAGAGAACTAGGCGAGCACGCGCCAGCGGAACAGCGGCGAATCCCTGGGCGGCGACAGTTCCGGCGTCCAGCCGGTCAGCTTTTCCAGCACGTAAGTATCCATCACCACGCCGCGCCACACCCGGTCGATGCGGCCGAGCGGCTGTCGGCCGGCGGGAATGGCCGACCAGATCGGGCCGAGATTGTCGGGCTCGCGGCCGACATAGAGGCCGGGATGGCCGGCGATGCGGTCGACGCCGGGATCGTGAAAATCCTGGAAGCGGCCGCGCTCGTTGATCTGGACCACCGGCACGCGGCCGTTGAAGTGCCAGCGCAGCATCGCATAGGTGCGATAGTCCGTGGTCGCGATCCAGCTCGCGCCCGTGCTCCGCAACTCGTTTTCCACGCGCGCGGCGACCGCCTGATAGCCGGCCTCACCGCCAACCGGGTCGGTGCGCCCGATCAGGTTCCACGGTGCCGCGACGTAATAGAGGAACACGACCACGACGAAGCCGATGCCCGAGACAACAGCGATCCTGGCCCAGCCGCGCGTCGCCCTCACCAGTCCCGCCGACCAGCCTTCACGCGGCATCAACGAAATGTTGATCGCGGTCGCGGCAATGCCGGCCGGCCACAGGAACATCGGCCAGGTATCGCCGACCCGCAGGCTCAAGGACTTCCAGAGGAAATAGCCGAACGGGACCAGCACCGCAGTCGACAGCAGGATCGCGACCGGCTCGCGCGCGCGATAGCCGCGCCACGCTGTCAACGCCGTGCCGAACAGCACGACCGGCAGCAGCACGAACCCGACGAGGCCGAACTGCAGGCTCAGGAACTCGCCGAGCGTGCGCAGCGAGATGTCATGGGTGGCGGAGGCGCGCACGAACTGGAAGCGGAACGAGGCCCAGTCGTGCTGGACATTCCAGATCAACACCGGGAGGAACACGACAACAGCGAGCAGCGCCGCTGCGTAAGGATAGGGACTGAGGACCCAGCGGCGGCGCCAGTCCGGCACCAGCATGAACGCGGCGATCGCCGGCAGCAGCATCACCGCGGTGAATTTCGACAGCAGCGCAAGCCCGCCGAACAGCCCCGCGGCCAGCCACCAGCGCGGATTGCCGCTTTCGGCAAGCCGTACCAGCGACCACAGCATCGCGGTCGCAAACGGAATCAGCGCGGTGTCGGGCGCGACCTTGGCCATCAGCAGGCCGTAATAGAGCGCGGCCTCCGGCATCAGCACGGCGAGCACCACCGCACGCAGGTCGTGCGTGACGCGGCGGACGATGTCGGCCAGCAGCGCCTGCGTCACCAGCATGGCAAGCAGGCCGGCGAGGCGGACGCCGAGATTGGTGTCGCCGAAGATGGCGGTTCCGAACCGGATGAACCACGCGATCATGGGCGGATGGTCGAGGAACGACAGCGCGCTCTCCTTCGACCAGGTCCAGTAATAGGCCTCGTCGGTGCGCAACTCGGTCACGCCGGCATAGATAACCCTCACGAGCGTCATCGCCGCGACAATGACGAGCGCGACGATCAAGGCCCGGCGCGAGGAATCGTCCGGCTTGGTGAGGTTTTCGGGAGCGGCTGGCGGCACGGCGCTTTCTCACCGACTGCCATGCGGGTGTCAACTCGGCCGCCGCCTTTCGATGGCTCCCATGACCGGCGCTTTTGAAGTGGAATAAAGCGCTTGCATCGCAGATAATTATTCCATGAATCGCCCCGCCCGCCTGAACGAACGAGTTTCCCGAACGCTCCGCGGGATCGGGCTGCGGCAGGTCCGGCTCGCCTGCGGCGTCGTGCTGTTTTCCTACCTGGTGAGCCATTTCCTCAATCACGCGCTCGGCAACATCTCGCTGGATGCGCTTGCCGACGGCGTTCGCATCCACACCCTGTTCTGGCGCTTTCTGCCGGTCTCGATCGTGCTGTACACGGCCATCCTGCTGCACAGCGGGCTCGGCATCTGGGCACTCTATCAGCGGCGCGAATTCCGCTGGCGGGCGATCGAGCCGCTGCAGCTCGTGCTGGGCTTGAGCGTGCCTGCGCTGGTCGCCTCCCACATCATCGGCGCGCGGCTGGCGCACGCGCTGTTCGAGAATCAGAAACTCTACCCGCAGGAACTCTACGCGTTCTTCGTCGGCGTGCCGTTCAACGCCTGGAAGATGTCGGCAGTGCTGGTCATCGCCTGGGTGCACGGCTGCATCGGCCTGCACTTCTGGCTCCGGATGCGGAGCTTCTACCCGAAGGCCGCGCCCTTCCTGCTGGCGCTCGCGGTGCTGATCCCGACGCTGGCGCTGCTCGGCGTCTATCAGGCCGGCCGCACCGTGATCGCCGAGAGCGCCAATGCACCCTGGCGCGACGCAAACCTGTCGCCGCAGCAGGTTGGCACGCCGGCGCAACAGACGACGCTCGAGACGATCGCCGACGATTTCCTGATCGGCTATCTCGGGCTGGTCGCGGTCGTGCTGCTGGCGCGCGGCGCCCGCGCGCTGATGGAGCGGCGCGGCAGCATGATCACGCTGTCCTACGGCAATGGAAGGGTGGTGCGGGTCCCCAAGGGCCTCAGCGTGCTGGAAGCAAGCCTGCGCAACAATGTCCCGCATGCCAGCGTGTGCGGCGGCCGCGCGCGCTGCTCGACCTGCCGGATCCGCATCATCGGCGATTGCAGCGGACTGCCGCAGCCGTCGCAGCGCGAGGCCTTCGTGCTCGCGCGCGTCGGCTCCTCCGATCCCGCGATCCGGCTCGCGTGCCAGTTGCGGCCCGCCGCCGACCTCTCCTTCTTCCAGCTCTTCACGCCGCAAGTGACCGCCGCCAATGCGCCCGGCTCGCACCCGGCGCGGATCGGCCAGGAACGATACCTGGTCAGCCTGTTCGTCGATATGCGCGGCTCGACGCACCTCGCCGAAAAGCGGCTGCCGTTCGACACCGTGTTCATCGTCAACCGTTTCCTCGCCGCGGTGTCGCAGGCGGTCATCGAAAATGGCGGCCAGCCGAACCAGTTCGTCGGCGACGGCATGCTGGCGCTGTTCGGGCTATCCACCACCGCGCGCAACGCTTGCCGGCAGGCGCTGCGGGCAGCCGCCGCGATCGCAGCCAACATCGACGAGCTCAACCAGTTCCTCGGCCACGACCTGCGCGAGCCGATGCGGTTCGGCATCGGCATCCATGGCGGCGAGGTGATCGTCGGCGACATCGGCTATCGCGACCACATGGTTTTTACCGCGCTCGGCGACGCCGTGAACGTCGCCTCCCGCCTGCAGGAGCTGACCAAGACGCTCGGCTGCGAGGCAATCCTCTCCGAGGAGGTGCGCGTTACCGCAGGTCTTGCCGCAGACGCGCTGCCGCAGCAGGAAGTGGCGATCCGCGGCCGCGACGAGCCGATGGTGCTGCGTACCGTCGCTGACGCGCGGACGCTGGCGGCGCTGCTCGACAAGGCGGACCCGATCGCGGCCTGACCTCGCTCGCACGCACGCGCTTGCTGCAATGCAAAACATGGGCCGAAAGCATGATTTGACTTCGATGCCGCCAATGCGGCTATGTGGGCCTTGCATCCTCTCCACCGCAGCGGGCACCCGTTTGCGTTGGGGAATATGCGCCGCGTATTGCGGTTAGTAAGCCGGTGATGACCGGCTCAACAGGAATGCTTCGGGGGAAGCTGAATGCTCGACAGAAGAGAATGGATGAAGCGCGCCGGCCTGACGGCGCTCGCCGCGGGCCTCGGACCGGCCAGGGCGCTGGCGCTGGATACGGCGACACTGCCGTTTGGCAACGGCGAACGGCCGCTGGTGCAATACCCGCAGAAGCGCCCGATGATCCGGCTGACCAGCCGCCCGCCGCAGCTCGAGACGCCGTTCCACATCTTCAATGACGGCCCGATCACGCCGAACAATGCGTTCTTCGTCCGCTATCATCTGGCCGACGTTCCCTACAACATCGATCCCGACAAATTCACGGTGGAGATCAAGGGCAAGGTCGATCGCGCGCTGAAGCTGTCGCTCAAGGACATCAGGAAGCTCAAGGCGGTCGAGCTCGTCGCAGTCAACCAGTGCTCCGGCAACAGCCGCGGCTTCTTCGAGCCGCGCGTCGCCGGCGGCCAGCTCGCCAACGGCGCGATGGGCAACGCGCGCTGGCGCGGCGTGCCGCTGAAGACCGTGCTCGACATGGCCGGCGTGCAGGCGGGCGCCAAGCAGGTCACCTTCAGCGGCATGGACGGCCCGGTCAGCGACAAGACGCCCGACTTCGTCAAGGCGCTCGATATCGACCACGCCCGCGATGGCGAGGTGATGCTGGCCTATGGCATGAACGGCGACGACCTGCCGGTTCTCAACGGCTTTCCGCTGCGCCTCGTGGTGCCCGGCTTCTACGGCACCTATTGGGTGAAGCACCTCAACGAGATCACCGTCATCGACAGCGTGTTCGACGGCTTCTGGATGAAGTCGGCCTACCGGATACCCGACACGCCCTGCAACTGTGTCGACCCCGGCACCGCGCCGAAGGCGACCATTCCGATCAACCGCTTCACGGTGCGCTCGTTCATCACCAACGTCACCGATGGCGCCAAGATGAAGCCGGGCACACTGAAGCTGAAGGGCATCGCCTTCGACGGCGGCACCGGCATCAAGGAGGTCGCGGTCTCGACCGACGGCGGCAAGAGCTGGACGCAGGCCAAGCTCGGCAAGGATCTCGGCAAATACTCGTTCCGGGAATGGACGCTGCCGGTGAAGCTCGCGTCCGGCACGAGCGAGCTCAAGGTTCGCGCCACCAGCAATGGCGGCGACACGCAGCCGATGGAGCCGCGCTGGAATCCGGCCGGCTATCTGCGCAACGTCGTCGAAACCGTGCGCGTCACCGCAGCGTGAGGAGAATGACCATGCGACGCTCATCCCTCCTCGCGCTGGCCGGCCTTGGCGCGGCCGCAGGCCTTGTAGTAGCCCTCGGTCTGGCCAGCGGCCAGGCGGCGCCGATCTCGTACAGCCTTCCCGAGGAGAATGTGGTCTTCAAGCCGGGGCCAAACCTCGAGGTGGTGCAGAACAACTGCACGGCCTGCCATTCCGCCGACTACGTCGGCACGCAGCCGCGCGGCGAGAAGTTCAAGAAGGACTTCTGGCAGGCCGAGGTGACCAAGATGATCAAGGTTTATGGGGCGCCGATCGACGACGCCGACGTTCCCAAGATCGTCGACTACCTCGCCGCCACCTATTGAATCAGCCGCCTGCGGCTTCGTCCTCGGGGACGACGGGCACCGCCCCGTCCGCCCCCGGGGGCCGGCATCACATTTGCTTTGACGACCGACAAAATGCCCCCAAAATGCGCGGCCTGTCGGCCGTTTCGGCCGTCTCGGGCTCACGTTTGCGCTATCAAGGTTGCCACAATCATCGTATCTTTTAGGCCGGGCCGGCCGGTTGGCGGTGATCGGCGGCCTGTTATTTTTTTGACTCTCCGGAGAAGACGTAATGGCTAAAGGTACTGTTAAATGGTTCAACCCCACGAAGGGCTATGGATTTATCCAGCCCGCTTCGGGCGGGAAGGACATATTCGTGCATATTTCAGCGGTTCAGAAGGCCGGCCTGTCCACCCTCAACGAAGGGCAAACCGTCGAGTACGATGAGGTTGCCAATCGCGGCAGGAGCTCGGCCGAGAACCTCAAGGTCTAGCCACGCAATCGCGCACCGGCCACGGCCCCGCACCGGGACGCCGTCTGTGACCTTCCGATAACATCAAAATCATTTGCGCCGGCGTGAGCCGTGATCATCGCGCGCTCGCGCCGGCGGAAAATAATAGCCCTCGCGCGTCAGTCCTCGGTCACCCACTGCGTGATCGGCATCACATCCGGGGGTTGCAGGTAACCCCGGGGCCAGAGATCGACGGCCCACTCGACCTTGGTGGCGCGATCGACCAGCACGGCCGTGTTGTGCGGGGTCTGCAGCACCAGCGTATTGCCGCGGTAGTGCGGATCGCCGACCACGTGATACTTGAACAGGCCCCACTCCTGCAGCACCAGCATCAGGCTCGTGGTATTGCGGGTCGTGTCCCAGCAATCGAAATTATGCGGGGCATCGAAATAACGGAAATCCGCCTTGGCGACCCGCTTGTCGGTGCCGAGGATTGGCCCCATTCGCCGGTCGAACCAGATCACGGCCTTCTGCACGGCGGCCCGCTCGGCTGCCGCCGAGGCGCGGCCCGCCGCCATGATTTTCGTCAGCGCCACCCGGTCGGCCGCCGTGAAATCCAGGATTTCGCGGCGCCGGCAGACGAAGCCGTAGCAAACTGTCATCGATCTGGCGTCGGGCGGATAGATCGAAACCGTCGTGTAAAGCGCCGCCTGCGGCTCGGTCAGTTCGGCGCCGGCTGCGGGACAGGCCACGCCGGCCAACAGTGCGGCACCCAGCCCGCAAAGCGCCACGCCTTTGCGGGGTCCTGCGATCCATTCCCTGCCCGTCATTCCGCCCCGCTATTCCCATCGTCCGAAGTGGCTGCGAAAATTATCGCAGGCCTTGCGCAGTGCCAAGAGCCGGGTCGCGCCCCAGCCTTCGCCCGGAACAGCAGGGAACTTCAAATTCTCGGGAAGGAGCGGCAAGATGGGCGCCGAAACGATTCCGGCACCGGCCATGACAACCGAGCCTTTCAGCGCGCCCTATGCTCCCGATGACCGCGCCTTTGCCGGGCCGCTGCTCGGCAGCAGCCGCTTGGCGGCCGCGCAGGACGCCCGCATCGACCGCACCGCCACGCGCCTGATCGAGGCGATCCGCGAGAACGACGACCGGCTCGGTGGCGTCGAGGACATGCTGCGCGAGTTCGCGCTCTCCACCAAGGAGGGGCTGGCGCTGATGGTGCTCGCGGAAGCGCTGCTGCGCGTGCCGGATGCCCGCACCGCCGATCAATTCATCGAGGACAAGCTCGGCGAAGGCGATTTCATCCATCACGAGACCAAGTCGAGCGCGTTCCTGGTCAATGCCTCGGCCTGGGCGCTCGGCATGTCGGCACGGGTGATCCAGCCGGGCGAAACCCCTGACGGCACGATCGGCCGCCTGGTCAAGCGGCTCGGCGCGCCGGCGGTGCGCGCCGCCACGCGCCAGGCGATGCGGCTGATGGGCAGCCACTTCGTGCTCGGCGAGACCATCGAGGCGGCGCTCGCGCGGGCCCATGCGCACGCCGCGCAGGCCCATGCGCCGCGCTATTCCTTCGACATGCTCGGCGAAGGCGCCCGCACCGCCGATGACGCGCACCGCTATTTCAAGGCCTATGCCAGTGCGATCGAAGCGATCGGCCGATCGGCCGGCAACAAGCCGCTGCCCGACCGCCCCGGCATTTCCGTGAAACTGTCGGCGCTGCACCCGCGCTACGAAGCGGTCAGCCACGGCCGCGTGATGACGGAGCTGGTGCCGCGCCTGGTCGACCTGGCGCGACAGGCCAAGGCGTATGACCTGAACTTCACCGTCGATGCGGAGGAAGCCGACCGGCTCGAGCTCTCGCTCGATGTGATCGCAGCCGCGCTCGCTGACCCCTCGCTTGCAGGCTGGGACGGCTTCGGCCTCGCGATCCAGGCCTACCAGAAGCGCGCCAGCGCCGTGATCGGCTATGTCGACGGGCTGGCGCGCCAGTACGAACGCCGGCTGATGGTGCGGCTGGTGAAGGGCGCCTATTGGGACACCGAGATCAAGCGCGCGCAGGAGCGCGGCCTCGACGGCTATCCGGTCTTCACCCGCAAGGCGATGACCGATCTCAACTATGTCGCCTGCGCCCGGCAATTATTGTCCCTGAGGCCGCGGCTGTTCCCGCAATTCGCCACCCACAACGCGCTCTCGGTCGCGACCATCCTCGAGCTGGCCGGCGACGACCGCCAGTTCGAATTCCAGCGCCTGCACGGCATGGGTGAAGCGCTCTATGCACGGCTTGCCGAGGATCATCCTGACCTTGCCTGCCGCACCTACGCGCCGGTCGGCAGCCATCGCGACCTGCTCGCCTATCTCGTGCGCAGGCTGCTGGAAAACGGCGCCAATTCGTCCTTTGTCGCACTCGCCGCCGACGACGCGGTGCCGCTCGCCTCGCTGTTGCGGCGCCCCGCCGGGATCATCGGCAGCGCCGAACAGGCAACACATCCGAACATCCCGCTGCCGCGCGACCTCTATCGGCCCGAGCGGAAGAATTCGCGCGGGATCGAATTCGGCGAGCGCGCAGCGCTCGGTGCGCTCGTTGCCGCGACCGCGGCGGAACGGACTGCCGCGACCGGCAGTGCCACCGCGGCAGCACAGGCGCAGGCGGCTGCGGCCGTCGAGGCCGCGCGCGCCGGGTTCCGACGCTGGAGCGCGACGCCCGCGCGCGAGCGCGCCGAGGTGCTGGAAAAGGCCGCCGACCTGATCGAGGGCCGGCGCGCGCATTTCATCGCCTATCTGCAGCGCGAGGGCGGCAAGACGCTCGACGATGCGCTCTCCGAGGTGCGCGAGGCCGCCGACTTCTGCCGCTACTACGCGGCGCAAGGCCGCAAGCTGTTCGACGACGGCGAGCCGATGCCGGGCCCCACCGGCGAAAGCAACGTGCTTCGGCTGCGTGGCCGCGGCGTGTTCGCCGCGATCTCGCCGTGGAATTTCCCGCTCGCGATCTTTCTCGGACAGGTGACCGCGGCGCTGATGGCCGGCAATACCGTGGTGGCGAAGCCGGCCGAGCAGACGCCCCTGATCGCGGCCGAGGCGGTGCGGCTGCTGCACGACGCGGGCATTCCCCATTCGGCGCTGCAGCTCGTGCAGGGCGACGGCGCGATCGGCGCGGCGCTGGTGTCCCATCCCGCCATCGCAGGCGTGGTCTTCACCGGCTCGACCGAGGTCGCGCGCGCGATCAACCGCGCGCTCGCCGCCAAGGACGGTCCGATCGTGCCGCTGATCGCGGAGACCGGCGGCATCAACGCGATGATCGCGGATGCGACAGCGCTGCCCGAGCAGGTCGCCGACGATGTGGTGACCTCCGCGTTCCGCTCGGCCGGACAGCGCTGCTCGGCGCTGCGGCTATTGTTCGTGCAGGAGGACGTCGCCGACCGCACGATCGAGATGATCGCGGGCGCCGCGCGCGAACTGAAGGTCGGCGACCCCATCGATCCCGCGACCCATGTCGGCCCGGTGATCGACGCCGAGGCGAAGCAGCGACTGGAGGCGCATATCGCGCGCATGAAACGCGAGGCGCGGACGCATTTTGCGGGAACGGCGCCCGAGGGCAACTACGTCGCGCCGCATATCTTCGAGCTCGCGGACGCCGGCGAACTGACCGAGGAAGTGTTCGGCCCGATCCTGCATGTGGTGCGCTACCCGGCCGACCGGCTCGACCGCGCCCTCCAGGCGATCGCGCGGACCGGTTACGGGCTCACGCTCGGCGTCCATTCGCGGATCGACGATACCGTGGAGAGGATCGTCGATGCCCTGCAGGTCGGCAATGTCTACGTCAACCGCAACATGATCGGCGCCGTGGTCGGCGTGCAGCCGTTCGGCGGCTTCGGCCTTTCCGGCACCGGCCCGAAGGCCGGCGGCCCGCATTACCTGGCGCGCTTCGCCACCGAACAGACCGTGACGGTCAACACCGCGGCCGCCGGCGGCAACGCGGCGCTGCTGGCGGGAGACGACTAGCGCTCACAGGCAGGTGCCGTCCTTGTCGTTGCGGACCGAATTTCCGCACGGCACGCGCTTCGAGAGCTGCTGCAGTTTCTGCTTCGACTCGGCCTGCGCGACAAGGTCGAATGCGCTGCCGGGCGCCAGTTGCGTGGCGCGGCGGAAGTCGTTCGTTGCCTTGTCGACGCTGTTCTGCGCTTCATAGATCTTGGCCCGCACGAAGTAGCTTTCGACCGTTTCGCGCTGCGCGATCGCTTTGGTGAGATCATCAAGCGCCTTGTCATAGTCGCGATTGGCGAGCCACGCGATGCCACGCAGCCGCAGCGCATCCGCATCGTTCGGCCGCGTGCCGAGCACCAGATTGAGATCAGCCATCGCGCTCGCCGTATCCTTCCGCGCAAGATAGGCCCTGGCACGAAGCAGCCGCGCCAGCGAATCGAGGGCAACCGACTTGCCGATCAACTGATCGAGCGCGACGATCGCCCGGTCGTACTGGCCGGACAGCACCATCGCCAGGCCCTGGCCGAGCTCCGCCATCTGGTTGTTGGGATTGCGATCCAGCGCATTCTTGACGTCCACCAGGCCTTCGGAGCTGTTTCCCTTCAGCAACAAGGTCAGCCCGCGCGCCGCGCGGGCCGCGTCGTTCGCCTGGTTGAGGACGAGCGCCTGGTCGAAGTCCACCAGCGCCTTGTCGAACTGGCCAAGTCCCATATAGGCCTGTCCGCGTTCGCCATAAGCGTTGCTGTCCTTCGCATTGAGCGCAATCGACCGGCTGAAATCGGCGATGGCATCCTGGAATTTCGCGGTCAACCGGTTGACCGTGCCCCGGCCGAGATAGGCCGTCGCGTTATTCGGATTGACGCTGAGCGCGTGATTGGCGTCGGCCATCGCCTGGTCGAACTGCCTCATGCCCAGCGAAGCCACGACGCGCGCGCCCAGCAGCTGCTGGTCGTCCGGCTTGAGCTTGAGCAGGGTGTCCATGTCGTCGCGGCTTTCGGCAAAGCGGCCCGACGACAGCAGCGCGGCCGCGCGAAGCCGCAGCGCGTTCTGATTACCGGGATCGACAGCCAGCGCCGCGTTGAGCCGCGTCACCGCGTCGGCGAACTTGCGCTGGCCCATGAGCTGCTGCGCCTCGCTGATGCCCTGGCCGGTGGAGGACGGCGCGGTCGGGGCCGCAACCGGCGTCGAGGCCGCCGGCGCGGGCGGAGCCGCAGCGACCGTCCGCCCGGGCGACGCCGCCGGCTGCCCCTCGTGAAGCTTCGCGAGCTCGGCCTGCATCGCGACGGCGGCCTGACGCTGCTGCTGCGCCGCCTTGTGATCCGGCGCGATCGAGAGCAGCTTGTCGAAATCCGCGATCGCCCGCGCATAGTCGCCCCTGGCGATGAAGAGCAGTCCCCGCGCGTAATACGACCCGCGGTCGGCCTGCGGCGCCTGTGCGATGGCCCGGCTGAAGTCCTCGATGGCGTGATCGGCGTCGCCCTTGCGACGATAGGCTTCGCCGCGCCAGTAGAACGCGTTCTGCGCGTTCGCGTTCATCGAGATCGCCGTGTTGAGATCGCTCATGGCCTGGTCGAGCTGGCCGGTCTCGACATAGGTTCGGCCGCGCGCGACATAGGCCTGGGCCAGATCCTGGCGCAGCGCGATCGCCTGATTGAGATCGGAGAGCGCGTCCGTCCATGCCCGCTGCTCGTCGTGCAGGATGCCGCGCGCAAGGAACAGTAGCGGATTCTTCGGCTCGATCTCGATCGCCTGGTTGAAATCGGCCAGCGCCGCGTCGAAATGGCCGAGCCTTTGCCGGGCGTAGCCGCGCGCGATCAGCGCCGGTGTTGATTTGGGATTGAGCTGTAGCGCGGCCTCCGCATCGGCCTGCGCCGGTTCCAGCCGGGAACGGCTTGCGAGGAAGCGCGACCGGCTCACATAGGCCTTCAGATGATCGTCGGCGGAACGTGCGGAATCGTTGATGATCGCGCTGCAGGCCGCCTCGAGCCTGTCGGAGAACGGACCGTTGCAATCCTCGACGTCGCCGGCCCGGGCCGGCTGCACAATAGCCAGCGCCAGCAGGACAGGCGCGAGCAGCCGAAGGCGCGAGGAGTTCATGAAAGTCTCCCTTCTGTCGTATCGGCAAAACGCCGCGCGTCGCCCCGCGCGCAGCGTCGATCGCGATGTTCCCTGATTTCCGCGGATTCTTACAACCGCGACGTGCGGTTTACCATATCGATTTGGCACAAGTCGTGACGACAGCAAGATCGGAAGGCGTCGAGATGCAGGCAGGAGTGGATATTTGCAACCGCCGTCCGGCATGATCAAATGGGATTTGGGTCTTTCGCCGGCGTGGGCGACGGACCAATGTTCCGGCCGCAACGACGCCGGCAACAGGCTCCACGGGAGACGGCATGGACAAGGGCATTTTTGACGGGCTGAAGGTTCTGGACTGCGCGAGCTTCATCGCTGCACCCGCGGCCGCGACCGTGCTGTCGGATTTCGGCGCCGATGTCATCAAGATCGAGCCGCCGGGTTCCGGCGACCCTTATCGCAACCTGCCGAAGCTGCCGGGCTATCCGGTAAGCGAGCACAATTATGCGTGGCTGCTGGAGGCGCGCAACAAGAAGAGCCTCGCGCTCGACCTCTCCAAGGCGGAAGGACAGGCGGTGCTGCACCGGCTTGCCGCCGATGCCGACGTCTTCATCACCAACTATCCGCCTGCGGTGCGCCAGCGGCTCGGCATCACCTATGATCATCTGGCGCCGCACAACGAGCGGCTGATCTATGCTTCCTTCACCGGCTACGGTGAAAAAGGCGAGGAGGCCAACAAGCCCGGCTTCGACAGCAATGCCTATTGGGCGCGCTCCGGCCTGATGGACCTCGTGCGCGCCGACACCAACACGACGCCGGCGCGCTCGATCGCCGGCATGGGCGACCATCCTTGCGCGATGGCGTTCTACGGCGCGATCGTGACCGCGCTCTACAAGCGCGAGCGCACCGGCAAAGGCTCGCATGTCGCCTCCAACCTGATGGCCAATGGCGTGTGGGCGGCTTCCGTGCTGGCGCAGGCAAAACTGTGCGGCGCGAAATTCGGCGAGCGCCGCCCGCGCGAGCGCGCGCTCAACGCCGTCACCAACCACTACCGCTGCAAGGACGGACGCTGGATCATCCTGTCGCTGCTCAACGAGGACCGGCAATGGCCGACGCTGGCGCGCTGTCTCGGCCGTGAAGACCTGCTCGATGACGTCAGGTTTGCCACCAAGCCGGACCGCCACGCGCGCTCGCTGGAGCTGATCAGGATCTTCGACGAGGTGTTTGCGACCAGGGATCTCGCCGAATGGCGCCAGATCCTCGACGGCAACGGCCTCGTGTTCGGCGTTGTCGGCATCCTCGACGACATTCCGCAGGACAGGCAGATGCTCGAGAACGAGGTGCTGGTGCCGTTCGAGAACGACACCATGCTGACCGTCAACAGCCCGATCTGGATCGACGGCGCGAGGAAAGTGCCGCCACGCAAGCCGCCCGGCGTCGGCGAGCATTCGGACGAGATCCTGCGCGCTGCCGGCTACGACGAGGCCGCGATCAGCAAGCTGCGCGCCGCCGGCACGGTGGCGTAAGCGCTAGTGTGGCGGTTCGGAAGTCCGCCTCATTTATTGCCGCGAGTTCGTCATGCGGACTTCTGAACCAAAGCCACACTGGATCAATAGATTGCCGGTGTCCTTCGATTGCGAGGTTCGCAAACGAGGGGCCCGCAGAATGGTGCGAACTTCGGAATCGGGACACTAGCGGCTCAGCCAGGCCCAGACGATGGCGACCGCAACGACGCCTATGATGATCGCGAACACGATGGTCCATACGCTGACGCGAACATCGCCCGTGGTCTGACGCACAGCTTCGTTCTGGGCGATCTCGCGATTGCGTTCCTTCTCGGCTTCGTTCATCCGCTGCCCCCGCGTCGCCTTACGTCTGGCTCCCGGCTGGACGCAGCTTAGCATCAAAAGATGTCGCCTGCTCAACGGCGCCGCCGCCCGTGCCGGCCAACCTGGAGAGCCAGAGCGCCGCCAGCGCCGCGCAGAGTGCTGCCGCCGCGGCCGCGAGAAACACGGCGCCGGCGCTCCAGTGCGCCTCCATCAGCGCGCCGCCGACCAGGGGGCCGACGATCGAGCCGACCCGGCCGATGCCGAGCGCCCAGCCGACCCCGGTGGCGCGCACCGCGGTCGGATAGAAGCCGGCGGCCAGCGCGTTGGCGGCGATCTGCCCGCCGACCACGCAGAACCCGGCTGCGAAAATCGCGATCGCGACCAGTGTGGCGGCATGGCCGAGCTGGCCGATCGCGCCGACCGCGAACACCGCGACGAAATAGACCAGCGCCAGCGCGCGGAACGAGAAGCGGTCGATCACGCTGCCCAGCGCGAAGGTGCCGACCACGCCGCCGACCTGCAACAGCGAGCCGATCGCCGCGGCCGCCGAGACCGACGCGCCGAGGTCGTTGAGCACGGTCGGCAGCCAGTTGGCGAGAAAATAGAGGTCGAGCAGGCTCATGAAGAACACCACCCAGAGCAGCAGCGTGGCGCCGGCGCGGCCCTCGCGGAACAGATGCTGCACTGGCATGCCCTTCAGTTCCGCCTCGTTCACGACGAAGCGCGCATCGTGCGCGAACACGGCCTGCGGCGCGATCCTTGACAACAGCGCCGCGACGGGTTCGGGCCTGTGGCCGGCAAGCGCCAGGAAACGGACGGACTCCGGCAGCGAGCGCGCGAGAAGCACGACCATGATCAGCGGCGTCACGCCGCCCACCGCGAACACCGAGCGCCAGCCGAACGAGGGGATCAGCACGGCGGCGAGCAGGCCACCGAGCGCGGCGCCGACCGAGAAACCGCAGAACATGATCATCACCATGGTGGCGCGTCGACGCCGCGGATTGAACTCCGAGGTCATCGCGATCGCGTTCGGCATCGCGCCGCCAAGCCCGAGCCCGGTGAGGAAGCGGATCACGAGCAGCGCGTTCACGCCCTCGACGAAGGCGGTGGCAAGCGCGCCGACGCCGAAAGCCAGCGTCGAGAAGATGATGATCTTGCGCCGCCCGACGCGGTCGGCAAGCGGCCCGAACACGAGCGCGCCGATCATCAGCCCGAACAGGCCGGCGCTGAACACCGGCCCCAGCGCGCCGCGCGACAGGCCCCACTCCTTAGCCAGCGCCGGCGCGACATAGCCGATCGCCTGTGTATCGAAGCCGTCGAGGAACAGCACGGCAGCGCAGGTCACGAGCAGCCTGATCTGGAAGCCGCCGACCGGCTGGTTGTCGATGAAGTCGGCGACATCGATGCCCGGCGCGGCGGCCGTGCTCTCGGATTCCGTCATGTCGCTTCCCTCCCCGCGCTGCTGCAACGCGGCTCTTGGCGGCCGCTGCTTTGTGGGCGTGTCGTACCGCGCGGCGCTAGCGGCGCAACGCTTCCTTCGAATAGCCGGCGATGCGCTTGTAGCTGTCGGACAGCGCAACCAGCTCGTCATGGCTGATGACGTCGTCGATCGCCGTGAACGGGCGGTCGTGCGTGCGCTGGAACACCTCGCGCAGGATCGCATCCGGCGGATTGGTGCGGTTGGTGAGCACGACGCGCGTGGTCGCCTCCAGCCGCTCTCTCTCGTAGGCCGCAAACGCCGCCGCCGGATCTCCGAGCTGCCGCAGCGCGTCCGTCAGCGCGCGCACGTCGAGAATCGCCTGGCCAGCGCCATTCGAACCGCGCGGCACCATCGGGTGCGCGGCGTCGCCGAGCAGGGTTGCGCGACCGAACGTCCAGCGCGGCAGCGGGTCCTGGTCGACCATCGGAAATTCCAGCACATGATCGGCCGCGCGGATGAAAGCGGGCACATCGAGCCAGTCGAAATGCCAGTCGGAGAACGGGCCGATGAAATCGTCGAGCGTGCCGGCGCGGTTCCAGTCGCGCTTGCGGTAATGCGGCGTCTCGATCTCGGCGACCCAGTTGACGAGCTGCAGGCCGTCGCTGCCTGCGCGGCGGATCGGATAGATCACCATCTTGCCGTGCGACAGCCAGCCGGCGCGCACCATGCTCGCGCCCGACAGCATCGGCTTCCAGCGCGTCACGCCCCGCCACATGTTGACGCCGGAATAGCGCGGCTCGCCCTCGTCGGGGAAGAACTGCTTGCGCACCGCCGAATTGATGCCGTCGCAGGCGACGACCGCGCGACCGCGCACAGCGTGCCGGGCCGCGCCGTTCGGCCCGTCGGAAAAGGTCACGGTGACGCCCGTGTCGTCCTGCGCAAGCCCGATGCAATGGTGATTGGTGAGGATGCGGCTCGCCCCCGCACGCGTGCGGAAGGCCTCGAGCAGCACCATCTGCAAATCGCCGCGATGAACAGAGAATTGCGGATGGTCGTAGCCGGCGGCGCG
The DNA here is from genome assembly GCF_030378205.1 of Bradyrhizobium sp. NP1. Classification (NCBI taxonomy): domain Bacteria; kingdom Pseudomonadati; phylum Pseudomonadota; class Alphaproteobacteria; order Hyphomicrobiales; family Nitrobacteraceae; genus Bradyrhizobium; species Bradyrhizobium sp. NP1. Next base: position 6,710,517 of record NZ_CP127385.1, read on the forward strand.
CCCGAGCGGTTCCTGGTAGATCAACTGGCCGAAGCGGTTGAAGAAGGTCGCGTCCCTGGTCTCGATCGCGACCCGCGCCAGCGCGTCCTCAAGCCCGAGCGCGGCAAGCTCCTTTGTCGCATGCGGCAACAGGTTGATGCCGACGCCGACCGCCTTGATCTCGGGCGCGGACTCGAAGATGCGGCAGGGGACGCCGGCCTGGTGCAGCGCGAGCCCCAGCGTCAGTCCGCCAATTCCGCCGCCGACGATCAGGATATCGTCCATGTTTCCGTCCCGAAACCGTTTGGGCGATGAAACACGATTAGTAAGTCTACTGTCAATTCGGCAAGAGGCCGGCGCTAGTGGTCCTTTGATAACATTCGCATCCTATCCCGGCAGACGGGTAGCGAACGTCAATCCGCTCCACTAGCGGCTTTTGATGAAGCACATGCCCATGCGCGAGCTTTGGCCGGCGGCCTCGCAGGCCAGGCCCTTCGCGCAGGTCCAGGACCGGAAGCTCGCATCGTTATCGCTGCCTTTCGCATGCTGCACATAGCAATGCGCGCCCCAGCCGTCGGAATATTCGGTCCCGGCCAGTTCGTTGCTGCCGCGCAATTGCGGTCGGCTGGAAAAGCCGCGCGAATAGTCCGGCGCGCTGCCGCCAGCGATGGCGGCGAGGATATCGCGGCGACGCAGCTGATCGCCGAAGAAATGCGGCGAGGCCGGAACCACGGTCGAGTTCGACGGCTTCGCCGCCATCCAGTCGACGCCCGGGAAATGAAAGCCGCCGATGCCACGCGTCTGGTGGCACCCTGCGCAGGTGATGTCGTTGAGCCGCCGCTCGAAGCCTGCGACCGAGCGGATGTTCTGCAGCGTGACGCCCTTCTGCGCGGCCTTCTTCAGCGCGGACACGACATCATTGTCGTCGAACACGCCGGCTCCCGTGCCCTCTCCCTGCACCAGGCCGAATTCGGGCAGCAGCCCCGATGGATCGAACCCGGCCGGGGTCGGCGCGATCGCAGCCTTCGCCAGGAACGGCTCCGGGATCAGCGCGGTGCTGCGATCGAAATCGCGCATGTTTTTGGGATCGAGCAGCCAGGCCTTGAATTCCGCCCTCAGATTCGCATCCGCCAGCAGCCGCTCGCGGTCGATCTGGTTTTCCATCGGCGCTTCCTGGAACAGGCGCGCCTGCGCATCGTAGCGAAACACCTTCAACAGATAGTCGGTGCGGAAATCGCGCACCGCCGATTTCGGCGCATGGGCGATCTGGAGGTTGGTCTCGATGCGGTCGATGTTGTCGGGCCTGACCAGCGCCAGCGGTCCGTCCGCGGCTGTGAGTTTTGCCGCAAGCGCGGCGCCGGCCTCGGGCCAATCGGCGACACCAAGCCAGCGCCGCGCGATCTCCTTGCAGGTGACCGCCGCGCCTGCCTTGTCGCCCCTGGCATGCAGCACGACGTTGAGCGTCATCGGCAGCCGCGGCGAGTTCGCGCCCTCGCCGACCGGACCGTCGTCGAGACGGGTCAGGCGATAGATCAGCCGGATCTCGCCGCAACTTTGCGGCGCGACATAGGCGCGATCCATGCGGTTGACGATTCCTGACAATACGAAGCGGGCGCGCGGCGAATAGAGCAGATCGCGGTCGAACAATTGCCAGTCGAAGGCAGTTCCGACGCCGATGGTCTCATTCGGCAGCTCCACGTGGTGGCGGGCGGCGTAGCGATCGAAATCGGCATCGAGCGCGGCGCGCAGCGGCGCCATCGCGGGCAGCGCGAACAATTCGTCATCGGCGATCGGCGCCTTGTCCATCCGCGCGCCGGGAATGAACCTGCGCAGTTCGAAACCTGTTTCGCTATTGCCCGCCTGCTCCAGCGCGCGCAGGGCAAGGGGATCGATGATCGCGGCACCGCGCTCGAGCGGCGCGGTTATTTCCGCGCGCGCCGAAAAAGCCGCGCAAAGCAGGACTGGGATCAGCAGAAGAATTCGCGGTGCACGGCTCATCTGCCGTCACTAACACCGCCGGCAAGCGCCTATTCAAGTCAAAAGGCGCTTCACAGGACGGTGAAGCGCCTTTGCTTTTTCAAAATTGGCAGGTTCTAGCGCGAGGTGATCAGGCCCTTGCTGGTGACGACCACCCAGCGGCCGTCCTGGCGGCGGATCGCATCGATGCGCCCCAAGCCCGGAACGCTGTCGCCGACATACACCTCGTAGGAACCGCGCCGGTTCTCGATCAGCGCGCCGCCATAGCCGACATCGCTCAGCACCCAGCCTTCCACCGCCGGCATCCGCGAAACCTCGGGTTTCGGCACCGGCAGCGGCACCGCTCCGGGCACGGCGTTGGCGACCTGCTGCGGCAGCGAGCCCGTGATATCCTTTGCGGCCTGCGTTGCGGGCGCCGCCGCAACCGGCGCCTGCGGCGCGGCGCGCAGCTTGTCGACGGCTTCGGTGAGTTTTGCGAGTTTTGCGGCCGGATCGATTTGCGCCTTTTCGAGTTTGTCGAGCCGGTCGGCGGTCCGGGTGAACTGGCTCAAATTCGCCTTGGACGCCTGCTCGACGCCGCCCTTCAACGCGACGATATCGGCATCAATCCGGGCGATCGAAGCTTCCAGGCCGGTATTGGCCGTTCCAGCGCCCGTGCCGGCCAGATGCGTGACGCCGAGCGTCGCGAATGCCCCGCCGACTGCGCCCGCGACCATCGCCAGCGCCACGACGGCGGCCATGGCGGCGAAGCGGCGGTTGCCGGCCGCCGGAGAATCCGAACGAACCTGCTCTGCCCCCGGCGCCTCGCCATGGATGCGGTCGCCGGGCGCCATGATCATCAAATGGGGCGTACGCGGAGCGTCCGCCTTCGCCGCCTTGACCGGCTCGGCCTTGGTGGGCTCCGCCTTGGTGGACTCAGCGTGGGGAGCTTCGACCTTCGGCGCCTCGGCTTTGATGGCGTCGGCTTTGGGTGCCTCATGATCGGGGGCGATTCGCGGCGAATCCATCACCGTGATCTCTGGCGCTGCCGCCGAAGCCGGCCCGCTTTCGGGCTGGGAGGACGTGGTTGCCGCGGCGCCGGGGGAACCGGTCTCAGCGCTGGTCTCATCGGCCTGATGTTCGCTCACGTTCGAAATCTCCAGGATGAATTGACCATTTGGTAACTTTCATTGCTTGCGAATTGGTTACCGGGGGGCCGTTTCCCGGCGGCTTACGGAAATTTTAGGGAGTCTTTGGGGCTGGCCCGACTTTGCTGCCCTGCGGCAAAACCGCCGGGCAGGCCGTTTGCGCTGCCGGACTTCCCGGTCCTTGCGCGAGCCCGATCCCCCGGGAGGGAGCCCGAGGACATGCTTTTTCGGAAAACCGGTGGCCAGTTTTCCGCATCATGCTCTAACATGCACCCAGCCAGAATGGCGGGGAAAGCATGGCCATCGAGAAATGCATCAATGAGTTTGGTGTCGGCGATGTCATCTTCGAGGAAGGCTCGACCGGGCGCGAGCTGTTCGTCGTGCTCGACGGCCAGGTCGAGATCGCCAAGATCGCCGGCACCAGCAAGACCGTGATCGTCACGCTCGGCAAGGGCGAGTTCTTCGGCGAGATGGCCGTGATCGACGGCTCCTCGCGCTCGGCAACCGCGATCGCGGCCGCGCCCAACACCAAGGTGATGCGGATCAATCACGCCCGCTTCGTCTATCTGGTGAGCCAGCAGCCGGCCTTCGCGCTGATGATCATGGACGCGCTGTCGAAACGCCTGCGCGTCTCCAACGAGCGCACCTATCGGGCGGCAACCTAATCATGAGCGACCGACGGTCGAGTGTCGCCGATTTGAAGTTGCTACACATGGCGCCCTACGTTCGCCTCAGGGACTTCAAACCGAAAAGCTGCACTGGAATCAGGGACCTTTTGGCACGCTTTGCTTTCCGAAGTTCGTGGGAGAGGTCGCCGCGATGAATGACGAACTTCCGAAAGCAAAGCGTAGCGGCCCGTTCAAGACGCTGTTCGACAATGAAGCCTCGACCCTGATCCAGGCGGCGCCCGACGTCTACCAGATCCGCTTCAAGAATCGCGCGGCGAACGCCTATCTCGTGGTCGGCAGCAGGCGCACGATCCTGATCGATGTGGGATTGTCGAGCAATTATCAGCATCTGCTGGCCTGCATGAACCATGTCGGCGTCACGCCCGACAAGATCGACATGGTGGTGCTGTCCCACGAGCATCTCGACCATATCGGCGCCGCCTATCATTTTGCCGGCCGCTGCTACATCGCCGCGCACCGGCTTGCCGCCAACAAGATCATGCTGCGCGACGACTTCTCGATGCTGCGCAAGATGTTCAACGAGCCGAACGTGCCGATCGACGTCGACCTCTGGCTCGAGGAAGGCAATCTGATCGACCTCGGCAGTTTCCGCCTCAACGTGATGCACACGCCGGGCCACACCTCGGCCTGCATCACGCTGTTCGATCAGGACAAGGGCCTGTTGTTCGCCGCCGACACCCTGATGCCGGGCGGCGTGATGGGTGGCGTGTTCGGATCGGGCTCGATCGCCGACTACATCCAGTCGCTGGAGCGCATCAAGGGGCTGAACTCGAAAATCCTGCTCTCCGGCCATGGCCGGCTGTCCGACACCCCGCAGGAGGACGTTCGCACCGCGATCCAGCGCTCGCACGGGCTTTTGTCCGATACCGCGCAACTGTTCGACGCGCTCGATGCGCGGTCGAATTTCGAGCCGATCATGCAGTCGGTGCGCGACCTCAACAAGCTCGACGACAGCTGAAGCAACTTGATTGACGCCAACGGCGCACTCGCCCCGTTTGACAAAGGGAGGCGGCGTGTTCAACAAAGACCGTCATCTTGCCGGCACAGGCCAGGAACTGGGAGGGAAGTGCATGAAGCTCTACGACTCGATCGGACCCAATCCGCGCGTGGTGCGGATGTTCATGGCGGAAAAAGGCATCGAGATGCCGAAACAGGCAGTCGACCTCATGGCGGCCGAGAACCGGCAGGAGCCGCATCTGAAGCGCAATCCGCACGGCCAGATGCCGACGCTTGAGCTTGATGACGGCAGCTACCTCTCAGAGATCGTGCCGATCTGCGAATATCTCGAGGAGAAGACGCCAACACCCGCGCTGATCGGATCCTCGCCGGAACAGCGCGCCGAATGCCGGATGTGGACACGCCGCGTCGACCTCAATATCTGCGAGCCGCTCGCCAACGGCTTCCGCTTCGGCGAAGGGTTGAAGATGTTCCAGAAGCGCGTGCATTGCGTGCCCGAGGCGTCGGCCGGGCTGAAGGCGATCGCGGCCAACCGCCTGCAATGGCTAAACGGACAGATGGCGGACGGCCGAAAATATCTCTGCGGCGACCGCTTCACGCTGGCCGACATCCTGCTCTACGGCTTCCTGGATTTCGGCAAGCAGGTCGGCCAGCCGCTCGATCCCGCCAACAGCCATATCGCGGCGTGGTTCGCGCGCGTCGGCGAGCGGCCTTCGGCGAAGGCCTAAGACCGCGAGCAATCGGCCATCATGCTGCGGCGGGCTCCGGAACAGCCCATGATGCGTCCTGCCAGGGAGCTGGCGTCTCCGCCGCGAGCATCTCGGGCGTCGAGGCTTCGGCGGAGGCCGCTGCCGCGGCCTCGGGAGAAAGCGCATCCGAAGCTGGTGCTTCTGGAGCGGGCGCAATCGCGGCCGGCGTCGCGGGCCTCGCGAATTCGGGGAACCTCTTTTCGAGTTCCGCGGCGTCGAACGGCCTGCCGTCGGCGTCCGTGATCGTCACCTGCCAGCCCTCGCTCTCCAGAACGCGAGCATTCGCCAGCGTGATCAATGCGCTATCCCGTTGCTTGCGGACGGTCTGGTTTTCCCGCGCTGCGACCAAGCTGTACGCCATGCGACTAACTCCCCCATACAAGAGCCAGAGGAAAACGGCCGAATGCGTGGACTTGGTGACCCGATTGGGCCGAACGGATGACGATTTGGCGTCACGCCGGCGTCGCGGCCAGTCGGCGCGCGGTATCAGGTGATGCGGCGCGGGCCGGATCACCCGGCCAGCTGCACCTCGACGGTGCCGATGCCTTCGAGATCGAAACGATAGGCGGCATCCTCGGTCGGAAACACCGTCTTCATGACGCTGCCGGTCATCACGACCTGTCCCGCCTTCAATGCCTCGCCGCGGGCGGCCAGATGCGCCGCCAGCCACGCCACCGAATTGAAGGGATGGCCGAGGATGTCGCGGCCATGTCCCTCGCCGATCGGCGCGCCATCGCGGCTCGCCCGGCCAGGCACGGCCTCCAGGTCCGGCCATGCCGTGATGAAATCAGACAGCACGATGCCGCCGTTCCAGGAATTGTCTGACACCAGCGAGCGCACGTCGAGGCTGCCGTAGTCCGCAGCGCGGTCGTCGACCAGCTCGATCGCCGCGCACACACTCTCGACATGCGGCGCGATGGTCGCGGCGGTATAGGACGCCGCGCTCGCCGGGACATCCGACTTGACGCGCACCGCGATCTCGAATTCGAGACCGAGCCTGCCGAAATCGGCACGGCGGATGCGCGCGCCGGAGCGGTGGACGCGCGTTGCCAGCACGACGCCGGCGATCGGATGATCGATGCCGCAGAATGTCTGCATCGTCTGCGACGTCAGCCCGACCTTGTAGCCGATGCTCTCGCCGTGCGCGGCGCGCAGTAGCGCGACATAGCGGTCCTGGACGTCATAGGCATCCGCGATCGCGGCGAGGCCGTCCATCGTATGAAACCGGGTGGCTGCCTTGTGTTCGGCGAGCAATTGTTCGGCCGCACGTTGCGCCGCCTGCTTCTCCATCGCGCCCTCCCTTTGTCCCGGTTCTTGATGCGAGACTTTATATCACCACGGGCTTGTCCGGCAGCTCGTTGCGATGCGGCCCCTGCGCCGGGAAATGCACAGCCAGCGCCTGCGAAACCGCCTCGACGCCCTTGATGATGCCGCGCTCGAACGCACCGTGCCGGAAATCCTCCTGCATCGCGCGACAGATCGCTGCCCAGCCTTCCGCGCCGACCTTCGCATCGATGCCGCGATCGGCGATGATCTCGACGTCATGATCGGCGAGCAGCAGATAGATCAGCACGCCGTTGTTATGCGCGGTATCCCAGATGCGGTAGTGCGAGAAGACGTCCAGCGCGCGCTCACGTGCCGGCTGGTCGCGGAGTAGCGGCGCGCCGTCGAGCGCGCCTTCCACGACGAAGCGCACCTGGCCGGTATGGGTCAGCTCGCCGGCCTTGATCGCCTGCTCGATGCGCTCCAGCACCGCGCGCGAAAACAGCCGCCGCGTCCGCCAGCGGTGCTCGATCAAATGCCTGCCGATGCGCTTGATGCCCATGCCTGATATTACCAGCTTCCCGAAGCGCCGCCGCCGCCAAAGCTGCCGCCACCGCCGCCGCTGAACCCGCCGCTGTCGCTTCCGCTCGAGCCGCCGGACCAGCCGCCGCCTCCGCCATAGCCGCCGCCGACCCAGGCGCCACCGGACGACCGGCGGCCGCTCGGAGGCCCGCCCGAGAACAGGCCATCGGCGATCAGCGTGAACAGGAACACGACGCCGCCCGCGATCAGCGCCGCCGCCAAAGATCCGGCGATGAACCAGGCGATCAGCCCGACGGTGCCGCCGGCCGCGGCCGAGCCCAACAGCCGGCCGAGCACGGCGCGAAAGATGCCGCTGACGAAGACAAGCACGATCAGCACGAACGGATTGAACGGATCGAAGGAGTCCAGCGCGCCGGTGTTCTTCCAGTGCGGAGGCTCCGGCGCCGGCAGCTTTTCGCCGTTGACGACGGAGATCATCCGGTCGACGCCGTCGGAAATGCCGCCGGCAAAATCGCCCTGGCGGAATTTCGGCGTGATCACCTCGTCGATGATGCGGTGCGCGGTGACGTCGGTGAGCGCGCCTTCGAGCCCATAGCCGACCTCGATGCGCAGGTGGCGGTCGTTCTTGGCGACCACCAGCAGCGCACCGTCGTCGATCTTCTTGCGCCCGACCTTCCAGGCCTCCGCAACGCGGATCGAGAACTGCTCGATGGTCTCCGGCTGCGTGGTCGGAACGATCAGGACCGCGATCTGGCTGCCCTTGCGCTGCTGCAGGTCGCGCAGCTTTTGCGTCAGCGAAGCGATATCACCCGACGACAGTGTGCCGGTCTGATCGACCACCTCGGCCGTGAAAGGCGGGATAGCGACGTCGGCCGCCGCCGGCAGCGCAAAGCCGAGAACCAGCATCAGGGTGAGAAGCAGGGTTCTCGCCGCGCTCATCGCGATACCGGATCTGTCATTGCGAGCAGCGCAAGCGACGAAGCAATCCAGATCAATCTCGCGCTCTCTGGATCGCTTCGCTTGCGCTCGCGATGACAGGAACAAGCTCGACCGCGTCTCATCCGGGCCTACTTCGCTGGAGCGGGCGCCGGATTGAAATCGACCTTCGGCGCGGTCGAAATCTCCTTCTCGTTCTCGACCGTGAAGTTCGGCTTCTCCTTGTAGCCGAAGGCCATCGCGGTGAGATTGGTCGGGAACGAGCGGATGGTGACGTTATAGTCCTGCACCGACTTGATGTAGCGGTTGCGGGCGACCGTGATGCGGTTCTCGGTGCCCTCGAGCTGGGACATCAGGTCATGGAACAGCGCGTCCGACTTGAGCTGCGGATAATTTTCCGTCACGACCAGAAGGCGCGACAGCGCGCTGGAGAGCTCGCCCTGGGCCTGCTGGAATTTCTGGAACGCGGCGGGATCGTTCAGCACCTCCGGCGTCGCCTGGATGCTGCCGACCTTGGCCCGGGCGTTGGTGACGCCGAGCAGCACGTCCTTTTCCTGCTGCGCAAAACCCTTCACCGAATTGACCAGGTTGGGCACGAGATCAGCGCGGCGCTGGTACTGGTTGACCACTTCCGACCAGTTCGCCTTGATCTGCTCGTCCTGGCTCTGGATCGCATTGTAGCCGCAATTGGTCAGGCTCAGGGTCGCCAGCGCCGCCAGCACGGTGAAAAACTTGCGCATCGAAATCTCCCGTTGCGTATGGTCGCGAACGTAGCAGAACGGATCGGTCAGGTAAGTGATGAAGAGCGCTTTTTCGGCAACTTTCGCTGGCCTCGCTTTGTTGCGCGGAAGGCGCGGCGGGTTCAATGTCGCTGTCATGCCGGCGCGAGCGCAACCGTGTCGTCCTCGCGAAAGCGAGGACCCATAACCACAGGGCTCAGTTGTGAAGAAGCTGGTCCATCCAGTCTTCTTCATCGCTAGATTCCGCGGTATGGGTCCCGGCGTTCGCCGGGACGACCGGAACTACGCCGTCGCCTTGGCGTCCTGGATCGCCTTCCACACCTTCTGCGGCGTCAGCGGGGTCGGCAGCTGCGTGATGCCGAGCTCGGCCAGCGCATCCATCACGCCATTGGTAATGCAGGGCGGACCCCCGATCGCGCCGGATTCGCCGCAGCCCTTGGCGCCGAGCGGATTGGTGCGGCAGGGCGCCGAGCCGTCCAGCGTCACATCGAGCTGCGGCACGTCGTCGGCACGCGGAATGCAGTAGTCCTGATAGGTCGCGGTGAGGAGCTGCCCATCGGGGTCATAGGTGACGCCCTCGTAAAGCGCCTGCCCGATACCCTGCGCGATGCCACCATGGACCTGCCCGGTGACCAGCATCGGATTGATGGCAACCCCGACGTCGTCGACAGTGGTATAGCGCACCACGCGCGTGACGCCGGTTTCGGGATCGACCTCGACCTCGCAGATGTGGGTGCCGTTGGGCCAGCTTGGACCATCGGCCTTGCCCTCGCTGTCGACCGAGAGCCGCGCGCCGTCTTGCCGGCCGGCGATCTCGAACAGGCCGATACGCTTGTCGGTGCCCACAACGGTGAGCGTGCCGTCGTGATATTCGATGTCGGCGGCCGAGGCCTCCAGGACGTCGGCGGCCTTCTCGCGCGCCTTGTTGATGAGATCGTTCGCCGAAACGGCCACCGCCGTGCCGCCGACGAACAGCGAGCGCGAGCCGACGCTGCCGAAGCCGATCGCCAGATCAGTGTCGCCCTGCACCACATCGATCTTGTCGAGGGGAATGCCGAGCGACTCCGCGATCATCTGGGTATAGGTGGTCGCAAGCCCCTGCCCCATCGCCATGGTGCCGGAATGCAGCACGATGCGCCCCTCGGCGGTGGCATGCAGCGAGACCGTTTCGTTGTGGACGTTGCCGCCGGTCCATTCGATATAGCTGGTCAGCCCGCGGCCATAGAGCAGGCCCTTCTTCTTCGCCGCACGCTTGCGCGCGGCAAAGCCGTCCCAGTCGGCGAGTTTCGTGGCGCGATCGAGCATGTGGGCGAATGCGCCGGAATCGTAGACCTGGCCGACCGCGTTGGTATAGGGCAGCTGTGCCGGCTTGACGTAGTTCGCCTTGCGGATGGCGCGCGGGTCGATGCCGATCTGCCGGGCGGCGGCATCCATCAGCCGTTCGACGATGAAGACCGCCTCGGGGCGGCCGGCGCCACGATAGGCGCCGACCGGCGCGGTGTGGGTCATCACCGACTTCACCTCGAAATGGACCAGCGGCAGGTCGTAGACGCCGGTCTGCACGAACGGCCCAAGCACCAGCGGGATGATGTTGGCGGTGCCGGACTGGTAGGCGCCGGTGCCACCGATCGAGCGCACGCGGTAGGCGAGCACGCGGCCCTTGGCATCGAGCGCGAACTCGCCGGTCGAGGTCAGGTCGCGGCCATGCGTGCCGCCGACGAAATCATCGGTGCGGTCGCCGCGCCAGCGGATGGCCTTGCCGAGCTTCGTCGCCGCATAGGCGACGATGCCGTCCTCGGGATAGACATTGGTCTTCTGGCCAAATCCGCCGCCGATGTCGCCGACCAGCACGTGCACGCTTTCCTTCGGCCGCTTCAGGATCGCTTCCGCCATGAGATCGCGGGTGGTGCCCGGGGTCTGCGATTGCACGTGCAGCGTCAGCCGTCCGGTCTTCTTGTCGACCTCGGCAATGGTCGAGCGCGGCTCCATCGCCGACGGTACGAGGCGCTGGCTCACGATGTCGAGCGAGACCACGTGCGCAGCTTTGGCAAAGGCCTCCTCGACCTTGGCGGCATCGCCATAGCTCATGGCGGCCACGACGTTGTCGGGCGCCTCCTCCCAGACCCGCGGCGCACCCGGCTTGACGGCCTCCAGCGGATCGACCACCGAGGGCAGCACTTCGTAATCGACCTCGATCGCTTCCGCCGCGGTCTGCGCTTCCACGCGCGACGAGGCGACGACGGCCGCCACCGGCTCGCCGGCAAAACGCACCACTTCATGCGCGAGCAGCCGCCGCGGCGGCACCGCCATTGCCGAGCCGTCCGGCCGCTTGAAGATCGCCAGCGTCGGGATGCTGCCGATGTCGTCGCGGATCAGGTCGGCGCCGGTATAGACCGCTGCGACTCCGGGCATTTCCGACGCTGCCTTGGTGTCGATCGACTTGATTTTCGCGTGCGCATGCGGCGAACGCAGCACATAGAGCCAGAGCGCGCCGTCGGCCGGCCTGTCGTCGATGAACTTGCCCTTCCCGGTAATGAGCCGCAAATCCTCCAGACGCCTGACCGGCTGGCCCGCCCCGAAACGCATATTGCCGGGAAGAATATTCATCCGTCTTTCCTTCAAGTCTTTTTCGAACAGGCCCGGTTTTAGCGGATTTTTCGTGCCGCACAACCGCAGCCGTCATCCCGATACGCCAACGGGTCCGCGCGAAGCGCGGCCCTATGACAGGCTCCGCGACACTGCCGCGTCGCCCCGGGGATGACGATGTGGCGAGATCACAAGCTGCATGCCGATCAGCCGAGCTCGCGCAGGACCGCCTCGACGGCCTTGCGCTGCTCGTCGGTAAGCGGCGCCTGCGGCGGGACGGGATCGCCGACGTCATAGCCCCTGATCGCGAGCCCCGCCTTGATGCAGGCGGCGAGGTTGAAGCGTGCAAAGGCCTCGTTGACGCGCCAGAGCTTTCGCTGCAGCACCAGCGCATCGTCCCAGCACGACGCCTTGCAGAGATTGTAGAGCTCGACGCTCTGCCGCGGGATGATGCAGGCCGGGCCCGCCATCCAGCCCACCCCGCCGATCAGCATCACAGCGGCCGGAATGTGGGCGGAGGCGGAGAACACCTTGATGGCGTCGCCGCAGCGGTTGATGATCGAGAGCAGCCGTCCGGTATTGGTGGAGGCATCCTTGATGTAGCCGATGCGCGGATGCTCCGCGAGCCGCGCGATCACATCGAGCGAGAGGTCCGAGCGCTGGAATTGCGGATTGGTGTAGATCACGACGGGGATGTCGACCGCGTCCGCAATGGCGCGGAAATAGGATTCGACGCCCGCGTCCGAAAGCGGGAAATAGGCTTCCAGGATTGCAAGGATGCCGTCGGCGCCCGCCTTCTGATAGGCCCTTGCCTGCGCGACCGCATCGGCGGTCGCAGTCGAGACCACGCCGGCAACCACCGGCACGCGACCGCGCGCCGCCGCGATCGTGGCTTGCACCACCGTCATGCGCTGGGTGGAATCGAGATAGGCGAATTCGCCGGTCGAGCCCAGCGGGGTCAGCCCGTGCACGCCCGCTGTGATCAGATCGTCACAGAGCCGGCCAAGCACTTCCGCCTTCACCTTGCCGTTGGCGTCAACCGGGGAAACCAGATAGGGAAAGACGCCGTGGAAATCGGGCATGAACCGACGCGCTCCGAGGAAAAAAGCGACAGTGTCCCGAGGCGGCGCGCGACGTCAACACTGGTGTGGCGGTTCAGAAGTCCGCATCATTGTCGCCGCGAGTTCGCGTTGCGGATTTCTGAACCAAAGCCACACTAGATCGGAATCGGGACACTCAGCGGGAATATTTCGCTTTTTCCTTAGTCTATTGAATCTAGAATAGGATTGTGCTGCACGGCCGCGGGCTCGGGGCGGCGAGGTCTTGCGAAGAAACCGGACGTTCAGGCCCCTCATGTTCGCGTCAATGCCCCGGCTGTCGTTGCCATCGGCCTGCGTCCTTGTCGCGCTTCTGCCCTTTTCGGCCCGTGCCGCCGAATGTCCGGCCTCCAGCTCGGAGATCGCGACCGATCGTCCCGACGTGACCAATTCGAGCCTCGTCGTGCCCTTCGGCAGCCTGCAAAGCGAGAACGGCATCAACAGCACCGGCCAGAGCGCGGGAAAGGGCTTCGACGGCACCAACAGCCGGCTGCGCTTCGGCGTCGCGCAGTGCCTCGAGGTGCTGGTTGACATCCCGAGCTATGTCGGCCGCCTGTCGGGCCCGCTCGCGACCGGCTTCACCAACGTCTCGCCCGCCATCAAATGGCAGGTGAGCGCGCTGCCGGAGACGACGAGCCTTTCGGTCGTGGTCGGCGCGGGACTGCCGACCGGAACGCGCGCGATCACCGGACCCGGCCCGCAGCCCTATCTGCAATTCCCCTGGTCGCACGAGCTCGGCGGCGGCTGGGGCATCAGCGGCATGTTCACGAGCTTCTTCCGGCCTGCCGACTTCACCAACCATCAGAGCACGGAGGCGACCTTCGTGATCGAGAAAAGGCTGAACGAGCGGATGAGCGTGTTCGCCGAATATGTCAGCGACGTCCCCTCGCGCGGCGCGCCCATTGCACTGCTCAACGTCGGCGGCGGCTATCTGTTGAGCCGTACCCAGCAGATCGACTTCCACGTCGCCTTCGGCCTCAACCGCAACTCGCCGGATTACATCATCGGCGTCGGTTATTCGTACCGGTGGGACAATCTGTGGAAGGCATCGACCCGATAGTCAGTCAGTTCGGGGGGGCCTGCAAACCCGGTTGAAACGGCTATCTATCGTAATCGTGAGTTGACTGACGGCGCAGGCTGTCGTCGCTGCGATTGGTAGTTGGAGTTGCGACATGCACGATCAGAACAACGTTTTCCTCGCCATCGCGCTCTCGGTGCTCATCCTGATCACCTGGCAATACTTCTTCGCGACTTCCTTTTCCCGCAAGGAAGCCAGGGCCCCGCAGATCGATCTGCCCGGGTCCCATGCTCAGCTGAAGCAGTCCGAAGCCTTTCCTCCGCCACCACAGCAGCAGAAGGTCTCACGGCAGGAAGCGCTCGGGCGCTCGCCCCGCGTTGCGATCGAAACGCAGAGCCTGAAAGGCTCGATCGCACTCAGGGGTGGCCGGATCGATGACGTGTTGCTGGCGCGGTATCACGAGACGACAGACCCCAAATCCCCGCCGATCGAGCTTTTGTCGCCTTCCGGCAGCCCACAGGCGTTCTATGCCGAGTTCGGCTGGATCAACGTGTCGGGCACGGCCTTGGCGGTGCCGACGTCCGAGACGACCTGGCGCCAGGTCGGATCCAACAATCTCGGCGTTGGACGGCCGGTCCTTTTGTCCTGGCAGAACGGCGCAGGCCTGGAATTCCGCCGGACAATTTCAGTGGACGACAAATATCTCTTCACCGTCCGCGATGAGGTCGAAAACAGGGGACCAGATCCCGTGGCGCTCGCACCCTATGCCTTGATCTCGCGCCACAATCCACCACCCACGCTCGGCAGCTACCTGCTTCACGAGGGAGCCATCGGGGTTCTCGGGGAGGAGGGCCTGCAGGAGCTGACCTACAAGACCCTCGACGAAAGGAAGCGCGTGCCGTTCACAACGAATGGCGCCTGGCTCGGCTTTACGGACAAGTATTGGGCGGCTGTCGTTGCTCCGCAGGCTTCCGTGCCCCTCCACGCCGAATTTGCCGCAAGCGAACTCGGTTCTCTCAAGACCTACGAGGCCGACTATCTGCAGCAGACGCAGACAATCCTGCCGGGCTCAACGGCAAGCGCAACGACGCGCCTGTTTGCGGGTGCAAAGGAGGTCGCCGTTGTCGACGACTATCAGAAGGCGCTCGAGCTCGACCGCTTCGATCGATTGATCGATTGGGGACGGCTCTGGTTCATCACCAGGCCGATGTTCAGCCTGATCGACTATTTCTTCCGCCTGGTCGGCAACTTCGGAGTAGCGATTCTCATCGTCACGCTGCTGCTGAAAATGGCCTTCTTCCCGCTTGCCAGCAGATCCTACGCCTCGATGGCCAGGATGAAGGCCTTGCAACCAAAGCTGCAGCTCATCCGCGAGCGCTTCGACGGCGACAAGGTGAAGCAGCAAGAGGCGATGATGCAGCTCTACCGGGATGAAAGGATCAACCCGATCGCCGGTTGCCTGCCCACGCTTGTTCAGATTCCGGTGTTCTTCGCGCTCTACAAGGTGCTGTTCATCACCATCGAGATGCGCCACGCGCCATTCTTCGGCTGGGTGAGGGACCTGTCCGCGGCGGACCCGACCAACCTGTTCAACCTGTTCGGCCTGCTGCCGTACGATCCGTCGGCAGTCCCCCTGATCGGCGCCCTCCTCGTGGTCGGCGCCTGGCCCCTCGTGATGGGCTTGAGCCAATGGATCCAGATGAAGCTGACGCCCGCGTCCGCGGACCCGACCCAGGCCGCAATCATGAACTGGATGCCGGTGATCTTCACGTTCAGCCTGGCCAAGTTTCCTGTCGGCCTGGTGATCTACTGGACCTGGAACAACCTGCTGTCCACGGTCCAGCAGCTGATCGTCATGCGCAGGAATCGCGTGTCCTAGTTCAGGCCTGCGAACTTGTAGGACGCCTGCAGGAATCCGCCGTAGCGCTCGGCAGAGACCGGCAGCGTCTGGCATGGGCAGCCGAGGCTGAACGCGTTGGTGCTGCCGGGCGCCCACATCGCCCAGTAGCGGGCGCCGGCGCCGACATTGAAGGACCGCGTCACCGCGTAGGACAGGATCGCCTCGAGCTGGACACCGCGGCCGGTCGCCGTTTCGGGCGAGACAGTGTTGGCGACGTCGGTGCGCAGCAGGTGGTTGTCGGTGCCGCTGAAGGAGACGAAGGGCAGATAGGCGGCATCCGCGGTCAGGGTCAGCCGATCCATCAGCTTGACCACGCTGTTGACGCCGACGCGCATCGAATTCCACTTGTTGTCCTCGGTGATGCCGAGGATCGTGCTCGCGAGCGACGGCACGCAGTCGGAATTGGCATTGGCGAGCTGGGCGCAGCCGAAGGCCGACTTGTTGTCGCGCATGTAGTTGTAGCCGATGAAGCCGCCGACATTGGCGCTCGGCCCGCGGAACACCGAATAGCCGACGTCGAAGGTGGCATAGGCGAGGCTGCCGTTCGCGCTCGACAGCGTGTTCGAATAGGGCACGCTGGCGTTGAAGATCAGCCAGTCCTCGTCGTGCATGTTGCCTGACAACAGCTTGCCGCCGCCGACAAAGCCCTTGATGAAGATGTTGGAGGCGGTGTCGATACGGCCGAACACTTCGCCCGACGCCGCCGTGGTGTCGTAGGTCAGCCGCGACACCAGCACGTTCTGCTGCGCGTTGTCGAAAGTGGCGCCGAGGTCCTTCTGGAAGCGCCCGGAGGAGTACCAGACACGCCCGCCGACCTCGACTTCCGCTTCCGGCAGATAGCCGGGATCCGTGGTTCCGCGCAGCCGATAGTCGGAGGCGGAAGGCTCCCACGTCGCATGCAGGTCCTCGCCGATCCGGTAGTTCAGTCCGAGCTTGACGGTATGCAGGCTCTGGCCGACGTTGGTGATGCCGCCTGACGTCGGCGCATACGCATTGAACGGCGGCAGCACCTGCACGAAACTCGCCGGCGTCGGCATGCCGCTGTTGCCGAATTGTGCATAGTCATATTCGAGCTTCACCGACCAGGCCGGCGTCAGCGCCCTCTCGACGCCGCCGCCGACGGTCCAGCCCCAGCGCACGCCGTCGAAGCTCGTCGTCATCGCCGGCAGCAGCGCATTGGTGGCGATGTCGATCTGCTCCTGCAGCCAGGCCGCGCCGGCCTTGGCATAGACCAGCGTGTGGCCGCGCGAACCGGTGACGAAGCCGACACGGCCGGTAAGCGTGCCGGAAAGCTGCGGGCGGACACGGCAATTGGCGGAGATGAAGAAGCCGGAGGAAGCGAAGCAGGTCGCGGTGCCGTCGCCAATCATCGCGCTCGCATCGGTCTCGACGCCGAGCAGGAAATTCGAATTCGGGATCTGCCAGTTGTAGCCGAGCTGGAAGCCTCCGAGCGCCGCCGGGCTTCTCACCGTGCCGCCGTAGATCGATGGCCCCTGCGGATCCGCAAAGCTCGAACTGGCAAAGCCGGCGCCGGCATGGACGCCGAGATAGAGCCCGGTCCATGACCAGACCACGACGGGCACCGGCGCCGGCATGTCCGCCGCATGGGCGATGGACGCGCCGAGAACCACGCCGACTGCTGCAACCGACAGCTTCTTCATGGACACAACCCGAACTTGCAATGGCGAGCTCGCCGTTAACCAAGATCGGGCGAAAAGCTTAAGAAACCCTGAGCAATTCAGGATTGGCTAACCGTATTTTTTAACGCATCCGAGGCCGGCGGCACCGCCGGCGCACGACGGGAGATACCGCCGGTTATTGCTCGATGAAGGCGCGCTGCATCTGTTCGGCGATCGGCTTGAATATGTAGCTCATCATGGTGCGGCTGCCGGTCTGCAAAAACACTTCCGCCGGCATGCCCGGCACCAGCTGGCGGCCGGCCAGCCGCTGCCGCTGCTCGTCCGGCAGCACCACCTTGACCGTGTAGTAGCTCGCATTGGTCTGCGCATCGTGGCTCGTCGTCGCCGACACGAAGACGACATTGCCCGTGAGCTGCGGCGTGGTGCGGGTGTTGAAGGCGGAGAAGCGCACGAACGCCTTCTGGCCGACATGCACCTGGTCGATGTCGTTGGGCTGCAGCCGCGTCTCGACCTGCAACTCGTCGGCGTCAGGCACCACTTCCATGATGGTGTCGCCGGCGCGGATCACGCCGCCGATCGTGTGCGCGGCCAGCTGGTGGATCACGCCCGAGTTCGGGGCGCGGATCTCGATGCGGTCGAGCTGGTCGCGCGCGGCGACTGCGCGCTCGACGAGCTCGGCTTCCTTGCCCTGGGTCTCGCCGAGCTCCTTGACGACCTCGGTGCGAAAATCCTGGTCCATGCGGACGATCTGGAGCTTCGCCTCGTCGATCTTCGACTTCGTCTCGGCGATCGCCGAGGTCAGTTGGCCGCGCTCGCCGTCGATCCGCGCCGCCTCGCGCTGCAGCGTGGTGAGGCGCGTCAGCGGCACCAGATGCTTGTCGAAAAGATCCTGCACGCCGGTGAGCTCGCCCGCGATCAGCTCGATCTGCTTCGCCTTCGAGGCGACCTGCGCATCGAGGCCGGAAATCTCTTCCGTGAGCTGCGAGATCCGGCTCTGCAGGAGCTCGCGCTGGCTTTGCCGCGCATGGGCGCGGGCCTTGAACAGCGAATCCTCCGAAGTGAGCAGGCTCGCCACATTGTCGTCCTTCATGCGCGCCAGCAGCTCGGCGGGAGGCTGCGGCTTCTCCAGCCCGTCGCGCTCGGCGACCAGCCGCGCGATCCGCGCCCGCAGCTCGTCGAGCTGCTTGCTCACCATCTGCAGGCTCGCCTGGGTCTGGGTGGCGTCGAGCCGCACCAACAGATCGCCGAGGCCGACATGCATGCCGTCATACACCTTGATCTCGGCGACGACGCCGCCGGTCGGATGCTGGATGGCCTTGACGTTGGACTGCACCACGAGATTGCCCGGCACCACCACCGCGCCCGCGAGCGGCACCAGCGCGAACCAGCCGCCGCCGATGACAAGCGCGACCAGCAGGAAGCGAAGCCCCATGCGCAGCTCGCGCTCGAACGACCAGCCGGTCCGCGCCATCAGGCTCTCGCTGATGGCCGGCTCTGGCACGCCGTTGCGATCGAGCAGGAAGGCGATGCCCGTACTCAAGCTCGCCTGAGCCTTGGCGATCCATCGCCCGGCCGCCGCCGGCTCGCCTTCGGCGCGCGGCAGGCTCATCGCCGGGCTTTCCAGCAGCAGGCGATCGGGCCCCGGGATTTCCACCGCGGGCGCCGCCAGATTCATCGGTATCGGCTCGGGACGCTTGGCGGGCTCAGGGCGCTTGGCGGGCTCGGGCGCTGCGACGGGTGCGGCCGGCGCGTTCGCAGCCGCCTGTTCGCGGCGCGGTGGCGCGGGGTGCGGTGACGCGGCGGGCTTGTTGCGCTGTTTTCCGGCCGGCGGTCGGCGCGGCGGCGGTGCGGCCGGCTTGGCGCGACGCGACGAAGTGCGCGGCTCCGGCCAGCGCTCGCTGTCGAGCGCCTGGCGCAGCCGCTGCAGCTCGAGGATCAGGGCGTTGCCCTGCGGGCCCACGCCGCTGCCATGGGCGTCGTTTCCCCAGCGCCGCGCGGCCTCCTCACTGTGCCTGATCTCGTCGGTGCGCGCCATGGTCATGCACGCTCGGCGACGGCGGCGCGGCGGATTGGCCTGGCCTGCGCCGCGGGCGCGACCGGCGCACCGGGCACCGGCTTGCCCTTCGCGGCGCGGACGCGCGCAAAGATCTCGTCGCACGAACCGAAGGCGATCGCCTTCCCCTCATACAGCACCAGCGCCATGTTCAGCGTCGACAGCGCGGCCGGCCGGTGCGAGATCACGATGACGATGGCATTGCCCTGGCGCAGCGTCAGGATAGCGCGGGCAAGCGCCTGCTCGCCGTCGGCGTCGAGATTGGCGTTCGGCTCGTCGAGCACGACCAGGAACGGATCGCCGAACACCGCACGCGCAAGACCGACGCGCTGACGCTGGCCCGCCGACAGCGACAGGCCGCCCTGCCCGATCCGCGTCGCATAGCCTTCCGGCAGGCGCAGGATCATCTCGTGCACGCCGGCGATGCGCGCCGCCTTCAGGATCGCGTCCGACGTCGCGGCCGGATCGAAACGCGCGATGTTTTCGGCGATCGTCCCGTCGAACAGCGCGACGTCCTGCGGCAGGTAGCCGATATGACGGCCAAGCTCCGCATCACGCCACTGATCGATGGTCGCGCCGTCAAGCCGCACCGTGCCCTGCCGCGCCGGCCAGATGCCGACCAGCGCCTTCGAGAGCGACGTCTTGCCCGAGGCGGAAGCGCCGAGCAGCGCCAGGCCCATGCCGGCCTTCAAGGCAAAGGAGACGTTCGACACGATCGGCACATCGCTGCCGGGGGCGCTGACCGAAAGCGCCTGCACCGCGAGCTCACGGCTCGGGCGCGGCAGCGCAACCGGCGGCGGCGCCGGCTTTGCGGTCGCCTTGCAGATGTCGCGCAGCCGCGCGATCGCCTGGCGCGCCGCGACGAGCTGCTTCCAGTTTCCGAGCGCGATCTCGACCGGCGCCAGCGCGCGGCCCATCATGATCGATGACGCGATCATGATGCCGCCGGAGGCGTGATCGGCAACCACGAGATAGGCGCCGAGTCCCAGCATGCCGGACTGCAGCACGTAGCGCAGCACCTTGGCGCCGGAGCCGAGATTGGCATGAAGGTCGGTGGCGCGGATGTTTTCCCGCAGGTAGCGTTCATTGGCCTCGGACCAGCGCGCGGTGAAGCGATCCATCATGCCGAGCGCGCGGACCACCTCGGCGTTGCGCTGCGTCGCATCCGCGAGCACCTGGCGCTGCGCGGCGCCATCCATCGCGGATTTGGCGGCATCGCGCGACAGGCGCTCGGTCAGCAGCGTCATCGCCACGATCGCGGCGGTGCCGAGCAAGGCGGTCATGCCGATCGCCGGATGAAACAGGAACAGCACGATCAGAAAGATCGGGATCCAGGGCATGTCGAGAAAGGCGGTCGGCCCCATGCTCGACATGAAGGCGCGGATCTGGTCGAGATCGCGCAGCGGCTGCTGCATCAGCATCGGCTTGACCCCGCGCAGCGGCAGGCTCGCGAGCGCCTGGTGTATCGCCTCCTGCAGGCCGACATCGAACAGCGTCGCGACGCGGCACAACATCCGCGTGCGCAGCGCGTCGAAATAGCCCTGCACCGCATAGGCGAGCAGGACCATCAGCGAGAGCCCGAGCAGCGTCGTGAGGTTGCGGCTCGGAATCACGCGGTCATAGACCTGAAGCATATAGAGCGAGCCCGACAGCATCAGGATGTTGATGACGCCGCTGAAGACGCCGATCCCGATCATCCGCCGCGCGCTCGCGCGCAGGCCGGTGGCCACGGGATCGTCAGCCGACGCCGCGGGCAACAATGTCCATCGGCCCGCCGACACTGATGCCCGCGGGTGCCCCTGAACCACACTCATCCGTCTGCGCCTCCCCTTTGGGCCCGGTGTCGTGGTCGACGCGATTTCACTGACAGGCGATGCCGACCATTTTCCGGCAACAATGGGACCGATCGATATCTTCTCTGCGACTGCGGAGGCGACGCATGCGAACAGCGCGAGCTCGCATCGCACGCAACCATCGCGCGCAGATGGAACCGTGCAGATGCGGGCACGCACGAGCAGGACCATTAGTAAAGAGAGCGTCACACGCCGCGCGAGACGCGAAAAAGCAGCAGATATCGCATGTCATAGATTTGTCCGCCTATGACCTTGCTTCTGCGCGCAATGGTCGCGGTCTCGGCCGATTGACGCCATGAACATTATCGAGGTTTTGCCCGCGCACGGTTGCGCGCGGGGAATTGGAAGTTTCTGGACAAACATATAATGGGGAGCCACATGGCCTTGACCGCAACGGATCTGTTCAATGACGCAACAACGCGCGAGATCGGCGGCGTCGGCCCCGACCAGGTCAACCTGATCGTCTCGGATCTCGTCGGCGTGCAGCAGATGCTGAGCGCGGCCGATCCGACCATCAACAACCTCTCCGACCTGCACACCCACGTCATCATCAATCAGCTCAACGAGGAGATCGCCACCGTCGAGAATGCGAATTCCGCACTCGACACGCCGATCCTCGGCACCGACCTCGGGCAGTATGTCGGCCGCGCCATCAACGACATCCACCGCGACATCATCGACATCGCGCAGGGCGATCCCGGCGTGCAGGCACTGTTCAACCCGACGCCGCTGCCCGCGCTTAACACCCCGGCCGCGCCGTTCCATGACAACGCCGACCAGACCAAGTTCGTGACGCAGTGGATTCAGGACAGCAACCATCTCGGCCAGGCTGCGGTCGCCATCGAGAACAACGGCTTCACCGGCGATGTCGCCGGCCTCGTGCAGCAGATCCAGACCTTCGAGAACAGCGCCAACGCCTTCGACCAGGCACAGGGCGGGCTGTGGTCCGCGCGGTTCTGGAACGAGTTCCGCAACGACGGCACCACGGGCACGGCGGCGAATGCGCTGATCGAGGGCCTGCAGACCCATAATGCCGGCGAGGTCAATGCCGCGGCGGAACAGCTTGCGGCGAATTCGGCCGATGTGGGCGGCAACAACCTGATGACCGACGGCGGCAGTTACGCCAACGTCGTCGCCGCTGCGCAGGCCACCGCCGTCACGCCGGCTGGCAACAACGCGGCTGCACCGGCTGGCAATAACGCGGCAGCACCCGCGGCGAACAATAACGCGGCAGCACCTGCCGAGAACAATAACGCGGCGACACCTGCCGAGAACAATCATGCCGCCGCGCACGCGGCGAACGATCCAGCCGCAGCCGCTGCCCCTGCCGCCGCGCCGGCGGCCGCTGCCGGCCTCACCGCAACGGATCTGTTCAATGACGCAACGACGCGCGAGATCGGCGGCGTCGGCCCCGACCAGGTCAACCTGATCGCCTCGGACCTCGTCGGCGTGCAGCAGATGCTGAGCGCGGCCGATCCGACCATCAACAACCTCTCCGACCTGCACACTCACGTCATCATCAACCAGCTCAACGAGGAGATCGCCACCGTCGAGAACGCCAACGCGGCGCCGGGCACCCTGATCCTCGGCACCGACCTCGGGCAGTATGTCGGCCGCGCCATCAACGACATCCACCGCGACATCATCGACATCGCGCAGGGCGATCCCGGCGTGCAGGCGCTGTTCAACCCGACGCCGCTGCCCGCGCTCAACACCCCGGCCGCGCCGTTCCACGACAACGCCGACCAGACCAAGTTCGTGACGCAGTGGATTCAGGACAGCAATCATCTCGGCCAGGCTGCGGTCGCCATCGAGAACAACGGCTTCACCGGCGATGTCGCCGGCCTCGTGCAGCAGATCCAGACCTTCGAGAACAGCGCCAACGCCTTCGACCAGGCACAGGGCGGGCTGTGGTCCGCGCGGTTCTGGAACGAGTTCCGCAACGACGGCACCACGGGCACGGCGGCGAATGCGCTGATCGAGGGCCTGCAGACCCATAATGCCGGCGAGGTCAATGCCGCGGCGGAACAGCTTGCGGCGAATTCGGCCGATGTGGGCGGCAACAACCTGATGACCGACGGCGGCAGTTACGCCAACGTCGTCGCCGCTGCGCAGGCCACCGCCGTCACGCCGGGCGGCGGGACGGGCGGAACGGGTGGCGGCACCACCGGAGGAAACGGCGGCGGCAATGGCGATCCCGGCGGCGGCGCGGGCAACGGCGGGACGCCGGGCGGCGACCACCCCGGCGCGGGCAATGGCGGAACGCCTGGCGGCGATCCCGGCGGCGGCGTCGCGGCGCTGAAGCCCGGCGACCTCTATTTCGAAAACATGTTCAACGATGCGACCCGCATCCTCGAGGGCGGGCTCTGGCACAACAACGTCCCGGTCGGCAACCAGGGCAACGGCACCGACGGCCGCTACACTGCCGATCTCAAGCTGGTGCAGACGGGGCTGATGGCCGACGTCGCCGCCCATGATTTTGCCGGCGTCCAGCTTGCCGACGTCAACAAGGTGCTCGGCGACATCGGCACCGCGCTCGCCTCGGTGCAAGGTGCGGTCAACAACGACCCCAATGCGGAAGCGTCCCTGCGCACTGCGCATCTCGACATCATCAACACCATCGAGAACGATCCCATTCTGCAGGCGCTCAGCATCAAGGACGGCAATCCCGGCTTCAACTTCGCGCCGCCGGAGCTTGCCACGCCGCTCAACGCCAACACGCCGCACGCGACCTTCGCCGAGCTCGGCGCGATCTTCGACGACGCGCAGTCGAAGTCGCTGGGCGGCATCAACGCCAACAACCTGCCGGCAATCCAGGCCGACCTGCAGACCGTGCATGACGGGCTCCAGACGCTGATGCAGGATCACCCCGAACTGTTCGGCGGCGCGACCGGCATCCACGCCGCGACCATCGTCGATCAGATCAACCTGCAACTCACCAATTTCAACCACCAATACGGCTTCAATCCCGACGCCGCGAAATCCACCAACGACAACCTCCTCGACATCACCGACATCGTTGCCGGCGATCCCAACCTCGCCAATATGGCATCCATCAACGGCGTCACGGGATGGACGCCCGCGCCGGCCACCGACGTCGTGCCGGTGAAGTATCAGGACAATGCCGACCAGACCAACTTCTGGGCCGACTTCATTGCTTCCAGCAACACGCTGGGAACGCAGGCCCAGCATCTTGTCGCCACCGGCACCGACCAGCAGATCAAGGACTTCGTCCAGACGCTCAAGGGGTTCGAGCACAACGTGCAGAACTTCGACGCGGCGCAAGGCGGCATCTTCCAGGCGCGCTTCGACAATGAACTGCTCGGCGATAACTCCACCGTCGGAGCCGACGTCGCGGCGATGATCAAGGGCCTCCAAACCCATGACGCGGCGCTGGTCACGGCGGCGGCAGAAGGCTTTCATGCCAACGCCATGGATGTCTCCGGCAACAACGTCCCTCTCAATGGCGGATCGTACAACCCCGACGGCGCGACGATTGCCGATGCGCTCAGCACGGCGACTGGTCCGTTGCCGCCGGCGCCGGCCACGCCGCTGACACCAGCGGCGCCGGCCGCTGCGCCAGCAGCGGTCGCGGCGAACGACCCGTCAGCGCACGACGCCGGGGCGGCGGCTGCGGCACCACCAGTCGGCGCGGCCGCGGCAAACGATCCGTCCAGCCACGCGACGACGCCGGCCACACCCGCCGCGCCATCGACCGGCGCGGTCGCGGCAAACGACCCGGGCCACCATGACACTGCGCCCGCGGCTGCACCGACGCCGCTTGTCGCGGCCGCGCCGGCAGCCACTATTCCGCACTCGGCTGATTTCGTCGACATGAACCAATTCCATCACCTGTGGGGGTAGTGGCGCGGCCTGCCTCCGGCACCCGCGCATCAGGGGTGCCGGAGGCAGAACGGATCGGTAAGGCGGCGTGGGCGTGACCGCCGACGATCCATGAAAAAAAGATCAGCCAGGAAAGGGACCTCGCTCGCCGAGCCGCGAGCCTTCGATCTGGGGGAATAACCGTTTGCGTACCAAGAACTGGAAATGCTCGCGGAATGCTGTCCCGTCCGCGCACGATCGACGTTTGATCGGGCGCGTCGCACGGCGCGGCCCATCCGACGGAACTGACGGAAGAATCCGCAATCCATCCTGCCGTCCCGATCGGGGATTGCGGCGATGAGACAGCGCAGGACGGACTATGGGACCATCATCCTGCACTGGGCTCTCGTCGGCGCGCTGTGCGTGGCTTTTGTCACCGGTCTGCGGATCGCGACCGAAGCGCCGGACCGGACCTGGATCAACTGGCTCGACCCGCTGTTGCCGGCGAGCCGCGTATGGACCCTGCACATGCAGGCGGCGATCGTGCTGGTCGCGGTCGCGCTGGCCTACGCCGTCTATGTCGTGCGCTCGGGCCTGAGCCGCCGCGTGCGGCTCGACAAGGTCCGGCTGCGCGGCCTGTTCGGCCGCAAGACGGCGCGGCTCGGCTCCGCCAACGTGATCCTGAGCTGGGTGTTCTTCGCCGCCATGCTGGCGCTGATCGGTAGCGGCGGCCTGCTGTATTTCGGAATCTCGGCCGGCCAGGACGCAGCGACCGTGCATTGGTGGACGACCTGGGTGGTGCTGGGCTTCGCGGGCCTTCACATCCTTACGCATTATGCGATCGGCGGCGCGTCACAGCTGTTGCGGATCTTCCGCCCTGAACGTCTGCCGGCCCCGCCGCCGCAACTCGATGCCGTCGAGCTGCTTTCGCTGCTGGCCGAGCAATCGGACCGCCTGGCGCGGCAAGCCGACGGCGCCGAGAGCGCACCGACTGCTGCGCGCGCGCAGCCCAACCCGCTCGGCGAGCCGGTGCGGCTGCGGCCGGCGGCGCGTCGCGCCGCGCCGCCGCCACAGCAGCCATCCGCAAGGCCGGCGCAGCGCAGCGCGCAATCGCGGCCAAGAAATCCGACGTTCCAGTCCAATCCTCTCGTCGTGGCGCTCGCGATCGCGATCACCGGCGCCTCCGCGCTGCTCACCGCCGACTGGCTTGCGGTCGATCGCCTCACCCTGCACCGCATCGATGCGGTCGACGCGCCGGTGGTCGACGGCGATACCTCGGACCGGGTGTGGCGCAACGTGCGGCCGTACTCGCTGCTGACCAACCAGGGCGGCAATTTGGACGGCAAGGGCGAATCCCGCGTCGAGATCCGCGCCGTGCATGACGGCACCTGGGCCTATTTCCTGTTCACCTGGGAGGACCCGACGCGCTCGTTGAAGCAGTTGCCGCTGGTCAAGGAGATCGACGGCTGGCACCTCCTGCACAACGGCTACGAGAATGGCGACGAGCACGACTACAACGAGGACAAGTTCTCGGTGCTGCTGACGACAACGGACTCGATCCTTGCCGGCGACAAGACCTTTCACGCCGGCACCCAGCCGATCGCCAACGCGCCGGCGACCATGAGCGGGCGCGGCCTGCACTACACCAACGGCGGCTATGTCGACGTCTGGGAGTGGAAGGCGACCAACGGCGGGCCTGCCGGATGGATGGACGATCTGCATTTCGGTCCGCCACTCGAGCCGACGTCAGCGCAGGCGCAGGCGCGCGCGCCCTATCACGGCGGCTTCGCGCCCGATCCGGGAACCGTGAACTATGCCGAGAACTTCACCGTTTCGCCCGACGATGCGGCCGCGGGCAACCAGCTCGTTACACCGCGCCGCCTGCCAAAGGACCTGCAGGCGATCAAGGGCGCGATGGGAGAAGTATCGCTCGATCCCAATCTCGGCGAGAGCGAGGGCGCCCGCTGGTTCATGACGGAGGCGGAGTCCGACCCTTATTCGCCCGAGCGCGACCGTCAGATTCCGGTCGGCACCATCCTGCCCGGCGTGATCTTTGCCGGCGAATTTTCCGGCGACCGTGCCGACATCCGCTGCGCGGCGCGCTGGGCGTCGGGCCGCTGGGCACTCGAAGTCGTGCGCCGGCTCGACTCGAAAAGCCCCTACGACGTGGCGCTGAGGAGCGGCACCTTCATGCGGGTTGCCGCCTTCGATCACAGCCAGATCCGGCACACCCGCCATATCCGACCCATTCGTCTCGAGGTGGAATGATGCGAAAGACCTGCAAGGTGACCGTCAACGGGCAAAGCTTTGCCGCGAACTGCGGCGAGCTCCTGCTCGACGGCGCGATCATGAACGGCGTCGAGCTGCCGCATGACTGCCGCACCGGAATCTGCGGCAGCTGCCGGGTGCGCCTCGTCGAAGGCAAGGTGTTCGGCGGCGACGAGGACGGCAGCGGCATGATCCATGCCTGCCAGGCGCGAATCGTCTCCGACCTTTCGGTCGAGACCGAACCGGTGCCCGATTCCGTCACCGTGTCGGCCGAGGTCGCGCGGCTCGTGCGGCTTGCGCCCGACGTCGTCGGCGTCGAGCTGGCGCTGGAGCAGCCGTTTCATTACCTGCCGGGCCAGTATTGCAACCTGCAGTTCCGCGGCTTTCCCGTGCGCTCCTACAGCCCGAGCTATCCGCTCGAAGGCGCGCCCGACGAACGCCGGCTGCACTTCCACATCCGCAAGCTCGCGGACGGCGCGGTCTCCTCCGCGCTCGGCGAGCGGATTCGCGTCGGCCACCGCGTCAAGCTGAGCGGCCCGTTCGGCAGCGCCTATTTCAGGCCCGACCATTCCGGCTGCACGGTTCTGGTTTCCAGCGGCACCGGCTTTGCGCCGATGTGGTCGATCGCGGTTGCCGCGATCACGGAGCAGCCCGAGCGCGAGCTGATCTTCGTGGTCGGCGCGCGGCGTCTCGCCTCGTTCTACATGCACGCCGCGTTGTGCCGGCTCGCGCTGTTTCCGAACGTCACGATCATTCCCGTGGTGAGCGAGCCGCAGGCCGTTTCGTCGGCGATCCGGGTCGGCCAGCTCGCCGATCAACTGCCGAAACTGTCGGCGGATGACGTCGTCTATGTGTCGGGCGCGCCCGCGCTCACGCAACTTGTGGCACGCATGGCCAAGACCGCCAGCGCCCGCTGCTACACCGACCCCTTCGTCGCAAGCGCGAAGCCCGGCGAGCAGGGAAAGCTGTTGTCGCGCCTGATCGGCTGGCTGGACAGCGGGCGCGGCAACGCCGCCCCGCCGCTGCAGCCCGAGGAGATGCCGGCGCGGCCGCTGCCGCGAAAACCGGTCGCCCACGTCGCCTGAGTCCGCGCCTTATCTCAAGAGGCCAACGCGCCAAAGCGGCGATGGCCTTAGGCTGAACGGCCTTCGCCGCCCTGGCTTGTCGTCTCGAGCATGATCGCTTTCGAAAACCCGGCGTCCGCTTTTCCGGATCATGCTCCCGCGCCGCGCACGATGATGGCAAAGCGGTCTGACAGTTCCGCCAGCGCCACGTCATGAATCGTGGCGGCGGCGATCACGCCGCCGCGGCCGTCGGGAAGGTCGCGGGTGGCACAGCCGTCAGCCTCGATCGTGGTCATGAAGCCGAGATCGAGCGCGGCACGCGCCGTCGAGCTCACGCACATATGCGTCATGAAGCCGACCAGAAGCAGGTTCTTGCGCCCGCTTCCGGCCAGCACTTCCTGCAATTGCGTGCCGGCGAACGCATTGGGCAGCGCCTTCTCGACCACCGCCTCGCCCGTGATCGGGACAAGCGCCTGCACGATCTGGCCGCGCGGGCCCTCGCGGTCGAACATGCCGCCGGCCCGGCCCTTGTGCGCGACATGCACAACCGGCGTGCCGGCAGCGCGGGCGCGCGCCAGCAGCCGAGCCACATGGTCGACGGCCCTTGGCGCATCCGGCAGCGCCAGCGGGCCCGCGAGATATTCGTTCTGCAGGTCGATCAGGACCAGCGCGGCATCGTCGAGGCCGGCGGGCCTGAGGTTGGCGCCGGCGAGTTCAAGCAGTGTCCTGGCGGTCATTTCGATATCTCCGGAAAGCGGCGTCCGGCATCATGAAGAAAGCTGCGGCGCATTCACGCCGCAATCATGCAGGGCGGCCTGCAATTCTGCAGGCGCGGGCGCCGCTTCGTTAAAAAAAATCGGGCCGCCTCGAGGGCGGCCCAAGTCAGGGAGGTAAACGGAATAGGATTCGGTGTCAGGCCGCGATGGTTTCCGGCGCCACGTAGGAAAGCCCCTGGCTCTCGGCCACCGCCCTCGAGGTCAGCCGTCCCCGGTGGACGTTGAGGCCGGCGCGCAGATGCGGGTCTTCCGCGATCGCGGCGATGCCCTTGCCTGCGAGCGCGAGCCCGAACGGCAGCGTCGCGTTGTTGAGCGCATGGCTCGAGGTGAGCGGAACCGCGCCCGGCATGTTGGCGACGCAGTAATGCACCACGCCCTCGCAGACATAGGTCGGCGCGTCATGGGTGGTGGCGTGCGAGGTCTCGAAACAGCCGCCCTGGTCGATCGCGACGTCGACGACGACGGCGGCCGGCTTCATCGACTTGAGCATCTCGCGCGTGACGAGTTTCGGCGCGCTCGCGCCTGGAACCAGCACGGCGCCGATCACGACGTCGGCGGAGAACACCTCGTCCTCGATCGCCTCTATCGTGGCGAAGCGGGTACGGACGCGGCCGGCAAAGAGATCGTCGAGCTCGCGCAGCCGCGGGATCGAGCGGTCGAGCACCGTGACCTCGCCGCCGAGGCCGACCGCCATGCGCGCCGCATGGGTGCCGACCACGCCGCCGCCAATCACGGCGATCTTCGCCGGCGGCACGCCCGGCACGCCGCCGATCAAAAGGCCGCGGCCGCCGGCATGGCGCTGCAACGCGCTGCCGGCCGCCTCGATCGAAAGCCGGCCCGCAACCTCGCTCATCGGCGCGAGCAGAGGCAGGCCGCCTTTGGGGTCCGTCACCGTTTCATAGGCCACGGCCGTGCAACCGGATGCCAACAGGCCCCGGGTCTGCGCCGGATCCGGCGCCAGATGCAGATAGGTGAAGAGGATCTGGCCCTCGCGCAGCTTGGTCCATTCGCTGGCCTGCGGCTCCTTGACCTTCACGATCATGTCGGCCTGGGCGAAAATCTCGTCGGCAGTGTCGGCGATGGTGGCACCGGCCTTGCGGTAGGTGTCATCGGCGGCGCCGATGCCTGCGCCGGCGCCCTTCTCGACCAGGACAGCGTTGCCAGCGCGGACATATTCGCGCACCGCTCCCGGCGTGAGGCCGACGCGATATTCGTGGGTCTTGATTTCCCTGGGAACACCTACCCGCATGAGCATCCTCCGTCGGTTCTTGTTGGCACTG
The DNA here is from genome assembly GCF_030378205.1 of Bradyrhizobium sp. NP1. Lineage (NCBI taxonomy): Bacteria > Pseudomonadati > Pseudomonadota > Alphaproteobacteria > Hyphomicrobiales > Nitrobacteraceae > Bradyrhizobium > Bradyrhizobium sp. NP1. The sequence goes on from NZ_CP127385.1 coordinate 6,740,834, forward strand.
GTTTACCACCCGATTTGTTTTGATTCTGTGCATTCTTGCGCTATGACGTGGCCATTAGCGCTAGAATTTCAATTGAATGCGCGTATTGACGCAGGAATTTGATCATGGAGCTCGACCGCATCGACACCCTGATTCTCGAGGAGCTGTCCACCAACGCGCGCGTCAGCCAGGTTGACCTCGCCGAACGGGTCGGCCTGTCGAGCACGGCGATCGCGCGGCGGCAGAAGACGCTGGAGGACGAGGGCTACATCCGCGGCTACCAGGCGGTGCTCGACCTCGACCGCATGGGCCTGAGCACGACGGTGCTGGTGCGGATCGCCCTGGAAAGCCAGAGCGACGAGGCGCTGCGCTCGTTCGAGGCCGGCGTGCTCAAGTGCCCGTCCGTGATCCGCTGCTTCCTGATGTCGGGCAGCGACGACTACATCGCGATCGTGCTGGCGCGCGACATCCAGGACTTCGAGCGCATCCACCGCACCGAGTTGTCGCGGCTGCCGCGGGTGTCGCGCATCCAGTCGAGCTTCGCGATGCGCGACGTCGTCAACCGCGCGGTGCCGCCAGTGATGTTCGACCAGGGCAAGCGGGCGAAGCGCAAGTAAGGCGAGCGCAGCGGCGCTCTCCGTCTCCGCGCGATGGCCTGGGTGCTGTCCCATGGCCGCGGCGATCCCGGATAGTCAAATCCATTGCTTCAAACGCGTCGGCCATGTGCCGATGATCGAGCGTCGCGAGGCGTTCAACGCGCTGACGCTGGACTTGCTGCGTCGCCACGAGCGCTAGCCGGCCTCGCCTTTCCACGATGGCCGCGAGCTTACTTCGGCGGCCGTCCGCGCTTGGCGAACACCAGCCCGCGCGCATCCGCGGAGCATCGCAGCCGGCTTGCCTCCTTCAGCGCCTCGTTGCGCTGCGGACCCGGCGGCATTTGCCGCGCCTGTTCCAGGGCCTCGCTGGCGCGCGTATCCCATTCGAGTCGTTCAGCGGAGCGTGTCTCTCGGCGCATGACCTGCATGGATGTCTATCGGCGCGCGAACAGTGTGTTCGGTGCAAGCCCGACTGACGCAGGCGCAGGATTATTCCTGCGGTTGCAATCTCATTGCCGTGAACGAAAATCGCCGCAGAGGGCGCGCGTGCCGCCGCTCGCGGCGGCTAGCGATCAGGGCAGACGGCGGCCGCGAACGCGGACACGCCAAAGAGTCCCAGCCGGGCATGACTGAGACTCAGCTTGGAGGTTTTTCAAGGGCCGGCTGAAGCGGCGGGCCGGCGGATGCTGGGTGGTTGCGATCGGTCGCTTCGTCGTCTCTCCTTCCGGTGAAAGGAATCATTATCGCTGCCGATATTCCCGCAACGGCTCACTTTTGTTTCAGGTCAGCGTGCGCCTTCCGCTGCACGGCGTTCGCGACGATGCGCTGTTTTGCAGCCGCGAAGCGCCGGCCATTCACGGCTCGCTGCGATGTGAGCGCGGCCAAAGCGTTCCACCTTTCGTTGTGACAAAGCAGTAACAGGATTTCGTCCCTGCGCTTGCTTGGATCGCGCGCGACGCGACTTGCGTCATTCAGCCAGAACTCACGACTCCGTGACGCAGCTGGTCAAACAACAGCAGACCTCGAGGAAACAAATGCGATTCAGCAAAGCACTGCTTGCATGGGGAGGCGTCGCAGCGATGGCATGGACGCCCGCCTACGCGTATGAAGCCGGCTCGGCCGGCTGGGCACAGAAGCCGGGCATCACGCTCGGCGGCGGCACGGCCGGCGCGCCGCCACCCGGCCTCTACATGATCGATCAGGTCTACACCTACCAGACCAACCTGACCGGACCCGGCAACAACGTTCTCAACCCGCGCGGCACCACGACCGGCGTTCCCTCCGCGGTGGGGGTGGGCGCCTTCGTCTGGGTGCCTGGCTGGGAAATTCTCGGCGCGACCTACGATGCGGCATGGGCGCTGCCGTTCGGCATGTTCGCTGCCGGCAGTCCCATCAACGGCGAGGCGTCGGGCATGATCAACACCTTCATCGCACCGATCGAATTGAGCTGGAAGCTCGGCAACTCCGGCTTCTTCATCAAGAGCGGCCTCGGCATGTATGTGCCCGACGGCACCAAGAACGGCATCAACGGGCTCGGCAATGTCGGCACGCCCTGGTGGACCTTCATGCCGGAATTCGTGGTGTCCTACCTGAAGGACGGCTGGAACCTGACCGCGAACATCTTTGGCGAGATCAACACCGAGAACACCATCACGAAGTATCGCAGCGGCGATATCCTGCACGCCGAGTTCACCGCGACGAAGTCGATCGGCAAATGGACCGTCGGCCCGGTGGCGTATTATGCAGGCCAGGTGACCGACGATCGCTCCAGCGCGTTCTATCAGGGCGCCATCAACGTCAACCGCTACAACCTTTTCGCCGTCGGCGCCGAGCTCGGCTACAATTTCGGGCCGGCGCAGCTCACCTTCTGGGCGCTCGACGAGGTCTCGGCCAACGCCTCCGGCGGCACGCCGCAATTGCCGCCCGGACCCGTGATCACCAAGGGCTTCAGCGCCTTCGCGCAGCTCTCCTATCGCCTCTGGGGGCCGGACGAGCAGACGGCTGCGCCGAAATCGCCGCTCTGGCACAAGTGACCTTGATGGTCCCTTGATTCCGGCATTCGCAAGTCCTTCCCGGCGCGGGCAGCGAATGCTGGAATCCCGACCGCTAGCCGGGCACCAGGCGCGACGCGCGACGTCGGCGGCTTGATCATCGGCGCGGGCACGGCCAGTCGCGCTTTCAACTGTCCGTGCAAACGGGAATGGAGAGGCCTGTTTCGCAGTCCTTTCATCACAAGCCCTTTGCATCGGTTCGGGGCTACATGGGAGGTTACGATGACCACACGACTCACGCTGATCGGCGCGGCTGCCATCCTGTCGGTCGCCCTTGCAGCTCCGGCGCTGGCGCAGCAAGCCGTCCAGGAGCCCGGCAATCAGGCTTTCTATCAAAGCCTGGGCGTCGGCTCGCATGACCGGCCGGCAAGCGCGATGGCGCTGGCGGGGAGCGGTGTCTTTGCGGCGGTGCCGACGCATCGGAGAGTCGCACGGCACTACGCCCATGCTCGGAAGATGTGAAGCGCCGCATCAGACCAAGTGAGGGGGAGCGAGCGTCAAGCCCGCTCCATCAGCTCGATTCGTCAAAAGCGCCGGATCGGCAGCGACCTGAGCGCCCGGGGCGCGCGCGCCATCGCATGGGCGTGCGCCCGGGGCGAAATAGCCCCGGCACAACCCCGGCTTCAATCGACCCGCGACGTTGAGGCGCCGAACGCGCCGGCGGCGGCATATCGCTCCCGCTCCCGCGCGTCCCAGCCCAACCATTCCGACAACACCTCGACCGTGTGCTCGCCGAGCCGAGGCGGCGCCTCGGAAGCAGGCGGCGGCGCGTCGTCGAAACGGACCGGTCTTGCAATGAAGCGCACGGCGCCGGCCGCCGCATGTTGCACCGTCTGCACCATGCCGCGCGCGACAAGCTGCTCGGCCTCGCACACTTCGCCGACGCTGCGGATCGCGCCACAGGGAATGCCGGCTCGGCGCAGCACGGCAAGCCATTCGCTGCGCGTCCGCGTTGCCATGACGGGCGCAAGCGCAGCGGCGAGCGCAGCCCGATTGGCGGCGCGCTTCGGCGCAGCGTCGAAACGCGTATCGCAGGCGAGATCCTCGCGGCCGATCACGCCGCAGAAGATGCTCCAGAACTTGTCGTTGGCAACGCCGAGATTGATCCAGCCATCGCTGGCCTGGAACGGCTCATAAGGGCTGATGGTCGGATGGACGTTGCCGCGCCGCTTCGGGCTTGCGCCGCTGGCGAAATACATTCCGGCATTGAAGGTCAGGAGCGAGGCCATCGCATCCAGCATCGAGACGTCGACGCGGCCGCCCTCGCCCGAGCGCGCGCGCCGCATCAAGGCGGCGAGCACGGCCTGCGACGCGTAAAGCCCGGTGACGAGATCGGCGATCGAGGTGCCGACCTTCATCGGCGGACCATCCGGATCGCCGGTGATGTCCATCACGCCGGACTCGCCCTGCAGGATCAGATCGTAGCCCGGACGGTCGGCGTCGGGACCGCTGCGGCCAAATCCCGAAATGCCGCACAGGATCAGCTTCGGATTGCGTGAACGCAGGGCGTCGAAGCCAAGCCCCCATTTCTCCAGCGTGCCCGGCCTGAAGTTCTCGATGACGACGTCGGCGACGCCGGCAAGCGCCAGGATCACGTCGCGACCGGCAGACGATTTGAGGTCGACCGCGCAGCTCCGCTTGTTGCGGTTGACGGAAAGGAAATAGGCGCTTTCGCCGCCGATGAACGGCGGGCCGTAGCGGCGGCTTTCATCGCCCTGCCGGGGGTCCTCGATCTTGACGACGTCGGCGCCGAGATCGCCGAGATGCATGGTCGCGAACGGCCCCGAGACGACGCGGCAGAGGTCCAGCACCTTGATGCCGGAAAGCGCCTCCGTCTCAGAGAAGCGCATCGGCGAGGTCTTTCATCGTCGGCACGAGAATATCCGGCTGGTGCGGCGTGATGCCGAACGGCCGGCTGCGGCGATCGATGAAGGCGGTGCGCATACCCGCCGACTTGGCGCCGATGCAGTCGAAGGCGTGGTTGGCGACGAACAGGATCTTGTCGAGCGGCAGGCCAAGAAGCTCGGCCGCCCTCGTGTAGGTCGCGACATGCGGCTTGAAGGAATTGGCTTCGGCAACCGAGATCACGCGGTCGAACGGGATCTTGTGATAGGCCTTCGCGGTCTCCAGCATGTCGGGATCGCCGTTCGAGAGCACGACGAGCTTGTATCTGGTCTGCAGCCGCGCCAGCGCCTCGGGCACCTCCGGAAACGGCCTCAGCTTCTCGATCGCACCGACGAGGCTGCGCACCTCCTCCATCGTGTAGTTGATGCCGGCGCGGTCCATGACGTGGGCGACCGCGCGGTGGCCGATCTCGCGATACGGCGTGTGCGCGCGATGCAGCAGCGCGTCGATCATCGAGTTCTCGAAATGGGTGCGGCGCCACCAGGTGACGAAGGCGTTGGGATCGCCCTTCCAGCCCTTTGCTTGAAGGAACGGCGTCGCGATCGCGGTCAAGCCGCCCTGCATGTCGACCACCGTGCCGTACTGGTCGAACATGCAGACTTTCACTTCCTTCCTGATCGTTTCAAGGCTCACGGGATATCTCTCCGGTTGGGCTGAACGGGATCATTTCTAGTGCGAACGGCTCCATCTGCTAAATGGATTTGTGATCTCTCATTATTTGTCTTATCAATGATGGCATGAACCTGCGCTCGATCGATCTCAATTTGCTGGTCGCGCTCGACGCCCTGTTGTCGGAGCGCCATGTCACCAAGGCTTCCGAGCGGGTGGGCTTGAGCCAGCCCGCGATGAGCAATGCGCTCGGCCGGCTGCGCGGCCTGTTCAAGGACGAGCTTCTGGTGCGCACCGCGACCGGCATGCAGCCGACGCCGCGCGCCACCGAACTGGTCGAGCCGCTGCGGCAATTGCTGCGCCAGGTCGAGCGCGTGCTGGAAAGCGATTCCGGCTTCGATCCCGCGACGTCGGAGCGCCTGTTCACGGTGCGGATGTCCGACATCCTCGCCTGCCTGATCCTGCCGCTGCTGCTGGCGCGGCGGCCGGCCGGCACGCGGATCGGCTACAACGTCCTGCACCTGCCGCCGACGCAGACCGTCGACGCGCTGGAGCGCGACGAGGTCGATCTCGCGGTCAGCATGGGGCTGGAGCATTCCAACGCGATCCGCGCGGAGAAGCTGTTGCAGGACCGCATGGTCTGCCTGATGCATGCAGGCCACCCGGCTGCCGAGGAAGCGCTGACGCTGCCGCGCTTCATCGCGCATGAGCACATGAAGGTCTCGATGAGCCCGACCGACGTCCGCTTCGTCGACGACGTGCTCGCGGGCCTCGGCCATCAGCGCAAGATCGTGCTCAACGTGCCGCACTGGCTGCTCGTGCCGCATGTGTTGAAGCGCACGGACCTGCTGGCTGTCATGCCGGGCCATCTCGCCACCGCCTTGATGGACGCGGACCTGCGGATGAAGGAGCTGCCGTTCCACTCCGCGCCGTTCCACTGGATGATGTACTGGCATCGCCGCCACGACCAGAGCAAGGCAAACCGCTGGCTGCGCGAGGAATTGCGCCGGGTCTGCGCCGAGCTTGCTCAGGCGCCGAGCCGCGCGGCCGATTCCTCACCGCGCACCACGGCGCCCGCCGGATCGCCGGCGGCGGTCTCCGCGACCTCTTCGAGCGCGCGGCCCTTGGTCTCGAAGCCGAAGCAGAGGAAGACCACCGCCTGAAACACCAGGACGCCGGCAAGCGTCATCAGCACGCCGAACAGTCCCTGCCACGCGAAGATCGCGACCACCGCGAACTGCACCAGCGCCGTGGTGATGCGGCCGGCGGTCGCGCAGATCGCCGTGCCCCGCAGCCGATATCGGGTCGGGAACAATTCCGGCACATGCATCGCAAAGCCGGTGGCGAGCATCACGTAGATCGCGCTCACCAGCAGGAAGCCGACCGCAACCAGCGCGGGCCCGTCAGGCATGAACGGATAGGCGACGCCCAGCGCGGCCGCCGCGAGCGAGGAGCCGACGATCGAGGCCTTGCGGCCGATCAGATCGGCGAGAACGAGACCGATCAGCGAGCCGACCGGGCCGCCCAGCGACATCAGGGTGGTGTAGCCGAGCGAGGACACCACGCTGTGCCCGCCCTTGATCAGGAAGGTCGGCAGCCAGCCGATGAAGCCGTACAGGCTGAAGCCGACCACGATATGAAGAAGACTTCCGAGCAGCGTGCGCGAAAGATAGGGCGGCGCGAACAGCCGCCACACCGAGCCGTCCTCGGCTTCCTTGCGGGTCTCCGGCGCAACTGCCGGCAAGGGGCCCTTGCGCGCGGCTTCCGCCTCGATGTCGGCGAGAATGGCTTCCGCCTCCGCAGCGCGGCCGTGCGCGGCGAGCCAGCGCGGCGATTCCGGCATCGACTTGCGTGCCAGCCAGACCACCATCGCGAGCACGCCGACGATGACGAACATCGCGCGCCAGCCGAATGCCGGAATCACCCACAGGCCGACCATCGAGGAAGCGAACAGCGAGAAATTGGTGATGACCGCGAGCAGCCCGATCCAGCGCCCGCGCGAGGCGGCCGGCACGAATTCGGTCAGGGTCGCATAGCCGACCACGATCTCGGCGCCCAGCCCAATGCCGATCACGAAGCGCGCGGCGATCAGAAAGCCCATCGAGGGGGCAAACGCCGCGGCGAGCGAGGCAAGGCCGAAGATCGCGAGGTTGACCTGGTAGGAGAAGCGACGGCCATAGCGGTCGCCGAGGATTCCGGAGAACCACGCGCCCAGTGTCATGCCGACGAAGGTCGCCGAGACAAAGGTCGCGTTCAATTCGAGCGTGGACCAGCCTTCCTTCAGCACCGCGCCGAGCACGCCGCCCGCAAGGTAGATATCGAAGGCGTCCAGAAACATGCCGGCGCCGATCAGCGCCAGCATGCGCCAATGGAAGCGGCCGATCGGCAGGCGGTCGAGACGCGCACCCGCGTTGACTGAAATGACCTCGTTTCGCGACGGCGTCTGCATCCATCCCTCCCCGGCCGAAACCGCCAAAGGCGGTCCGCTGCTGTTGCGGACAGCATGATGCGCGAAGCGCGGGCGTCTAATCGAAAGATGCAATCGCGCTATTCAACGCGGTGATAGTGCAGGCTTCGCGCATGTCCGGACACGAACGGCAACGCCGACCCGGCGGGAAGCTCGCGCCAGCCACAACTCTTGCTGCATCTTGCCGGGCTTCCGCCAATTTGTATTATCATTGGGTTGATAGGGAGAATGGGGGAAACACATGGCGCCTTTCGCACGGGCCTTCGCCATCGGCATCGCGGCTTTGGCAATCGCGGCGACATCAGCGGCCCCGGCGCGCTGCGCCGACGATCATGTACGGGTGACGCTGGTCGGCACCGGCGGCCCGGAGATCAATCCGACCCGGTTCGGCTATTCGACGCTGGTCGAGGCCGGCGGTGAGAAGCTGCTGTTCGACGCCGGGCGCGGCGTGGTGCAGCGGCTTTACGAGTCCCGCGTCAATCCGCGCGAGGTCACCAAGATCTTCCTCACCCACCTGCACAACGACCATATCGAGGGCCTGCCGACGCTGTGGATCACGCCGTGGTTCCTGCTCGCGCGCGACCAACCACTGGAAATCTGGGGCCCGCCGGGGACGCAGAAGATGGTCAAGGGCATGCGCGAGATGTTCAGCGACGTCGAGAAGCGCGGCGGCGTCAACGGCTTCAACAAGATCGAATACATGGACATCAAGGCCGAGGAGATCGGCGAGGGCACGGTCTATGACCGCAATGGCGTGAAGGTCACCGCCTTCAAGGTGTCGCATGGCGACGGCGATCCGGCCGTCGGCTACAGGATCGACTATGGCGGGCGCGTCGTCGTGCTGTCAGGCGATACCGTCTACAGCCCCAACGTCGTCGCCGCCGCAAAGGGCGCCGATCTGCTGGTGCATAACGTCGTCGGATTCAGCGACGCCTGGGTCGCCCGGCCCGGCGCGGAAAAGCAGCGCAACGCGGTTGCCTCCAAGCTTGCCTCGCCCGAGCAGGTGGCGCGCGCGTTCTCTGAAGCGACCCCTCGCCTCGCCGTGCTCTCGCATATCGTCAAGAAGGATCTTTCGGGCCGCGCCGGCGACGATTTCATCGTGCAGCAGATCCGCAAGAACGGCTACAACGGGCCGATGCTGATGGGCGAAGACCGAACTGTGATCGACATCGACGCCAAGGACATCAAGGTCCACCCGCCGCAGCCCACCGACAAGCTGCCCGATCTCGACAACCGCAACGTCAAGCTCGACGAGGCGCCGTAAGGACGCGCGGCGCATGCGGGGAACGCGCCAGGCGCCGGCGTCAGGCGCGCTCCCGGCCGGCCCGCAAGGCGCGATCCTGAACCAGCACCTTCTCGGCGTAGAGATTCTCGATCTCCGCATCCGACAGGCCGATCTCGCGCAGGATATCCTCGTTGTGCTGGCCGAGAAGATCGGCCTTGAGCTGGTCGCTCGGCTGCCATGCCGAGAATCGCACCGGGTTGCCGGGAATGGCAAATTGACCGATTTGCGGGTCGTCGACCCGACGCACCGTGCCGCGCTCGACGAGATGCGGCTGCGCCATCGCGTCGTTCAGCGTCAGAACCGGCGCGCAGGGAATCCGCTCCTGCTCCAGCGCGGCAATGGCCGCCTCCCGCGACGGGAAGCGTTGCAGCCACGCCTCGACGATCTCGGCGACAGCCTTGTTGTTGTCGCTGCGCGCCCGCGCCGACGCAAAGCGCGGATCGTTCTCGAGCTCCGGACGCCCGAGCGCGCGCACCATCTGCGGCCATTGATGCGCCAGCGCGCAGATCACGAGAAATTCGCCCCGGCCGCAGTCGAACACGCCGACCGGCCCGCCATTGGGATGCAGCGACCCTTCCCGCTTCGGCACGAAGGAATCGCCGCGCAGCGCGACCTTCGGCACGTTCGCCTCATGCATGTGGAAATAGGTGTCGAGCAGCGAGGCTTCGATGAACTGTCCCTCGCCGGTACGCTCGCGATGCAACAGCGCGAAGCCGACCGCCATGGCGGCCGCGACGCCGGTCGACGCGTCGCCGATCGCGACCGGAACCTGCGCCGGCTTGCCGTCCGGCTCTCCGATCACGCCGGTGATGCCGGCAAAGGCCTGCGCGATGTAGTCGAAGCCCGGCTTGTCGCTCAGCGGCCCGGTCTGTCCGGCAAAGGAGATCGAACACATGATCAGCTTCGGATTGATCGCCTTGAGCTCGTCGTAGCCGAGCCCCGCACGCTTCATCACGCCGGGCGTGAAATTCTCGACCAGGACGTCGCAGCCGGCCGCGAGCCGCCGCAGGATGGCGCGGCTCTTCTCGTGCTTGAGGTCCAGCGCAAGGCTCCGCTTCGAATGGTTCTGCTGAAAGAAGTAGGTGCTCTGCGACGTGTTCTTGTACGCGGGATCGCGCGGCTTCAGGCCCTGGAAGCGCGACCGGTCCCCGAATGGCGCCAGCTCCACCTTGATGACGTCGGCGCCGGCTTCCGCCAATAGCCGCGTGCAGGTCGGGCCGGCGACGAATTGCGTGATGTCGAGGACGCGGTAGCCGCTCAGCATTTTCGGAGGAAGGTTCATCGCTATCGTCCAGTCGCTAGATCTGATTGGCCTCGTTCGGCGTCACCGCACCTTCGCGTCTCGCGCCGAACAGGTTTTCCCGCGCTTTGTCGTCGAGGGTCTTGCGCACCGCATGCCGGCCGAGCGCCAGTCCCTTTTGAAGCTGGGGGCGCGCCCGCAGCTCGGCGAACCAGCGCCTGACATGCGGCAGGCCATCGAGGTCGAGACCCTGCGCCTTGTGGGTCATCACCCAGGGAAAGCAGGCGATGTCGGCGATGGAATAGTCGTGACCTGCGACATAGGCACCGGTCTCGGCCAGCTGGGCGTCGAGCACGCCGTAGAGCCGCTTCGCTTCGGCGCCGTAGCGCGCGATCGCGTAAGGGATCTTCTCCGGCGCGTAGAGCAGAAAATGGCCGTTCTGGCCGAGCATCGGCCCCAGCCCGCTCATCTGCCACATCAGCCATTGCTGCACGCGATGGCGGCCGCGGACGTCGCTCGGGAGAAGGCGTCCACTTCGTTCCGCGAGATAGAGCAGGATCGCCCCCGACTCAAAAATCTGCATCGGCGCGCCGCCGTCGGCAGGATCGCGGTCGACGATCGCGGGAATCCTGCCGTTGGGGCTGAGCTTGCGGAACTCAGGCTTGAACTGGTCGCCGCGCGCAATGTTCACCGGCACGACGGTGTAGGGCAGCCCACACTCCTCGAGCATGATCGAGATCTTCCAGCCATTCGGCGTCGGCGCGAAATAGAGATCGATCATCGGCGTGAACCTGCGCGGCGCTGGTGGATCAGGCCGATTGCTTTTCGCGGGCCAGCGCAAGACCGGCCTGCTGCAGGCGTCGCTCCAGCATCGGCACGCGATCGTTGCCCCAAAACTGTTCGCCGCGGAAAACGCAGATGGGAACGCCGAATACGTGATCCTGCTGGCTCTCCGCCTGTGCCTCCTCATATTCCCGCAGGCCATCGCCCTCGAGATAGGCCCGGTATGCGCTACCCGACATGCCAAGCGATTCGATGAAATTCTGCATCGCATCGGCCTCATCGATGGCGAGCTCGCGCCTGAAGAACAGCTCGTAGACAAGGCGGCTGTATTCGACCAGCCGGCCCTGCTTCTCGGCAAACAGCCCGCCGATCAGCGCGGGCGCCGTATCGTAGATCTTCAGCGGGCCGCGGATGATCTTCTTGTCGCCGCGCTCGTTTGCGGTGCGCCTTGCATCCATGTAGGAATACTTGACCTTGTATTCCGAATAGACGCTGCGCTGTCCCGAGCCCTTGATGCGGAGCTGGAACGGCCGCCACTTGACCTGGATGTCGTATTTGCTTTCGAGGTCGAAGACCGGATCGAACGCGAGCCACGCGTAGGGGCTCTTGTAGTCCGAATACATCTTGAGAATTTCACGCGGCATGTTGCTCTCCCTTGTCCTTGTCATTCCGATTGGGCGACCAGCGGGCAGCGGCTCTGCGACAGGGGCAGCGCCGCCTCTTCCGCCGGAATGGTCTTTTCGAGACGGTAGTAGTCCCAGGGCTCCTTCACCTCGTCCGGCTTCTTGATGCTTGCCAGGTAGAACGGGTGCATCAGCCAGCCGTCGGCACGAACCGAGCCGTCGTGCACATACATGTCGTTGACGGGAAGCTTCCTCATCTCGTTCGCGACCGTCGGACCATCCAGCGTTTTCGCCGCCGCCACCGCACGCAGGTAGTGCAGCGTTCCCGAGTAGACTGCGGCATGATCCATGGTCGGCATCGAGCCGCGCTGCTTGAAGAAGCGCTCCGACCACGCGCGCGTTTCGGGCGTGCGGTTCCAGTAGAACGGCGTGACGAAGGTCAGGCCCTGTACGTTCTCGATACCGAGCGCATGGACGTTGGTGATGTAGGTCAGCGGCACGACAATCTGCTGGCCGCCCTGGGCGACGCCGAACTCCCTGGCCTGCTTCAGCGCGTTGGTGGTGTCTTCGGCCGCCGAGATCAGCCACATCACCTTCGCCTTGGACGAGACGGCCTGCAGAATGAACGAGCTGAAGTCCGGATTGTTCTGCGGGAAGCGGACCGAGCCGACCACCTTGCCGCCGGCCGCCTTGATGGCGCCGGTCGCCGCATCCTCCATCGCCTTGCCGAACGAATAGTCGGCCGACAGGAAGAAGAAGCTGTCGAGGCCGCGCTCGATCAACGGCTTCGGCAGCGGCGCGGAAATCGCGTAGGCGTTCAGCGACCAGGAGAACGCCGTCGGCGCGCAGGCCTGCTGCGTGATCGCGGGTGTTCCCGTGACGCCATGGATCACGATCTTGTTGTGCGATCGCGCCAATTCCTGGACGGCGAGCGCCACGGCCGACTGCGCGACGTCGACGATGACGTCGGCGCCGCCATTGTCGAACCAGTTCCTGGCAATCGCGGCACCGACATCGGCCTTGGCCTGATGATCGCCGGACACGATCTCGATCGGCCGGCCGAGCACGCTGCCGCCGAAATCCTCCACCGCCATCTTCGCCGCCAGCACCGAGCCAGGCCCCATGATGTCGCGATACATGCCGGACATGTCGGTCAGCACGCCGATCCTGACTGGTTTCGACGCATCCTCGGCGCGGCTTGCGACCGCCGACACCATGCAGATCGACAGCACCGTCGCCGCGAGAATTCCCTTGCTTGCCATGACGCTTCCCCTGTTCGGGCGGTTGTGATTCCACCGCCTCTTGTTCTGCATCTAGTGTGGCGGCTCCGACGTTCCTTCACTTTCGCCGCATGTTCTTCAAAGGAACGTCAGAGCCAAAGCCACACTAGAATCCTATATTTGCTAGTGCCCCTTTGGTTCTGACATTCGCAAACGTGGCGCCGCAAAATGATGCGAATGTCAGAACCGGGGCACTAGATGATGCTTCGAGCCCGCAGCTCCTCGATCCGCTCGTCCGAAAGCCCGAGCAGTTCGCCGTAGATCTCGGGATTGTCCTGGCCAAGCGAGGGCGCCGGCGCGGCGTATCCCTTGTGGGTCCGTCCCATCTTGATCGGGAAGCCGGCGCCTATGACCTTGTCGTTCAGTCGTTCGGTCGGGTGTTGCAGCGGCTGCAGCATGTCGCGCGACTGCAGATGTTTCCACGCCAGGATGTCGGCGAAATCCCGGATCGGGCTCGCCGCGATCTCGTTGCTGTTGAGCGCCTCGATCGCTTCCGCCGTCGTCAGCCGACTCGTCCACGCCTCGACGATCGCGTCGATCTCGGCGTTGTTGCTGACCCGCCAGCCGGTGCTCATGAACTGCTCGCTTTGCGCGAGATCCATCCGGTCCATGACCCGCAGCAGCGCGAGCCAGTCTTCATTGGTGGCGGCGCCGATCGCGACCGTGCCGTCCTTCGTCGGATAGGTGTTGAACGGCGAAAACCGCATGATGCGGTTGCCCTGGCGCGGCGCCAGCCCAAGACGATCGTAGCAATCCAGCGGCTCGTCGAGGACCAGCGACAGCAGGCAGTCCGTCATGGAAACGTCGACGAACTGGCCCTGGCCCGACGAACGCTGCTCGATCAGCGCAGCGAGAATGCCGGAAACCGCGAATGCTCCGGTGATGCCGTCGGCAAGCGCGGTGCCCGCCTTGCTCGGCGGGCTCTCCGGCGCGCCCGTGATGCTCATCAGGCCGGCGCCGGCCTGGATCATGAGATCATAGGCCTTCAGCCCGCGGTCTTCGCCGGTCGAGCCGTAGCCGGTCAGCGCGCAATGAACGATGGCGGGGTTGACCGCGCGGTTCGATTCGTAGTCGATCCCGAGGCGCCGCGCCGCGCCCGGCCGCAGGTTCTCAACGAGGATATCGGACTTGCGCAGCAGCTCGCGAAACAGGTCCATGCCCTCCGGCGAGCGCATGTTCAGCGTGATGGATTTCTTGCCGCGGCAACGCTTGAGATAGGCAATGCCGAGATCGCTGTCGTGCTGGCCCTCCAGCGACACGCCGCCCTTGCCGAGGAAGGGTGGCCCGGTCATGGTCGGATCGCCCTGGCCGGGCTCGTCGATCCGGATCACCTCCGCGCCGAAGCCCGCCAGCATCAGGGTGGCGAACGGACCGGAATAAAACCGCGTCACGTCGAGCACCCTGACACCTTGCAGGGCGCCCTGCTTCGCTGCGTTCAGTCCCGTCACCTGGCCGCCTTTTCCTGAAAACCAGTTCTAAAAACCGGACCATCATTGCCGCAATGATGCTTGATCTTTCGGGCATCTAGGTCAAATACTTTCCTATCCTCATTATTGATGCAGAAACGGAATGAATGATGAGCCGCCATCGACGCATCGCCGAACGCCGGTTCGACGTCGGGCTGAAGCATATCCGCGCGGTGAACTCGGTTGCGACCTATGGCAGCTTCACCGCCGCGGCCGCCGATCTCGGCATGACGCAATCCGCGGTCAGCCGGCTCGTGATCCAGCTGGAGAAGCAGCTCGGCGTGTCGCTGTTCCTGAGGTCGACCCGCAATGTCGTGCTGACCGCGCCCGGCCGCGAATTCACCGCATCGACGCGCCGCTTCATCGATGATCTCGACATCCAGGTCAACAATGCCCGCGCGCTCGGCGGGCAGATCCGCGGACGGCTGATCATCTCCTGCCTGCTGTCGATCACGCATCACGTGGTTCCTGATGCGGTGCTGAAATATCGCAAGGCGCATCCAGGCGTCGAGGTCCACCTTCGCGAGGGGCTGGGCAGCGAGGTTCACGAGGACGTTCGCAGCGGCTTCGCCGATTTCGGCGTCGGCAACGTCACCGGCCTCGGCCAGGAGGTCGTCACCGAGGAGATCGTTCAGGAATCCTGCTTCGCGGTGCTGCCCTCCACACATCCGCTGCGCCGGAGGAATGCGCTGAGCCTCCGCGAGATGAGGGACGAACCGTTCGTGTCGTTGCCGACCGCGGCCGGCCTGCGGCGGCAGATCGACGTCGCCGCCGCCGACCAGGGGATTGCGCTCAAGCACACGACCGTCGTCGAGCAGTTCGGGACGCTGTTCGATTTTGTCGCGGCCGACGTCGGGATCGCGATCGTGCCGGCCTCGGCACTGCCGCGCCGCCCGCCGCCCGGCGTCGTCATCAAGAAGCTGGTGTCGCCGCCGCTGGTGCGGCGGGTCGGCATCCTGCGCCTGAGAAACCGTCCGCTGACCCCGGCAGCGACCGGCTTCCTGAACATCTTCCGGCCGCTGTTCCTGAGCGCATCCAGGCGGTGATGCGCGGGGCCGACGCCGTCCGACGGATCGTCGGCGCTCGGGGTCAGATCAGCTACGGCTCAGCAACCGCGGAAGGATTTCACTTCGCGGCCGGAAGGTCGGCAAGCGACGCGGGGCCCGGGCCGGGCGTGATCAGCGTCGGCCACTGCTTCGACCCGAACGGCACGACCGGCGGCAGGAACGGCGTGGCGCCGCGCTTCCTGCTTTCGTCGATGATGGCCTGACGGGCGTCGCCGCCCATCAATTCATAGTCCATCAGGTGGTAGCTGCCGAAGAAGGCCGCACCGACGGAGCGATCGGCGATGATGCGGGTCAGCGATTCCAGCATGTCCTCCGGGGTCGTCGTGAACGAAATCGTCTCGATCAGCATCAGCCGGTCGTTGATCGCGTCGGGACCGAAGAATTGCGCCAGCACGCTGAACAGCACGTTGTTCTGCCTGGCGACATAGATCGTGTTGCTCGCGGCATAGGTCCTGTCCCAGGCGTCGCCGAGCTGTTTCTTCCAGTCGGCGAGCACGCCCATCCAGTGCGCCACCTGGGTCTGCGCCGCCCAGGCGATGTTCTTCTTCAGAAGCGGCGCCTGCCTGGCGGCGAATGCCTCCAGCGCCGCGGTCGTGATCACGCCCTTGCCGGCACACTCATCCATGAAGGCGACGTTGTTGCGCAGGATCGCGCGGTTGTTCTCCTTCCAGTCCGCCGGCATGTCGGTGGCGTCGATCCCGTTCAGGGCCGACTGCATCTGGCTGCGATAGGAAAGCAGCGAAGCGCGCCAGGACGTATCGGCCGCATTCTCGAGATACGGCATCACGATCTCGGCCAGCGCCATGGTGCTGTGCCCGACCGATTTCTGCAGCTGATAGGCGACCGGCACCGACGGCGCCTCGAGCGGCGGCATGCCGGGGCGATACAGGATGAAGCGGCCGCCCGAGCCCGAGAACAGTGCGAGGATGACGGGATGCTTCGCCAGCAGGTTTCGCCGGAACACCGCGCCGGCATTGGCGTAGAGCTGGAACATGCTGGTGTTGAGCGCCAGCACGTCAGCATTGGCGATGCCGGCCGCATTCGCCGAGGTACGGCCCGCGATCGGCGCCATGTAGGACGGCAGCTCCTCAGATTGTGCGGCAGCCATCGACCCCGCGAACATCAGCGATGCCATGACGAGGGAAAGACAGCGCTTCGAGATGGAGCCGTTTCTCGCGAAGGTATCCGGCTGTGGCGATGTGTCCACGCTGGGTCCAAGGATGTTGTGCATTTTGGTTTCTTGTCCGCCCTGCAATGGTTCTTTTACGAATCGCCGTGCAGTGATTCTTTTACGGGCTGTCGCGGCGGCAGCAATGCCGCTGTGACCGGGGGCGAGAAAACAATGTGGACATCGCGACGCGCGTTCGTGAAGCTGGCGGCGAGCGGTATCGCGTGCAGCGTGTCGTCTCTCGCCTTCGCGCAACAACCCGAATTCGACGCGCGCGAGACGTTGCCGGGGCGCGCCAATCCCGCTGCCGCCGGCCGCATCGACGGCGTCGCCAAGGTGACGGGCGCCAAGCTCTACGCCTCGGATTTTCGCGCTGCCGACCTTCCCGGCTGGCCGGCGCAAACGTCGCACGCCATGCTGATCCGCGCGCCCGACGCCACTCACGTCTATACCGGCCTCGATCTGGCGCGGCTGGCCGGCCGCGCAAAACCGTCCGTGGTGGTGACGTCGGCCGACCTCGCCCGCGCCGCGATCCGCGTGCCAGCGTTCTATGCCGGCGATCTGTTTTGTCCGGTCGGCCGGACGCCGCTCTACCTCGGCCAGCCGGTGGCGCTGCTGATCTTCGAGACCTTCGAGGCCTTCGATTCCGCACGGACCGCGTTGCGCGACGGATCCTTCGTCCAGTTCGGGGAGGAAACCGGCGCGGTCGCGATGCCCGACTATGGCGCCTTCCGCTTCACGCGCGTCGCGGGTCCGACGTCCGACGCACCCGATGTCTATTCGCCGCTGAAGGCGGGCTGGGTGAGCCCCGCCCATGTGCAGAACTCGGAGCGGCCGGTGTGGACGGCTTCCGCAGCGCCGGCCACGAGCGCCTACGCGCAAGCCGCCGTCCATGGCGAACAGATCCGCGCCGAACTGGCCGCGGACGACCCGGCGCTGCTGGTGCTGGAGCGCGCATTCGAAACCCAATCGGTCGACCCGATGTTCCTGGAGCCCGAGTGCGGGCTTGCCTGGTATGAGACAAGCCGCAGGAATCTCGAGCTCGTCCTGGGCGTGCAATCGCCGTATGAAACCACGGAGTCTGTTGCGTTCCTGCTGGGCCAGGCGGCGCCCGCCTACAAGCCTGCGCGGATCAACACGCATTTCGCCCATGTCGGCGGCGGTTTCGGCGGCCGCGACCACACGCCGTTTCCGCTCTATGTCGCGCTTGCCGCGATGTTCTTCCCGAACCGTCCGGTGCGGCTTGCGCATGACCGCTACCAGCAATTCCAGGGCGGCATCAAGCGGCATCCGTTCAGGATACGCACGCGCATCGGGGTCGATCGCGCGAGCGGCCGGATCCGCGCGCTGGCCGCCGATCATGTGCTCGACGGCGGCGGCCTCGCCAATTATTCCGAGAGCGTCGCGGTGGTCGCGGCCACCGGCGCGCTCGGCATCTATGACGTCCCGAAAGCCGATGTCACCACCGTCGCGCTGCATTCGCGCGGCGTCACGGCGGGTTCGATGCGCGGCTACGGCACGCTGCAGACGATGACCGCGCTGGAGGTGCTGGTCGACGAGGTGGCGGCGGCGCTGCCGCTCGATCCGATCGAGTTCCGCCGGCGCAACGCGCTCAGGACCGGCGGGCGCACCCTCACGGGCAATCCCTATTTCGTGCCGGTGCGCACCCCGGAGATCCTGGACCGGCTGGAGAACCATCCGATCTGGCGGCAGCGCGCCGAAGCAAAGGCGCGTGCGACGCGCGAGATCGCCATCGGCACCGGCGTTGCCTGCGTGACCAAGGATTACGGCTCGGGTGCCGACTGCGCGCTCGGGCGCGTGGAAATCGACCCCGTGGGGCGGGTTTCCATCCATTGCGATCACGTCGAAATGGGCAACGGCATCGGCACGGCGCTGGCGAACCGCGTCGCAATCCATCTCGGCGCCGTCGCCGATGAGGTTGCGGTTGCCCGCACCGATACGTTCGGCGCGCTCGCGCTCGTGACCCATGGCGATCCCTACACCATGACGCAGGCGGACCAGGACGCCGCTCAGCGCAATCCGCGCTGGGTGCCGGCGATCAGTTCACCGACCAGCGCCTCGATCGGCGCGCATGTCGGAACGCATGCGGCGGCCGAGGCCGCGCGCGTCATCTTCCGCTTCGGCCTTTGGCCGGCCGCCTTGAAACTGTGGCAGATCGCGGCGACGGATCGGCGCACCGGGCAATGGGCCGCGGCGCGCTGGAAGGATGGCGAGCTGGTGATGCCCGGGCTCAGGCCATTGCCGCTGGCTGACGTCGCGGCGCAGGCGCATGCGATGAATGCCGTCACCGGAGCGATGGCGCATGGGTTTTCGCGCTGGTCATGGGCGCAGGCCGGCTTCAGGATCGGCAGCGAGCCCTGGACCGCCGCCATCGATGCGCTTGCGGTGCGCCGGGGCGGCGGAGCGTTCATGCGGCTGGACCGCGCAAACGTGAAATATCCGCCGACCGACTATAACCGGATCGGCACCAGCTTCACCTCGCTCTGCGGCACGCTGGTGCGCGTCGAGATCACGCGCGCGACCGGGGCGCTGCGCATCGCCAGGGCCTACAGCGTCTTCGAATGCGGCAACGCGCTGGTGCCCGAGGTCGTGATCGGACAGGCACAGGGCGGCTTCGCCATGGGCGTCGGCTATGCGCTGCTCGAATCGCTGCCGCCCTACGAAGGCGGCCCCGGCGACGGACAATGGAATCTCGGACGATACCTGGTCGCGCGCGGCTCCGATTTGCCGCTGCGCGATCTCGAGGTCGAAATCCTTCCGCCGCTTTCGCCGGACGAGCCGCCGAAGGGCATGGCGGAGGTCGTCATGATCCCCGTCGTGCCGGCGCTTCTGAACGCGATCTTCGACGCGACCGGCCGCCGCTTCCAGTCGCTGCCGGTGACGGAGGATAGCCTCAAGGGAGCGCTGGCGTGACGACTTTCAGCATCACCATCAATGGCCGCGCCTACGGCCCGGCCGAGATCAGCGACGATCTCTCGATGAATGATTTTCTTCGCGAGCACCTCGGCCTGACCGGCACCAAGTTCGGCTGCGGCGCCGGACAATGCCTGAGCTGCGCCGTGATCGTCGACGACGCCGACGGCGCCAGCTACACCAGCCCGACCTGCATTGCCGCCGCCGCGAGCTTCAACGGCAAGGCCATCCGCACGGTCGAAGGTCATGCGAAGGACGGACAATTGTCCGTGCTGCAAAAGGCCTTCATCGTCCATTTCGCGTTTCAGTGCGGCTATTGCACCGCGGGCTTCCTCAACGAGGCGCAGGTGCTGCTCGAGCGTCTTGCGAAAAAGCCGATTCCCCGCGCCGAGCTCGAAAAAACCGTCGCCGAGGCGCTGGACGGCCATCTCTGCCGCTGCACCGGCTACATCAAATATCATGAAGCGGTGCTTGACGTGATCCTCGCTGATCCAAAACGCTACCTGGCTTGATCGATGAAATCCGACACAGGCGTCAAACTTCTCATCGCGGCCGCGGCGCTACTTGCAAGCGCGCTGTCGACGTCAGCGGTCTCGCTGCTTCCGTCGAACGGCCTTGCTGCGCCGGAAAATTTTGCGACGATCGAGGATACCGAAGCGAGGTCGGCGGCGTTGTTCGGCGAGCTTGCCAAGGTGCTGACGCACCCGCGCTGCGTCAACTGTCATCCGGCCGGCGATCGGCCGCGCCAGGGCGACATGATGCGGCTGCATCAGCCGCCCGTGGAGCGCGGGGCTGACGGCCACGGCCTTGCCGCGATGCGCTGTTCGAGCTGCCATCGCGAGACCAATTTCGATCCCGCCCGCGTGCCCGGCGATCCCAACTGGCATCTCGCGCCGCGCGAGATGGCATGGGAAAACAGGACCGCAAGCGAGATCTGCGCCCAGATCAAGGACCCCGCGCGCAACGGCGGCCGTTCTCTGGAGGAGATCGCGACCCATATCGGCAGCGATCACCTGGTCGGCTGGGCATGGCAGCCGGGCGCCGGCCGTCAGTCCGCGCCCGGCACACAAGCGGCGGCCGGAGCACTGGTTGACGCCTGGGTGAAGAGCGGAGCGGCCTGCCCGAAATAGCGGGCACCCCGATTGGGACCGCCCGGTTCACTGAAATCAAGGCGGCCCCGGCCGACCATTTGAAATTGCCCGTCAACCGAAGCCATAGCCAGCGGACGCGACCATAACGCGCCGCAAAATCGCTGTCGCTTCGTCGAACGGCTATTCTCGAATGGGAGCGATTCAGAACGAAGTCCGCCTGCCGATGGTCGGGCAGCGCCTGGAAGGCAATTTCCCGGCGATGATCTCGCCGATGTGACCGATCGTGAAGCTGCCGCAAGCTTGGGATCGCGGCGGTCCGCAACCACATGACGGCTGGCGGGCAATTGCATTCGCAGCCCCTCAGAGCCGCCCGCTGAAGCGGTCCCAGCACGCCGTCGCGTCCCCCCCGTTGTGCGACGCTGGGACCGTTTCCCTGCGGCCCGGCCGGCGCAGCATGTGATCAGCTTGAGCGGACGCCGGTACGTGAATGGGAGCAGTGCGATGCGTCCAGCGCTGACGTTTGGTGTCCTGGCTCTTGATTTGGTGATCATGTTGTGGGCTCCCGCTGATGCCGCCCCGGCGCACCGCGCGACAGCGCACCTGCGCGCGCGCCAACACCTCATCATTCGTCCGAGCCAAGGCGCGACCGCGCCTGCGCACTTCGCGGTCCCGGGCTGGACGGACGAACAGACGCAGCGCTGGCTAGATGCGCCCACCTCGTGCGAGGGCTGCGGATAGCACGCGGCGCAACGCGCGCGATGATGGGACGCTGACTTGGCGCTCGATGCCACGACAAGCGTAGCTTTTGCCGAGCGATCCTTTCCGCCGCGGTTGTGGCTGAGATCCGGGCGCGCGTCCAATGGCGCAAGCAGTGCGCGATGGAAAACGACCTCGCCTGCATTCGTCGGTTGCGGTCAAATGCCCTCCGGCCGGCCAAGTAACGCCCACAAAACGCCCGAAAAAGCGCAGCAGATCGTTTTTCCTAGATCTGTCGACTTTGGGGGGCTCGGGGCTTTTCATCACGTACCTTGGGGAGGGATTGTGATGGACCTACGTGAGCACTCGCTGGAAGGCCGTGAATCACCAACCTGCCCGAACTGCGGCAACGAGATGCAGTTGTACCGGTCGGAGCTCGTCAAATTTGTTCCGGTGACCAACCTGCATTTGTTCAACTGTCCGACCTGCCTTCTGTTCGCGGAGTCAGAAAGCGCGCAGCGCGGGCCGGTTTGGGTGCGCGCTGACAAGCTCGCCGCGCCGTGCTTCAGGTTTTTTGCGCCGGCGGCTTAGACCTTGCGGACTGCCAATCGGGTCCGAGACCGGCTTGCCCACAGGTGCCCTGCTGCGGTCCCCATCTCGGTGAGACCCAACGCAACCCGTGCGGCCGGCGCAAAATCGGATAGAATGCGTACCTGGTCTTTGGCGGTCGCTCATGACTGCTCTGGGTGTCGCGTTCCTCGTCGTCGGCGTCGCACTGGTTTGCGGCGGGCTCATTTTGCGGCCCGCGGCGCCGGAGACAAACGATGAGAAGAGCGAGGAGGAGCGCGACGACGGCGACGAACGGCAGATGCCTGAACGGTGATGCGGCAGCGATCTCGCCAAAGCCATCTCGCAGGCCATATTCGATGATGATTTGATCGATGATGACTTGCGCGGCCACAATCGATCGCTTGCGTGCACCGATCGCCACTCCATTCGCACGCGCAGGCCCCCAAATCTGGGCAATCGGATTCCGAACCGGTTCCCTTTCGCGTGGCCGCACGGTCGCGGCCCCAGTGAAACCAAAATTTCTCCCAAATCGGGTCGGCGATGGTCGCTTTTGGACCTCGATACCGGGCTACCGGTTGGACAGGACAACAAGAGGAGGTGTCAGTGTCGACCAAAGACGGTTTCACTCCCGACCATCCCTTGCCGCTCTTTCTCTCCGACCAGGCGGATGAAGAGGTACAGCGGGGTCCGTCGCGACTCCTCAAGGCGAGCACCGCGGTCATGGCGGCGGCCGTGATTTGTGTCGCCGTGGCCCTGGCACTGGGAAATCCGGCGAAGGTCGTTGCCGACCTCACGGCCTCGCTGACCGACGTTTCGGCGCTAAAGGCTGACGCCGATCAGTCGACGCCAACAATTCAATCAACCGCTGACACTCAGGCTTTGCAGCCGACGGCGAGGGACGCGCCAGCGCGCGACGAGACTTCCGCCAATTCCGATGCCGTCGCGCAGAGCCAGCCGGAAACCGGCGAGGCGCCGTCGGGAGCGCTGTTGAAGCAGTTTCAGAATTGGGCAGCCGAGCAGGACGCAAAGACGCAGGCCCAGCCTGCGCCGGATGCGCGGGCGCAGGCCGAACCCATAGAGTCTGTTCCGGACGCGCGCGCGCCGGTCGAGCCTGTGCAGGCTGCACAGGATAAATCGGAACAGAACCTGCAAAATGCTGAAGCACCGGTCCGACCGGTCAAGCGGCACCGAAGGGCCCAGCCCGTCCAGAATGCGCGGGCGGAGATAAGGTCGCCACGTCCCCAGACAAGGATTCCGCGTCATCAAGCGCCGCGGGCAGAGGTGCGCCCGGCGCAGGCACAGGAGCAGGCGGGGCCCTATGGCCAGCCGCCATCGTTCCTGCAAAGCCTCGGCCTTCGCGATTACTAATGCGGTCGTTCGGAGTTTCTCCTGATTGCGCGTTCGCCAGGAGAACTTCCGAGCCAAACCGCACTTTCATTCGTCCTCCTCCTCGTCTTCCTCATCGTCGGCTTCTTCGAGTTCCTCGAGCGCGCCGTCGATCACCTCGATCGCCTGCTGCACCTCGATGAGGCCTTTGATGGCGGTTTCAGTCTCTCCGCGCTTGTAACCAGCCGCGATGACTTCGGCCCAGTTGTAGCGCAACTCGATGAGAACCTTGCGCGCCTTGGTCAGGTTGTCGTGATCGTCATCGGCCATGGCTATTCCTTTCAGCTTTCTCGGCCGAACGGAGTAGCAGCAGCGCATGTCGCTCGTATGTCGATGGAGCGGCGCTATTCTGCCTGAAGCGCGCCTGCTCGTCGCGCGTCAGCGGCGAGCGCCGAAGGCGAACGGAGAAGCGCCGGGCAGCGAGAGCGAATTGATGTTGCCGGCCGGCTGTTGGGCGTAGCCGACCCCGAGCGACAGGCTGACATTCGATGTCGGCTGGAACTCGACGCCTGCATGCGCGCCATAGCCGGTCACCGCATTGGAGGCGGAGTCAGACGCAAAGGGACTGCCGATACCGGGATTGTATTTCAGGGTGTCGAAGCCGGCATAGACCGTGACGGGCAGCGCCCCCACGCCCTTGAAGTTGTAGCCGAACTGCACGCCGTCGTAGGCGAGCGAGGGGATGTTGGTGAGCGCTCCGCTCAGCCCCGTGCTGCCGCCTTCGCCGCCGCCAGACCAGCCGTCCTGAAAATGGGTGCGCGCGTAGGAAAAGCCGGCGCCTTTCGCGTCACCGCTGTCCAAGCCCGGACCGTTGCCGAAAGCGTTCGCACTCGAAGCGGCGGACAGGCTGCCGCCGAAGCCGATGGGCCAGTTCGGCATCCAATAGGCGAAAGGCGCGGACTGGGCATGAGCGGCTCGCCCGGCCAGACAAAGCGCCGCCAGGACGAATACGAGACCTAATTTGCCAGAGGACATGGACATAAGCGCGACCACCAAATTCTTCGAAATTATACCCGTCCGGCCGTGGGAGCGCCAGTGACCTGGCCGTCGTGATCGATGCTGGCCAAGATGTTCGAGAAGATCCCGGCGATGGCGGGTCCGAGGTCTTGAGCCCCGGATCGACGCCTTTCCCTGCCGAGCACGAGATCGATCGTGTGCGCGGCAATCCCCCGATCGGCCTGGTGGCGGCTGCTTGTCCCGGTATTTCAGTGCGCTCTATTCCAACCGATCATGATCCTCGCCGCTGAACCCAAAATAGGCTTCCTGAATATAAGCATCGTCGCGGAGAGCGGCGGCGCTCGCGGACATTTTCAGCTTTCCGATCTCGATGACGATCCCGCGATCTGCGAAGCTTAGAGCCCAACGCGAGTTCTGCTCCGCAACAAGCACAGCAATGCCTTCCTTGGATCGTATCGCTTTCACCACCTCGCCAATGCGCTGAACGACAACGGGCGCAAGGCCGAGCGAGGGTTCATCGAGCAGCAACAGTTGAGGGCGTCCCATCAGTGCGCGGCCAATCGCCAGCATCTGCTGCTCTCCGCCGCTCAGGCTTGCGGCCAATTGCGACGCCCGCTCCGACAAGCGCGGAAAATAGGAATGAATTTCCTCAAGCCGACTCGCGATCGTGTTTTTGTCGGTCCGATACGCGCCAGCCAGCAAATTTTCCCGCACCGTAAATTCCGGGAAGACGCGCCGGCCCTCGGGCGACAAGCCGATCCCGTGCCGCGCGATCTCGGAAGGACGACGGCCAGTGATGGGCTTTCCCTGGAAGGTGATCGTGCCGGAATGAACCGGCGCCATTCCCATAATCGCCTTCACGATGGTGCTCTTACCCGCGCCATTGGACCCAACGAGCGCGACGATCTCACCTTTTTTCACATCCAGGCGCATCGACTCCACGGCCTGGACATGACCGTAGAGAACCTTGATGTCGTTGACCTCAAGCAGGCTCATCGACATGTCCAAGGTAAGCATCCATCACGCGCGGATCCTTAAAGACATCCCGCGGCGCCCCCATTGCGAGTTCCTGGCCATGATGCAGAACGACCACGCGGCTGCACAGCGCCAGGACAAAACGCATGTTGTGATCGACGATCAGAATGCTCACGCCGCGTTGATTGATATTCCGTATCACGCCCACCAAATGCCTTGCTTCCTGCCCGTTCAGTCCTGCGGCAGGCTCATCGAGCATGATCAACTTCGGATCTGCCGCCAAGGCAATGGCGAGACCAACAAGCTTTTGATGACCATACGGCAAGGTTGCCGCTTTGACATCGGCCAGTTCCTGCAGATTCAACTGAAGCAGAATTTTGTTCACCCGCTCTTCCGCGACCGCGCGGCGTCTACGCAAAGCGGCACCATCCCACAGCGATGACCAAAGATCTCTGTAGACGACCGAAAACGCTCCGCGCAAAACATTTTCGCGAACCGTCCTTGTGCCGAACAGGTTCACGTTCTGAAACGTCCGCAGCAATCCCCGACGAACCAATTCATGGCAGGAATATTTCAGGACCTGTTCGCCATCGAAATGGACAGAGCCGGCCGTTGCCGGTATCGCGCCCGAGATCAAATTGATCGCCGTGCTTTTGCCTGCACCATTCGGGCCAATGAGCCCAACAATTTCATGCTGCCCGATGTCAAATGTCAGATCAGATAATGCATCGACGCTGCCATAACGTTTTTTGAGACCCCGGACCGAGAGTAGCGCCATCACGACCCCGCTCGCATTCGCGCGACAGCCATATCGCGCAGCTTCGTCCCAAGTTCAGCAAGCCCGCCGGGGAAGAAGCGCATGACGCAGATCAGCGCGATACCGTACAAAATCCATTGCAGCTCGACCCATTGTCTTAGCAGCTCCGGCAATGCCACGATAAATATCGTGCCAATGATTGGCCCCCATAGACTATGCGTTCCTCCAATGACGTTCATGACGAGAAAATTGAGCGACTCTGAAAAGGAAAACGATTGCGGCGCAATGAAGCGAATGAAATGCGCCGTCAAACTGCCCTGAAGACCAGCGAGCACACAGCCGATGATAAAGACCGTGATCTTGACCCGATAGACGGGAACGCCCGTGGCCGCGGCCAGCGTCTCACTTTCCCCGATGGCGTCCATCGCCTGCCCGAATTCAGATTTCATCAGACGAAGCGAGAAGACGAGCGACGCCGCGGCGACGGCCAGAGCCAAATAATAATAATGAAACGGAGACGAGAAGAACGCAGACGGCGACGGGATGCGTGAAATCCCATCGGATCCACCCGTGATAGCGCTCCATTCGACGAAAACGAGGCGGACAATTTCTCCAAGCGTAAATGTGATGAGGACAAAGTAGACCCCGCGCAGCCGCAGAATAATGGGGCCGACGACGGCAGCCACCAATCCCGCCGCCATTCCGGCCGCCGCGAACGCAAGCCAGAACGATATGCCAAACCTGGTGGTCAGCAGCGCCGAAACATATCCGCCGATTCCGACAAAAGCTGCCTGCCCCAAAGGGATCAGGCCGGTGCGCATGATCAGATGCATGCCGAAGCCGCCGACCAGATAGAGGAAGACGACCGTCGCGATGTACACGAGGAAGCTGTCGGGGTTCCAAAGCGGCAATAATGCAAGGAGGAGCAAAACGCCGACCGCTGACGCCCAGGCCAGGAAGGCGCGATGGTTTCGCATCTCCTCGCCTGCCAAAATCCTATCGGCTGTCGTGGTCATGCTAGGCGCGTCCAAACCGGCCGAGCAGGCCGTTGGGCCGCCACAACAGCAGCAGGATAATGCCTCCGAAGGAAGCAAATTGCGCGATCGACGCGCCGTAAAGCGTGCTCAAGATACTTTCGCTCATTCCCAACAAAAGACCGCCGAGGGCAGCGCCCGGAATGCTGCCCAACCCGCCGAGGATGACGACGATAAAGCCCTTGGTAAGCGGCATTTGCCCTATAAACGGTGACAGCGCGTAAAGCTGACTGAGCAGACCACCAGCCAAAGCCGCCATAACGGTCGCGACAAAAAATGCGGTTCGATAGACCAGGCGCGTATCCATTCCTTGCGCCTCCGCGATCTCAATATCTTGTGCAACCGCCCGCATCGCGAGGCCGATGCGGCTGAACTGCAGCAGAGCCCAAAACAAGCAAAGCGTCACCGCCGCCACCAGCACGACGACGACCCGATCTTGGGAAATCACGACACTCCCGAATGAACAGATGTCCGTGAATGCGCTTGGGATCGAGCGTTGATAAGGTCCCCAGAGCCAAACACCTGAGGATGTCAAAGCAACGGAAAGCCCAAGCGTCGCGATCATGCCCGGCATCTCGCGTTGATAGAAGTGCCGATAAACCACACGCTCCAGGACCAGGCCGGAAGCACCAACCGTAATCGCACCGGCCGCCAGTGCGGGCAGAAATGGCAGACCTAGCGTGGTGAACCAGAACAGCGTGGCAAAACCGCCCAACATGGCGAATTCGCCATGGGCAAAATTGACGATGCGCATGATTCCAAAAATCAGCGTGAATCCAAGCGCCACGAGAATATAGATGGCCCCGAGAGACAGACCGTTAATTCCGATTTGCGCGATCAGGGCCGACGAGGACATCTTCTCTCAATCCGTTGAAACGGGCCGCATAACCATCCGGCGGGTTTGCACAAGGTCCACAGCGCGCCTTGATTTTTCCGGCGCGCCGCGGATCGGGGAGAACTACGGCTGCAAGCGTGCGACGTAGTCGGGCTTTCCACCCTTTATCTCCACCACATAAAAAGCCGTCAGCAGCTGATGGTCGATGCCGTAGGCTTCCTTGCCGGCCCAGCGAACCGGGCCATACATCGTGTCGTATCCGCCAAGCTTCTCAAGCTGATCGCTCACCGCCGACTTGTCGAGGCTGCCGGCGCGCCTCATCGCCTCAAACAGCAACTGCGCGGCGTTGTAGAACAGGGGCGCGTAGGTCGTGATCGGCGTGGAGAAGCGCGCGCGATACTTTTTCACGAAATCCTGCATGCTCGCGGCATTGGGGTCAAAATTCTCGAACGACAGGAAGCCCTCCGACAACGGCCCCGCGATCCTGATGACTTCCTCGATGCTGGGGCCGCCCGTCTGAATGATCGTCCCCTTGAATCCGAGCTGACGGGCTTGTTTGACCATCAGGCCTGCTTCAGCCAGCGCATTGGAATCAAGCTCGAACACATCAACGCCGGCCTTCATCATTCGCGTGATCAGAGCGATGAAATCGTTGACGCCACGCTCATACGTCTCCTTGAAGACGACCTCGAACCCCTGTTTCGGATAGGCATCCGTCAGCACCTTGATCGCAAACTGGCCGGTCGCGTCATTGGGGCTGATGATGCCGACACGCTTGGCATCCGGCACCCGCTCTCTCAGCCATTTGACAATCGCGGGCGCAATTTCCACGGTCGTGATGTTGACGCGGAAATTGAACTTGCTTTCCGGCGTGAGGATCTTGTCGGAAAATCCATTGGAGACAACGAGAGCCTTGTCGGGCGACGTCACGCCGAGAGCGCCGAGCACAGAGGCCGAACCGATTGGGCCGATGATGAATTTCGCTTTGTCGACGTTGATCAAGCGCGTGGCGGCCGTCGTCCCGCCCTGGGCGGTGTATTGATCGTCGTACAGGACAAGCTTTGGCGTATGCGTTTCACTTCCGACCTTGAGACCACCCGCCTCATTCACCTCCGCTATCGCAAGTTCGACGCCTTGCTTCAACGCGATGCCCCACTCCGTTCCTCCACCGGACATCGGTGCGATCGCGCCGATCACGAGATCGGCTGCTCTTGCTTGAAATCCTCCGCTCAGAACCGCAAGCGAAGCAAGCATTCCGAGAAAGAGCTTTCTGATGATCTGGATCACTTCAAATCCCCCCATTTGTGTTCTGATTTTTTATGCTCTTGCGCGCGTGCCCGGCCTTGTCGCAAGACGGCCGTTGCACGGCGATGACTAACGGAATATGCGAGAGCCGCCACGAGAGATGGTTCGACAGAATTTGAATGAGGGAGACAGATCGCGATGAATAATCTCACGACCCGGCATCTCTTTCACCTTTCGCTCAAGGCTGGCCTGCCGCAACCGATCGGCGCGGCGCCGACCGGTACGCGGCGCATCGTCCCGGTCGAAGGTGGAACTTTCGCGGGTGACCGGTTGCGCGGCATCGTCCTGCCCGGTGGATCGGACTGGATCACGATCCGCTCCGACGACGCGTGGCATCTCGACGTGCGCATCGTTTTGCAGACCGACGACGATCAGCGCATCGCCATGACCTATCAGGGGTTGCGGCACGGACCGCCCGAGATCATGGCGCTCGTCAATCGTGGTGAACCGGTCGATCCGTCCACCTATTATTTCCGCAGCGTCGCGACTTTCGAGACCGCGTCGCAGCGCTATGGCTGGATGAACGGCATCTTCGCGGTGGGAAAGGGATATCGACCGCCCGAAGGCCCCTGTTACGGCGTCTTCGAGGTCACGTAACGGCAGCGGCGGTGAACGCCCGCGACCGTTCAGGATTTCGCGGACAAGTACCGGCATCAGGGCTTCACCATTTCTTGCGCCGCTTTCTGCCTGCTCGCCTGCATGACCCGCCGCAGATGCGCACGGTAAGCGCTGGCGCAGGATTGCCGCTCGACTTCGGACATTTGATTGACCGCCCATCCGATAAACGGCTCCGCCGGCGTGATACCGACATAGCGAAACAGCCCGCGATGCAAGGGACGCAAGGTATCCTCCATGCTGGCATAAGCGAGTGGCTCGGCCGGAGAGTAGCGGCTTTGCTCAGCGGCCGTGGACGTCGAGACCATACCTGTTCGACCGCGCAAGCCGCCGTTGTTGAATTTCATGCCGCGGTCATAGGCGAAGCCGACCGACATCACGCGATCGATCCAGCCTTTTAGGATCGCCGGGACGCCGTACCACCAAAGCGGAAATTGCAGGATCAGCAACTCGCACCAGAGCAGCTTCTCGTGCTCCGCGCGCAGATCCGGCGCCATGGAGGACGTCTTGAATGCGTTCCGTTGCTCTGCCTGATAATCGAAATAATCCGGATCAGCGGCAGCCAGAAAATCATGTCGCCCCGCGACCGGATCGAATTCCATCTTGTGAAGATCGGACACGACAACGTCATGTCCATGATCGGAAAGGTAGTTCACCGCGACGTCCTTCATCATCGCATTGAAGCTTCGCGGCTCGCGGTGGGCGTACACGATCAACGTGTTCATGGCGGCAACACGATCGAAACAGCGCCGCTTTCGGTGACGGTCGCTTTATTGCCGGGGTAAAGAACGATCGATGTCAGCGCCTGATCGAGAATGGCCGGCCCCTCGACTTGGACTCCGGGCAGAAGATGGTCGACGCCGTACACCCGAAAATCCACCTCGCCGCCCAATTCCGGGGCATAGGCCTTGCGCAGCTTGATCGTCTCGTTTTGAGGCTGCGGGATCACATCGTTCTTGCGTTCGATTGCGCGCTTCGGCAGCCGGCCAATTGCATCGACCGACCATTCGACAAATTCCACCGGGTCGTTCTGACTGCGGACAAAGAACCGCTTTTCGTGAAGCTTATGAAACGCCTCGACGGTGTCAGCCAGACTCGCGGCATTCGGGATGCGGTTACCCTGCAGCGGCAAGGTAAGCTGCCACACCTGTCCCCGATATCGCGTTTCGACCGAGAACTGCAATTCGCGACGGTCGGCCGCCACATTCATGCGATCAAGATAAGCTTGCCCCTCACTCTCGATCTGCGTCAGAACGTCCGCTACACCCGCGAAATCGAACGCGATGTTCGACGTCAGAAGGCTGCGCGCAAAGCTCGATTTGATGTCGCTCACCATAATGCCGAAGGCGCTGAGCACGCCCGCGACCTGCGGCACCAAGACATTCTTGATACCGAGTTCGCGCGCGATGGCGACGGCGTGCAAACCGGCAGCCGCGCCGCCCACCACCATCACATATTCACGGGGATCGATGCCCTGCCGGATCGTAAAATCCTCGATCGCGGCCACCATATTCTGCTCGACCGCCAAGCCGATCAGACTTGCCGCCTCTGGAACGAGAATGCCAAGCGGCTCGGCGACATGTTCGCGGATCGCCTGTTCGGCGCGCTCCTTGTGCAGAACGACCGTGCCACCCGCAAAGCGATCCGGATCAAGGAAGCCGCGCACGAGATTTGCATCCGTCACCGTCGGCCGCACGCCGCCGCGGCCATAGCATGCGGGCCCCGGTGTCGCGCCCGCGCTTTCCGGACCCACGTGGATAAAGCCCCCCGCATCCACGCGCGCGATGCTTCCGCCGCCGGCGCCGATTGTCTTCACCTCGACGGACGGCACGCCGAACATATGACTGTCGATGACGCCATCGCGATGCATCGGGATGTGCCAGTTGTCGATGATGCTGATATCGAAACTCGTTCCACCCATATCCACGACAATGGCATTGCCGCCCTTGCCTTCCTGGCGCAGCAGCTGGCGCGCCGCTTCGGGGGCAGCCGAAGGTCCTGAAAGGCAGAGCTGGATCGGCCGGTTGACGATTTCGGCTGCGGATGTCTGCCCGCCATTCGAAGTGACCAGACTGAAGATGCCCTTGAAACCCGCGCCATGAAGCTGCTGCTGCAGTTCATTCACATTCCTGCGGATAAGCGGCTTGAGCGAGGCATCGATCGCGGTCGCCGATGTGCGGCGATATTCCCGGATGGTGGGACTGGTGCGATGGCTCAGGCTGTAAGGAATGCCCGGGCATTTTTTCTGGATCAATTCGCCTATCCGGACCTCGTGCTCCGGGTTGGCGATCGACCACAATAGACTGACCGCGATTGCTTCGACATCCTGCTGCGCGACTTTGTCAAGCACCACGGCGAGCTGTGTTTCGTCAAGCGGCGTCTCGATACCGCCTTCGCTGTTGATCCGCTCTCGAACTCCATAGGTCAGATGCCGCGGAATATAGGCTTCGGGATAATCGATGGCGATATTGTAGGTGTCCTGTTTGCCGCCCTCGCGGATGAGAAGCGTGTCCCGGAAGCCCTCGGTGCAGAGCAGCGCGGTCCGCGCATAGGCTCTTTCCAGAATCGCGTTCGTTGCGACCGTGGTGCCGCAGGCAAATTTCTGACAGCGCGAGAGAAGCTCGGAGCGCCCGAGGCCGAGTGTTCTTGCAGCGAGCGAAATGCCGCCGAGAATTCCGTCAACAATATTGGCGGGCGTGCTTGGCGCCTTGAACGTTTGCACCCGCCCTGCCTCGTCCTGCACGACGACATCTGTGAACGTGCCGCCGACGTCGGCGGATATCTGGTAACTCATACGGCTACCCTTTTGGATCGTTTTTCATCGCGCAATTTCACGGTTTCCGGCGCATCGACCCGCCACACTTGTTCGTCATGAAACAGGACGACGCCGTACACCGCCCTGGCGCGGTCGGGGGAAATCCATTCCTTGAGGACGCTTTGCAGGACACGCGCGGGATCACGCTCAAGCGGATCACCGAAGCCGCCTCCGCCGCAGCCTTCGGACAAAAGGCGCTCGCCTGGCTGGACCGTAATATCGATGGAGATCGGAAGCTCGGCACGACTTCCGTTTTGGTCCAATACCGCAACTTTCATGGCGCCGCCGGGCGACCCGCCGGCCGCTCCCAGCGGAGGAAACGTTCGGCTTGCGGAATTGACGGTGAAACGAATCGGCGCCTGCCGCGGCCTGAACACGGAAACGGCACCCGGAGCTCCGTCCCATCGTCCTGCGCCGCCGGAATCCTGGCTGACCTCGAGCCGCTCGACGATGATGGGCTGCTGCTGCTCGACGATTTCGACGCTCGACTGCCAGAGGATACCTTGCGATGTTCCGCTGCCGTAAGTGAGCCAGCCGTCGTGGCCGTGCATCGCCGGACCGCC
Organism: Bradyrhizobium sp. NP1; assembly: GCF_030378205.1. Taxonomy (NCBI): domain Bacteria; kingdom Pseudomonadati; phylum Pseudomonadota; class Alphaproteobacteria; order Hyphomicrobiales; family Nitrobacteraceae; genus Bradyrhizobium; species Bradyrhizobium sp. NP1. Next base: position 6,773,886 of record NZ_CP127385.1, read on the forward strand.
CCAATACCCCATCAATATCTGATTGACGAACGGCTGGTTTCCCTGGCGCCAATCATTACCGCTGACGACGGGACAGGATCCGGGCAGCCCGATCGTCCCATAAGCCGTTCCCAGATCCGGCCGCAGATCGGCGAACATGGACTGGATATGCGGCGTCAGCGCATGGCATAGGTTGGTGGTCGCGGCGGACGTCGCGGCAGGAAAGCGCGGCTTGCCGATCACCGCCCCTTCGCGCATCAGGACACGAATGCGTCGAAACGAACCCGTGCAGCGCGGAACGTCAGCCCCTAAAACATTGAGCACACCCATCCGGCACGCGGCCAGTGTCGTACTCTCCGTCAGATTTATGCCTGACGGAATGTTGTCAATGTTCTCCGTCAGGTCGACCGTGACGACCGCGTCATCCGGGTCGACTGTGACGATCGCGCGTATTGGAATGCCGCCAGGCAATCCATCGATCTCGGAATCATAGAAAGCTTCCTTGCGAACGACTCCCGCCGGCAATTTACGAATGGCGTCGATTGCCAGTTCCTCGGCATAATTCTGAAAGTCATCGACAAAAGTCTTGACCGTCTGCGCGCCGTATTTGGCGCACAGGTTTTTTATCTTTGTCTCACCGGTCCGCACCGCCGCCAGGACGGCGAGGTAGTCGCCATAAAACTGTTCAGGGACGCGGATATTAGCCTTGCAGATATCGATGACCTCCGAAACATCGGCGTAGTCCTGCTGAATGCGGACACAAGGAAGCATCAGGCCTTCCTCGTAAACATCTCGCGCCCGCGGGCTGTAAGTGGTGGGTGTCGGAAACCCCATATCGCCGAAATGAGCGCGCGCGATCGTATAGAATATGAGCTCGCCTTCATAAAAAACGGGTGCGCAGACGGTGAAGTCCGCACAATGCGTATTTCCCAAATAGCCGCTGTTGTTGACGAAGCAATCGCCTGGTCGAATATCGTCGCCGAATTTGTCGACCACCGCACGCGGGATGAGATCAATCGCGCCGACATGGACAGGCAATCCAAGGGCGACGCTGATCGATTGAAATTTGCTGTCGGTGAGCCCGCAAGAGAAGTCCATCGCGGTATTCAAAACGCCGGACCGCCCGGACTTGAACAACGCCGTAATCATCTCTCTGACGATCGCTTCGAACCTTCGCCGGAGAATGACACTCGTAAAGATGTCCAAAGATGCCTCTTTGGAAATTGCCTGCTCTTGCAAATCAACACCCAAGAAATGGAACGGTCAGCTGCGATCCTCAGCGCAGGCAAATGCCCAGCATTGCGACAATGAAACAAATAAAATGTTTTTATGCGCGAGTTCATACGGCTTGATACGCATTCCATATGAAACAAGCGGCGCCGCGCCCGTGAGAGCGATCTTTGATTGCCAACATAAACTTACAGTGACAAGCTTCTTCGAGCAGACGGCCGTCAGGATGACGCACCGGCAGATCGGCATGGGCAATCGTGGATTTCAGGCAAATTCAGTACTTCGTTGCATTGTACGAGGAACAGAGCATCACCAAGGCGGCCAATCGACTCAACGTGGTCCAACCCGCCGTGAGCATGCAAATTCGTCGACTGGAATCGTTTTATAACGTGAATCTTTTCGAGAGAACGCCGCGCGGCGTTTATCCGAATGCCATCGCAAGACGGCTTTATCCGCTTTGCCGTGACGCGCTGGAAAAGGCCGGCGCGCTGCACAAAATTCTCGAAGCGTCGTCCGGCGACGCCGTCGGAACAGTTTCGATTGGTGTGCCGCCGTCGATCGCGGCAAATATGCTTGGACGCGTCCTTATCAAATTTCACGAACAGAGCCCGCATGTGCAGCTGCGTGTCCGGGAAGGCTACAGCGCCAATTTGATGGCCTCCTTGATGGATGGCGAACTCGACTTCGCTGTCGTGACGCCGATCGACAATACCGTGCGCCTGAATTCGCAGATTCTTGGAACGGAGGAATTTGTCGTTGTGGTCAAGGCCCGCACCTTTCCCGATGCGACGTCGATATCGGGGATTGATCTGGCGGGCTTGCGACTCATCGTCCCATCCGAACGAAACATGACGCGACCGCTGATCGATACCGGATTCGAGGCTGCCGGAGTTGGAATCTCCGTTGCGATGGAGGTCGATTCTCTGGCGACCGTGTTCAGCATGATTCATCAGCCCGGCTGGGCCTCGATTCTTCCGATGTCGGCGGCGCTCGCGTTGTCGAGGGAACGCGATGTGCAAATTCTCAAGCTCTCAAAACCCGACCTTCGACGCAGCCTGACGGTTGCCTTCCATCGCCAACGGGGATTGTCGGCTTCCGCGCAGTTGCTGATCAGTCACCTCGAGGTCGAATTGGCGACGCTGGCGCTGGACGCAAATCCGCCCGAACATTAGTTGTGCTTGTTGCAAGAACGGTCCGATCGATATCGCCAGCCCGTTGCGCCCGGATCTTGCCCGTGGGCGCCGGTGCAATTTTTGCGGGCGCCGCCGATCCAGCGAGATCGATCAAAAGAAAGGCGGCCCCGCCGCGCTGGTGGCCGGGGCCGCAACGGAGGGCCGCAACGATCCCCCAGCCCCCGTCCGTTCGACAATCGCGAAGTTGGCGGGCGATTTCAATGCCGCTTGCACGCTCCGACAGGCATTCGTTCGGCTGAGTGGCAAATGTGCAACCTTTATTGGCTCGCCGCAGGTCGAGCCGCTACTGCCGCGCTGTTTCGTTGCGGCGACTGTTCCGTCGTCCGGAACTGATGCGTGGGGCGTTTTGCCGGGCCGACATCGCCGTCTGCACCGGATCAACGGCAAGCACGACGGACGCTCGTGCCCATTGAAGTGGCCGACACTGGACACGCAACCGGCGCGCTACATTCCGTGACTTGCGAAAACCTTCTTGCAGGCTGCGCTCAAGCTGGCTCGTTTCGTCTGAAGGCATTGCTGGACGGCACTGTCATTGCCGAGGTCCTTGCGACAGAATCGCGAAGCATCGCGCGAGCATGCCGACTGTTCTGTCTGGGTGCCGGCGTGCTGCGCCTGTGCGACGCCACCGGCCGTCATCGAAGCCGCGACGGATAAAGCAACGATCAACGAATAGCGCATTGTTGAATTCCTCCCGTTTTGAAAGGGTCAAACGGGCCTCACTGCGGTTCGTTCCGGGGAACCCGATCCGAAACGTGCTCATGCCTTCGGTCGCCTGCCGCGACCGAGAGACCGCATGAGTGGCGCGCGATGGCCGCACCTGCAGCGTCGCGTGCCAAGGTGAGCGAAGCCGTCACAAGCGACCTGAAGGGCGGTCGGTGAACCCCAGGTCGTCGAAAAGCGCCCTGGACTGATCTGGCTGCTTGAAAACGCCGCCCGGAACGGAACCTGCGACACATTTTTCGGGCCACGGGAGCTATCCGAACGGCGGCCGGAACGATACCATCCCCGCGAAAGGCGGATCGGGAAGGAGCGGCGATGAACCAGCTCGAAACCGGCGAGATGCCCGCGGCCGCTCACGCTGCTTCGGATTTGCAAGACGAGCTGGCCGAGGTTCTTCGGCAACGGGCGGCCATCTCCGCGGTGCTGCGCGCCATCGCCAGTTCGCCACACGACCTGCAACCCATATTCGACACGATCCTCGACAGCGCGAGAAGGCTCTCGCGCGCGGATACGGGTGTCTTCCGTCTCGTCGAGGAAGCGGGCTTTCGTCTCGTCGCGCGTGCATTGAGCCCCGCCGTGTCGGAGAAGGTTTTACCGCCGACGCTGGTGAAACCCGGCACCTTTCATGGCAACTTTTATGATCGCCTCCTCGCAAGCAAGTCGCCGCTCCACGTCCACGACGTCGCACTTGAGCTGCATTATGCGGGAGAGGCTCGTGCAGTCATTGAGCGGGGCGGCCTTCGGACGCTGCTCTTCGTGCCCATGCTCAGAAAGCACGAGCTGATCGGATCGCTTACCTTGGGGCGGCTGCGCGTCGAGCCCTTTACCGAGAAAGAGATCGAACTGGTCACGGACTTCGCTGCGCAGGCGACCATTGCCCTGGAGATTGTCCGTCGCGAGCGGCAACAGGGCCAGCTGCAGGCGGAGCTGGCGCATGCGAACCGCGTTGCCACCCTGGGCCAGCTCGCGGCTTCAATTACCCACGAAGTGAAACAGCCGATTGCCGTGGCCGTCACCGGGGCGCAGGCCGCCCAGCGCTGGCTCAACATGCAACCGGCGAACCTGGCCGAAGTCAGCGACGCACTGCTGCGTATCGCGACGGAAGGAAAGCGCGCGGGCGACATCATTGACCGAATCCGCAACCTGATCAAAAAGGCGCCCTCCAGGAAGGAAGCCGTTGATATCAACGAGGCGATCGGCGAGGTGCTTGGGCTGACCCGCGGTGAAGCCGTGAAGAACGGCGTCTCGGTGCAGACCGATCTCGCGTGGGACTTGCCGCTCGTCGAAGGTGATCGGGTGCAACTGCAGCAAGTGATGCTGAACCTGATCGTCAACGGCATTCAGGCAATGAGCGGTGTTGCCGAGGGTCCGCGCGACTTGCTGATCAGCACCGAGGCCGCCGAGCACGGCGTGCGCGTTGGGGTGCTGGACACCGGCCCAGGGCTGCATCCGGAGAACCTGCCGCGCCTGTTTGAACCTTTCTACACGACCAAGCCTGACGGCATTGGCATGGGCCTGTCGATCTGCCGCTCGATCATTGAAGCCCACGGAGGACAGCTCTGGGCGACCGGGCACACACCGCAAGGTGCGCTCTTTCAGTTTACGATACCCGCTCGGCCGGCGTGATGAGCCGATGGTCTGACTTTGGTCCCGCGCCGACCTATCGAGATGTCCGCCTCTGTGCTGGCCGGCTCTCACGGACTGAATGACATCAGCATGAGAGCAAGCCTTTGGTCGCCGGCCGCGACTGAGCGGGCCCGCGTGAATGGTACGCGATGTACATGTCAAAGAACCGGTCGGCGAGCCGACGCATTGCCGCGACGCAGGAAGCGCCCGGGCTTTGCGCAAAACCCTCTCGTTGAGAGGGCGCAGGGAATGCCGGGTGCCTGGCCGCACCCGCAGCCTCGCGTGCAAATGAAAAAAGCACACGAGTTAGTCACCACAGGTCAGCCGAAACAATCCGGCATTCCCCGCGCGATTGGTTTTAACGGTTTCCTTCGTGCTCTCCCCGGTGACCGGGCTTTCTTGCCACCGTCATTTGCGAATTGTCGTTTCGCAAACTTGATCCCAGCGTCGGGGGATCGGGACCACACGACTTCGCCGTCCGCGTTGACGCCGCTCGTCTGGCAGCATCACCCGCGTCCATCGCATCCCGCGCCCAACGTCCGTGACGATCGCGATACGCCCCTCTTATCGGGCGCGAGACGCGGGAATTGAAGCCACTGATTTGCCCGACGCATCAAGGCGAATATTTTTTGCCGAGGGGATGGACAGGGGCTTTGTGAGGGGGCGGGTGTTTTGCCCGTCGGGCAGAGCTGGCTCAGAGACATCCAAAAGTTCGACTCTCAATTTCCCATGTCAAATCCGACACGTCGACGCAAATCGCCTGGCGGCATCGAGCGCAAGGCCGGTCGCAACGCTCCCGAGCGCATCACCTTCAATGAGGCGCGCGGTGGGCACCGCAGCCGCGATGGACTTCCGCACCGAAGGCATCCTGGTGGCGCCGCCGGTGAGAAACACCGCCGATACCGAGTCCGATGTCAAGCCGGCCATGCGCAGCAAATCATTGATGCGAGATCGTATCCGCTGCAGGCTGTCGGACATTGCGGCCTCGAGTTCTGCGCGGGTGATCTTCAGGGAGATATCGGCCACGCCATCGTCGAGCTTGAGCAGGGCGAGATCGGTGCGCGACAAATCGATCTTGGCAGCCTCGATGCCCGCCAGCAATTCGTGACCCTTGCGGTGTTCGAGCACGCGCAGAAGCCGTTCGATTTTCTCGGGCTCTGCCGCATCTCGCAAAACCGCGCGAACCTCAGTGAGCACTTTCGAATCGTAGAGAAAGTTGATCCTGTGCCAGGTCGCGAGGTCGAAAAAATACCACGATGGCGCCTCCAGTCCCTTGCGGCGAAGCGGACTGCGCAGGCCCAGTGACGGCATCACACGCGCCAGCCCCAACTGTCTGTCGAAATCCGTGCCGCCGATGTGAACGCCGGTAAATCCGAGAATGTCCCGGCGCCGATCGCTCGATCGAGCGCGCTCTGGAGAAACCCGCACAATCGAAAAATCCGAGGTCCCGCCGCCGATGTCAGCCACAAGCGCGATCTCCTCGGTATTGACGCTCTGCTCATAATCGAGGGCGGCCGCAATCGGCTCGAACTGGAATGCGATCTGCTCGAAACCGGCGCCTCGAGCAGCCGCTTCGAGCTGACGTTCCGCCGCCGCATCGGCCTTGGGATCGTCGTCGACAAAGAACGCCGGACGCCCGAGCACCACGCTCGTCGGCGGTTCACCGAGGCTTTGGGCAGCCGCAATGCGCAAGAACCGAAGAAACGCAGCGATGATCTCGCCGAACGCGTAACGCCTCAGCTTGGTCTGCGTTGTCTCCTCAAAGAGCTTGGTGCCGAGCACGCTCTTGATCGCGCGCAGATAGCGGCCGTGCTCACGCACGAAATAGCGATCAAGGGCTTCGTGGCCGAAGGTCGTGGAATTGTCTTCGAAGCTGAAGAACAGCGCAGTTGGCACCGACGTCTCGCCACGCTGAATAGGCAACAGGCGAGGCCGACCCGCGTCGCAGACTCCGATGGACGAATTCGAGGTGCCGAAATCTATGCCGCACGCAGTTGTCATGCGCAGTGCTCCGTGTCATGGCGTATTGGATGACGTGATCAAGTGCGAAGGGAGCTCGACCTATCGTCGGAGGACGCACCTTGACAAGACTGCAATTTCTCTTCAGACCGTGGCGTATCCAGCAAATTGAGAGAGGCGACGAGGTCGCAAGGTGGAACGCCAAAGCGGTGGGCCCTTGTGTTGTTTCGTCGCTTCATCGCATCGGCAGGCCGCCCACGGCTGCTTCTCCTGCAACCACTAGGCTCGGCGGCTTCTGGCGATGCAAGCAGCCGATGCCGTGCGGTTCGCAGAACGCTTTGTCCAACTCGAGGCAGACGTGAAGGAGGCATGGTCCGCCGGATTTCGGCACGTTTACTGGTTCGACAGGGCTACTGTCGCACCAATCGATGTGCCTTCGGGGACATCACGGGTTAGCAGTTTCGCCGAATTGACCGAGAAACTGTTTCCGTGATGTCCGAGTTGGCCAACAGGCGGCATCACGAGATCGGCTGCCGACCGAGGCGACCTCACTCCTCCGGGAGCGAGTGCTCGAGGAAAAAGCGAAGCATTTCCCTTGTTGCGTTCGGTCCTCGCGGATCAGTGTAGGAGCCCGCTGGGCTGCCTCCCGACCATGCGTGTCCGGCTCCGTGGATACTCCAGTGCTCCAACATTCCGCGTCCGCTCGCGTCGCTCAGGATCGTGCGAGTATAGGCGTGCCCTCCGGGGACCTGCCCGCGATGCACCTTCTTTTGTGTGCTCATCGTTCTCACAGACTGCTCGAGAATCTGACCGCCGTTGTTTGGATGCACGGTCGTGTCGCGATCGCCGTGAAACACAATGGTGGGGACAGGGGACCGGTCGCCTGAAATTACCTTGTGATCGGACCCGCCTTGTCGCATCGCGACAAGCGCGGAGGGAAGGTCTGTGGCAACTCCGCACGCGAGGCCAGAATGTACACCGATTGCCGCGTACAGATCGTTGTATGTTGCTCCCATGATAGCCGCGGCGGCCGCGCCGGCCGACAACCCGCCAATGTAGACGCGCTTTCGATCAACTGAATAGTGATCCATGATTTGGCGAGTGATGCCCGCGATAAGCGAGGGTTCACCACTGCCTCGCTGCTGGTCGGCTGTGCGAAACCAGTTCCAGCATTTCGCCGGGTTGGCCTGGCTGGGCTGAGCAGGATAGACCACGAAGCAATTATGCTCCTCTGCGATAAAGTTCATCCTCGTGCCGGCGGCGAAATCGTCCGGCGACTGGGTACAGCCGTGAAGCATGACGACCAAAGGAAGCGGTCCCTCCTGATAGCGGCTCGGGATGAAGAGCCTGTAGGTACGGCTTCCCGCGGGACTGCTGTACGTGCCTTCGATGAACCGGGTGCCCTCCGGCACGACGTTCGGTGTGGACAGCGGGGCGCGCTTGATCTCACCTCGCAGTCCGATCCTGGAGCGCCCCTTCTTGCGATCCAGTAACGCCCCGAGCATCCGCGGTTGTGCGGAGGTGGCTGGCTTTGATTGCGGATGACTATCCATCTCCTCAATAGCGTTGGCCTTCGCATCAATGACGAGAGGTTCGCGTCGTGTAAGAGCGATGCGACCGCCGGTACGCGATGGCGCGTCTGGCGCACTATTCCCGCGAAGCATGCACTGAAGGAGCGCGGTAGCCTCAACGAGTTGGCCCGCGCGCGTGAGGCGTGTTGCCTCCCGAATGATGTCCTGGTTCAGCATCGCCTTCACCGTGTCCTGTCGGCGAGGACGGCCTTGACCGCCGGACTGGCGTGCAATGCGCCCAACACGGAGACTGAGGCAATGGTGGCGCGAGCAAGCTCGGGCGTGACATCTTGCGAGATGCTGGCAAGGCCCAGAACATTGATGTGCAGCATCTCGCCGGCGCGCTGCGCCGCTTCGAGATCCTCGCGGCTGTAGTTTCGCAGTCCGAGGTCCAGACTTTTGCGCGCCGTTGACTGCTTTACGACGTCGGCATGACGGTCGAGCTGGTTCCGGATCGCGGTCCGGATGAAATCGGTACGGTTCGAGTAGAACCCTTCCTGAACCATGAGATCGACGTGGCCAAGGTCGACATACCCAAGATTGATCGTGATTTTTTCGCTTTCAGGTAGCTTGGGTCGAAGTTCCCGAACATTATTCGCCATCACTTTCACCATCCATATACCATCTGTACGGATGGTATATGGATGTCGCGGAGAACCTTTCAAGCGGGGGGTCCCACTCGCAAGTGGGTTTTATTCTCGACCGGGGAAAAGAAGCGGCCCGCCGAAGCGGGCCGTTTCCTTAGCGAAGGGCGCCACCGTATCGCTGCCGCTCCTTGCGAACCTCCTCCGCGCCGTAGGGTTTGCTGGCGGGGTCGAACGATTTCCAGCCAGCCTTTTGCCAGGCCGCACTCCGGTCACGCAGATTGATGGCAGACTGGTTCAACATTGAATCGAGGCGGGATCGATCCGTGTCAGCCACTCGTGCCGACACCAGCGTGCCGCCACGACGGACGCCCTCGGCATAGGAGTGAGCATCCTCTGCCGAAACGCCAGCCTCCGTGAGCGCTCCGACGATCCCGCCGGTAGCTGCTCCTGCGGCAGCGCCAACCGCGGTCGCGACCAGCCAACCGGCTGCCACAACGGGACCGAGGCCGGGGATCGCCAACAAGCCGAGCCCGGCAAGAAGGCCGGCAGTGCCACCTACGCCCGCGCCAATGCCGGCGCCTTTGCCAGCACCCTCGGCGCGATCGTCGACGCCATCGCGGTCGCGATCCACCTTCTTGTCGGTGTTGAACCAGCTGTCTGAATTATTGGCGACTATGCTGATGTCCGAGTGCGGCACGCCCGCAGATTCGAGGCGTCGAACAGCCTGCTGAGCGTCATTGTGATTGTCGTAAAGACGAGAAATTGTAACGGTCATGCTAAACTTTCCTTACTTGGCGGTATTAACGTTGCCTTGAAAATCGACGCTTACCGCAGTGGCGGACCCGCCCTTGCTGGCTTCGCCGCGCCAGACACCATTGTCGTCCTTCTTCAATTCGGTGACGTTGGTGTAGCCCGCATCCTCGATCTTCGACTTGGCTTGTCCTTCGGTGAAACTGTTGCGACCAGCGACGGGAGCGTTGGAGTTGTTTTTACCGGGGCTATTGACCGCGCTGTTGTTCGGCCCCGACTGCGCCGGCGGATTTTGTGCCGAAGCCGTGGTAGCCGCCAATAATCCAATGCAAATGAACAGAAGTGAGCGTTTCATAGTTGTCTCCAGAGTACAGGTGCGAGCTCAATCTCTCGCCGCCGCGTTAGTTCCTCGACCTGCGACGTTAAGTGGATTTCCAATCGCCAAATAATTCCTTGGCCCCGGCAGTCATCGACCACATTTGAGAGCCGCTGGTGCCGTTGGCGCGCATGTTTTCGGAAGCCGACGAATCCCTTTCGGAGCCTGCGGCGGCTACGGGCCGCTCGCGTGCGCGGACGCGATCAGCATTGCGGTGCACTCCAGGTCCGGTGCGGCTAGCTCCGGATTGAGCTAGAATGCCGCTTTGGCGAGACTCGCCATGCGTGTTCTCGGTCTTGCTCTCATCGCCGTCGGCCTCACCGTTATCTGCGGCGCGCTCATCTTGCGGCTTCGGACGTCGATGACAGCGGAGGAAGAAAAAACAGAATCCCACGAAGACGTGGAGACTGGAATGGCAGACTTGTTGCGGCGGCTTAACGAGAGCGACGAGGATCCCTCCAGATAAACAACGCGCCGATTGGCTCGCATCTTCGAGTGATTTGCCGACGGGCAAAATGCACGGGCGGAGAGATTCGTATCAAGGACTGTGGCCCGAAGAATTCCAGTAGCGAACGCGAAGAAAGGTCCGCAAAAGAGCATATGGAACCTACAGCAATTGGACCCGTTTCACTCAAAAAGTTTTTCAAACAACCCACAAATGGAGCTTCGTCATGCCCGCTACTACTGAAATGAAGGACCATGTTTATAAGATCTTAGAACTCGTAGGATCTTCCGAAGACAGTATCGAGGGTGCCATTCAGAATGCCATTTCGCGTGCGTCGAAGACCATACGCGAGATGAAATGGTTTGAAGTCGTGCAGACTAGAGGTCACATCGAGAATGGATCTGTTCGCCACTACCAAGTCACATTGCGCGTCGGATTTACGCTCGAGTAATAGCCTCGGGCCGAACGGAAATCGCCATTCGAGCGCGCTACGATCTACCAGAGCCGGATTAGCAACCACCGAAACCGACATTCGCCGTTAGCGGCCGCTTGTCGAGGTCGCACGCCTTGGGGCGGCCCGGCACCTGGCGGTAGATCGGCCATTCAGCCGTGATATGCAAACAGCTCGATTGGGTCGTTGAAGCCGCGCACGGGATATTCGCCGACGCGTTCGAGATCGAAATCGCTTTCGACCAAGTCGGCGAACTCGCGGGAGAGCAGCACCGTCTTGCCCGCTGTTTGGTGAGGGTTTCGAGACGCGAGGCCATGTTGACCGCAGGACCGATCTTCGCCGAGCTGCCCGCTAGTGCGGACGGGGCTACGCCGAGACGATGGCGCCATGAGGTCCCTGCGAGGTGATGCGAGGGGACATCGTGATCTTCGCTGAAGGTGACGAGAGCCAGGCTCTGTCATTCCATTTGCGCACCGACGACAGCGCATTCATTTAATCAAGTCGGCCTCACGAAAGCTTGCCTGAGACAACGCAGCGGGCCGCCTATATCAAAACTATTCGCTTAACATGTTATGGAGGCTCGCTTGGACCCAGATGAAGCGGAAGCAATGTTGCTCCTGATACCCTTGATGTGGGCCTCCAAGATGTTCAGAGCGCACATGGAGTTCGTCGCTGAAATAGAGACCATGCAGGTTGATCTGGACGAGCTGCTTAAGGCCGCTCTGCGCGAACGCGCTGAGCGAAACAAGACGCACTGATGACGACAGTGACAATCATATTCTTGATGGTGCTGGCTACGGCGGCCGCATGCGTGGCTATTGTGTTCTTGATGTAACTTAACCCCACGAGGAAGTAGAAGGGGCTTGCAGCTGCGGCGCCGCCTCGCGTCTCTTGAAGATGATTGGCTTTGCCGACGGGCTCGATGGATGCAAGACCCGAATTGTATCTGACGAAACAATCATGAGGAAACGTTGCGGCTCTATTCCTCCACCGAGCAGGGTTGGGGATTGCTCGCTGGAGGTACGCTTAAGGAGCCCGAGGACTGCGCGACCCCGAAAATGCGGGGATGACAACTGGCGCGCCACTCAGAATAAAACTGCGAACTGTTATATTATTGAAATTGTTATCTAATCCAGCCCGCTCATTGCTGGGACAAGGCTGCGGCCTCGGCAGCACAATCCGTCATCGAAGCTGAAGGCGTCGCCTTGGCCGCACTCACTTCCGCCTCCGCCGCCTTGAGATCAGCAAGAAAGGCCGGATCAGTCTGCAACCGTGCCACGGTGGCCGCTCCCATGATGCGCCCTGCATCGACGTCGCTCTGCCAATGAGCGTTGCAAATCACCCGGCTCTGGCCGAAGGCGAGGCCACGCCTGAACAGCTCGTTCGAGCGCTCGGGATTGATCTGCGAGAAAACCAGCGCCCATCCCCACCCGGCAGCAGTATGTCCGGAGGGGTAGGAGCCGTCCCCGCGTAGGATCGCTTCCTGATCCGTCCTGCACGTCGCTTCGTCATGGACGACGAAGGGCCGAATGCGATTATACTTGTTCTTCACACCGTAGGTGGAAAGACCGAAGTCGGACAACACCTTCTGCATCATGGCATAGAGCCGAGGGGTCTGCGTTTCGTTGATCTTGATACCCATCGCGCAGGAAAAGTTGTCTGCCGCCTGTGGGAAGGCCAGATCGGCGTCGGTGATAGCAAGCTTCCAGCGCTCGGTGCCCCGCAGCGGGATAGTCGCCTTGCGTGCTTCTTCGTCTTTGGCCAAAGCCGCCGAACCCCTCTCAGGGGGCGGACCCAGCAGGACCAAACTGTTCGGCAATTCCGCCGGTTTCAGATAACCGGGTGCGATCTTGAAATGAGGGTCAGTGACGTTCGGCTTAGCTTCGCTTGATTGCGCGAGAGCCTGTCCGCAAATCGGGAGCAGCAGCAAGATGGACGCACCTGCGGATCGAACCAAGTTTACAGTCACGGATTCCTCAATCATTCAATAGCGCCGAGATCATCAAGCGGCCGGGATTCCTTGCATGCGGGTCCCAACCATCTGGCCGAGGCGCCATTAAAGGTGAGTGAGAGCCGCTGGACCGCGTTGAATTTCGAGCTAGTTGTTCAGGTTGCAGAACCGGATGCCGCCAAACGCTCGCATCCTCGTCAGCCCGGCAGAGAGCAGGCGCCCGATCGCGCAGATCACGCTCGTGTTTACGGCTTCATCTTGATTCCCGCCGTAGCCCGCATGTCCTTGAAGACAACAGCGATCGCCTCGATAATCTTTTTGTTCGGATTGGCTTTGCAATACACGATCACCTCGTGCTCGGCCTCTTTCGCCCGCTTGATGTTGATCAAGTGCTTGCGAGCGAGGCCATTGTACCAGCCGCTGTACCAGGTGGTGAGCAAGTCCGCATCTTGCTGCCATGTGCCTGCGAGCTGAGCGCACGTCAGTTTCTGAACGTCCAAATACCCGTTGGCGTCGGCGTAGGCGCTTAGATCAGTCTGCGCGCGGGCCATCGACGTGAAGCCGATGACCGCTGCGATGATCAGTGTTCTGAACATGATAGCTCCGATTCCGTTTACGGATGATCAGGAAGGGAATAGAAAGCCGAGCCGATATCGACTCAGGAGAAGCGGACGGCGCGGGCTCGCGTGACAGCGAGAGGCGACGAAACCGATGTCTCTTCCTCGAAAGCCAATCCTTTTGGGCTTAGATCAAGGGCTTCGCGTCCGGGAGTTTCCACTTGCCGCTGGCAAGGGGTTGCTCCGGCCGATAAAGCCGGACGGTGTAGTTCCAGCCTTCAACGATCGGCAGACAGTTCGGGATCTTGCCGTCACAGCCGCCGAACTGGACGGTCACCGACCCGTCGGCATTCTTCTTCGCGGTGATGTCGTTGATCGAATAGGCATTGTATTCGTTTTTCTCGAAGAAGCCCTTCGCGTTGTACACGCTGACCGACCAGAACTCCTTCACCGGCACAGTCTTCGGCATATTGAAGGTGTAGACCGTCTTGCCGTCGTTCTTCGCAGGCGTGAAGCTTACGTAGATGGCGTCCTTGTCCGGAATGCCGCCCCATCCGGCAGCGGTGCCGATCAGGTGCTGGATCGGATCGACCTGGCCACGGGCGCCAAAAGAACCGCGAAACGACGTCTGGAACTTTGCCAATCCGAGCAGCGCATTGCGGACGTCCGTCAGGCTCCCTTCATCCCAGTTTGGAAGGTCGAGCTTGCCTGTTGCCTTCTGGCTGACCTTGATGGCGTCCTGAAGCTTGTGGACCTCGCCGAGATCCTTCGGATCGTTGGGATCAACCAGCGTCCTGATAGCGACGAAGGCATATCGAGTGCCAACCGATTTCTGCGTCAGCGTAACCGGCTTCGTGCCGTAAGCGACGATTGGCAGGTAGTGATCCTGATCGACGACCATCATCGACATGTAGCGCTTGCCCGTGTCAGGCAGCGAGAGCGTTACCGGCCCGCCGGCAAGATCAAACACAGCAAACGAATAGAGCGTATCCCGGTTCATGCGAATGACCGTCTGCTTGTCGATCGATACTGGCTCCCGGGAGTGCTGAAACTTGCCGAGCCCGCCTACGGCCTTTGCATTCGCCACGAGGTAATGGTCGGTCTCAGCGCGGGCGAAATTGTCAACGGTGACCGGCATTTTGCCGCCTGGCGCCTGGGCAAATGCACCACATATCGGTGCAACTGAAGCAAATGCGAGACTGATCCCAACCGAGCGGAGCATGGACATACCTCTTCATTCAAAGCCGTGCTGAGTAGCGGCGTGGGAACATTCCGCACGGCGTGGCACGGGACAACTCAAATGCGATCTAACCAATCACCGTCTGATCGGCATCCGAGCTCTGCTCTGATCCTTTTGAGAATAGGCAGATCGCCAGTCTTGCCATTTCGCGCCAATCGCTAGCGACCGCGCTATCTGCAGGTGAATTATTACCACTGTGCACCTGCGATTGCTTTTGACGCGAACCGCTGCGCTTCAAGAACGGCATGTGCCGGCAACAGAACGGCCAAATTCTCGATGCTCGCCAGTAGCGAATCCGGCGAAACTCTGGCTGATGAAATGCACCACCTATGGTCGTGGCGAGATTCCAATGGCTAACATCCCTTTAACGCGCTGCCAGTTTCTTCTTCCTTTCGTTGGGATTCTTGATGAGATCGGTGCGCCGACGAGTTCGCTTCTGGAAAAATTTCGGCTTCCGTCGTCTCTCGAAGCAAAGAGCGATCTCTACGTCCCGCTACTGCCGGCAATCCGCTTCATGGAAGCCGCCCAGAGAAGCCAGGGTATTGAAGAATTCGGATTTCTGGCCAGTCAGCGGATGCATTTTTCCCATCTGAGAGAGAAAACTCGGGCCTTGATCGCTCACTCCCCGACACTGCTCGTTGCGCTGCGGCACGCCTGCAGGTGGGCGTCGCGGGAGGATACAATTCTGAGCATGTGGATCGAACACGATGACGATCACATACGGATTTGCAGCAGGCTCGTCGGGACAGCCGGGCTCCTGCATCTGGAGCACGCGCAATGGATCCAGAACATTTGTGCCATATATATCGTCCGGCAATTCGCAGGGCTGGACTGGATGCCGGCGACGATCTCCTTTGAAGCTCGCTACACGCCGAGTTTGGCGACGCAATCCCTCTGGCCAAATGTACGATTCCTGTCGGGCCAGCCTGCGGCTTGGATCGACGTGCCGGTCTCGTACCTGAGTCTATCTAATCCTTCGAACGAAGTAAGCCCTTTGCCGCACGATGACGAGGATGGCCCTTCTGGCTATGACATCGTTGAATTGGTTAAATTGATGCTGCCGTCCTATCTGGACGAAAGAATTCCAGCCGTTGCTGAAGTCGCGGAGATGGCGAGGGTCAGCACGCGTAGCTTTCAACGCAAGCTATCGCACGTCGGCCTTACGTATTCAGATCTACTCGACACTGTCCGATATGAGAACGCGAGTAAGCTTTTGCGTGACACTGACTCCAAGATTATCGAAATCGCGATTTCTTCCGGCTACACGGATCCGGCACACTTCAGTCGCGCCTTTCGCCGAATTGCCGGCGTTACGCCGCGAGGGTTTCGCGAGCAATCGCGGCTACGATAAGCGCCACCGACAAACGAACATCGCCAAGGGTCGCCTATGGGGCAGAACGCGAAACCCTCGACCTGGCTGCAACTCAGTTATCTGAAGAACGCGGAAGAGTACCACCGCGCCCACGAGCCGATATAGTTCGCAGTTTTGTTCTGAATGGTTGCAATTTGGCGCTCCCAAGGGGAATCGAACCCCTGTTTCAGCCTTGAGAGGGCCGCGTCCTAACCGCTAGACGATGGGAGCGTAAGGCTTACCGAATAGCCTCGAAATGCGTTTCCCGCAAGGCGGCTGGGGCCCACATGGCACCGACAGCACGGTTTTCTTGGACACTCTTAATTAGAATCCGGCCGACCCGAACCGGAAAGCCGCGGGCGGCCGCCTCACCGGGCGTTGACGAGTCCGCGGATGGGACGTGGATGCCCGGCGCAAGGCCGGCATGACGAGCCCCCCCCCCCCGACCTTCGCTTCGCTCCGGCGTCATTTGAAGAACGGCCGCCTGAAGGGCGGCCTATGCCTCCCACCGCTTCGCGGGGGGAGGGATAAGACGCGTCGGACCATGACGCAACCGTTCGCCCCCTCACCCGCGCCGGAGCCTGTCATCGGGCGCCCATTTGCGCGACCCGTTGGGCGCGATCCTCGGGTCAAGCCCGAGGACAAGCCTCTCCCCACCGGGGAGAGGTAAAGAGCCCTCACGGCTCCCGGGCGAATTTCAGCGTTCCCGCAGGCCTGAGCGTCTGGGCATCAAAGGTGCGGATCTCGGTACTGCCACCGACATCCAGCGTCACCACCAGCCGGTCGCCGGCCACCGCCGTCGAGACGATCCGGGCATTTTTGGGCAAGGTCGCGGTGATCTCCGTCGCGGCGGCGGCCCGGCCGGCACTTCCCTCGGAGCGGAAAAGGCGGTAGCCGACGGCGACCAGCACGGCCGCGACCGCGACCGCCGTGGTCAGGCTCGCGATCAGCATCATCCGCCGCACCCGCGCGAACAAGGCGGCCTGTTCGGGTGTCGGCTCGGGAAGCGCAGTTTCGGTCATAAAGGTCTCGTTGTTGGTGCCGCTGATCTGAAGCTCCTATCATGCCGCCGCGAACGCGTCCCAGGAACTTCAGATCGAAAAGCGGCACCAAAATCATGGATTTGCCGGTGCCCCTCGCTTTCCGAAGTTCGTGTAAGAATGTGCAGCAATGAGAGACGAACTTCGGAAAGCGGACACCGGGGGTGAGAAAAGGCTGGAGGTCACCGTCGCCGGCGACGAGGGATCGGCCCGGCTCGACCGCGTGCTGGCGCTGCGCTGCGAGGGCCTGTCGCGCTCGCGGCTGAAGGCGCTGATCCTCGCAGGCGCCGTGACGGTGAAGTCGGTCCCGGTCCGCGACCCCGCTTACCACGTCACGGCCGGCGATACGATCCTGATCGAGGTGCCCGAGGCTGCGCCGGCCGAGCCCGCCGGCGAGGCGATCGCGCTCGACATTACTTATGAGGATGCCGACATCATCGTTATCAACAAGCCGGCCGGCCTCGTGGTGCATCCGGCCGCCGGCCACGAGAGCGGCACGCTGGTGAATGCGCTGATCGCCCATTGCGGGGCGAGCCTGTCGGGGATCGGCGGGGTGCGCCGGCCGGGCATCGTGCACCGGCTCGACAAGGATACTTCGGGACTGATGGTGGTCGCCAAGAACGACCTCGCCCATCAGGGCCTCGCGGCGCAGTTCGCCGACCATGGCCGCACCGGCGCGATGCAGCGCGGCTACCTGGCGTTCGCCTGGGGCCTGCCGAACCGCCTCCGCGGCTCGGTCGACGCGCCGATCGACCGCCACCCGCATGCGCGCGATAAGATGGCGGTGCGCGAGGGCGGCCGCGAGGCCGTCACCCATTGGGAGATCCGCAGGAGCTTTGCCGGGCGCGACGGCAAGCCGGTCGCTTCACTGCTCGCCTGCCGGCTCGAGACCGGACGCACCCACCAGATCCGCGTCCATCTCGCTTATATCGGGCATCCGCTGCTGGGCGATGCCGTCTACGGCCCGCACTTCAAGACCAAGGCGAGCCAGCTCGGCGAGCAGGGTCGCGCTGCGCTGGAGGCGCTGGACCGGCAGGCCCTGCATGCCTATCTCCTGGTTCTGGAACACCCGCGCAGCGGGGAACTCATGCATTGGGAGGCGCCGCTGCCCCCCGAGCTCGCCCGCCTGGAGGGCACCCTGGAAGCGGCGGTTTGACGCAGGCCCCGGAAAAGCCGTGTTATGCCAGCAGGTTATGGCAGCCACACGGGGACGTGACGTCAGCAATCCTTCCCTATTAACCCCCGGATGGTGTATTGTTGCACCCGCGTTGAATACCCAACGCGGAACATCGCAGTCCGGCTGGCTTTAACCAAGCGCCGCCTGCCTGGCCCGCCGCTATCGGGGGCCTGAACCAAAGTGGAGGGCGCTAGAATGGCCCGCACAGCTTCGCTGCCGATTCTCAGTGGAGAATCCGGCCTTTCAAGATACCTCGCCGAGATCCGCAAGTTCCCGATGCTGGAACCCCAGCAGGAATACATGCTCGCCAAGCGTTGGCGCGAGCATGACGATCGCGACGCGGCACATCAACTCGTCACCAGCCACCTCCGGCTCGTGGCCAAGATCGCCATGGGCTATCGCGGCTACGGCCTGCCGATCTCCGAGGTCGTCTCGGAAGGCAATGTCGGCCTGATGCAGGCGGTCAAGCGATTCGAACCCGAGAAGGGCTTTCGTCTCGCCACCTACGCCATGTGGTGGATCAAGGCGTCGATACAAGAGTACATCCTGCGTTCCTGGTCGCTCGTGAAGATGGGCACCACCGCAAACCAGAAAAAGCTGTTCTTCAACCTGCGCAAGGCGAAGAGCCGCATCAACGCGCTGGACGAGGGTGACCTGCACCCCGACCAGGTGAAGACCATCGCCAAGCGGCTCGGCGTCACCGATCAGGACGTGATCGACATGAACCGCCGCCTGTCCGGCGACGCGTCGCTGAACGCGCCGATCCGGGACGATGGCGAAGCCGGCGAATGGCAGGACTGGCTGGTCGACAACTCGCCGAGCCAGGAAGCGCTGATGGCCGAGCACGAGGAGTTCGACCATCGCCGTAACGCGCTGCACGGCGCCATCAACGTGCTCAACCCGCGCGAACGCCGCATCTTCGAGGCGCGGCGCCTGGCGGACGAGCCTATGACGCTGGAAGACCTTGCCGCCGAGTTCGGCGTGTCGCGCGAGCGCGTGCGGCAGATCGAGGTCCGCGCCTTCGAGAAGGTGCAGTCGGCGGTCAAGGGCACCATCGCGCGGCAGGAAGCTGCCGCGCTCGAGGCAGCTCACTAATGGCATGATCCGAGAGCCGGAGGGCTTTCGGATCGGAACAGCAGGATCAGCGATTTCAAAGCCGGCGGCAACGCCGGCTTTTTTGTTGCCTCGTTTCGTGCTGCGCCGTTCCGGCTGACTTCGTCATGCCCGGCATGCAGTCAAGCCTGCGCAGACTGCGTAAACTTGTCTGCGGTGCCGGGCATCCACGTCTTCAGGATCTTGCGGGAACGGAAAGGCGTGGATGGCCGGGTCAAGCCCGGCCATGACGAATAGCGCGGCGCTCCCCTACTCCCCCCACTCCCGCGCCATGGTGGCGAGCGCGCAGCCCTCGCAATAGCGCGCGTCCTTGTAGTCGATCCAGTTGTGCGCATAGACGTGGTCGAGCGGAATGCCGTAACGCGCCCGCAACAGCTTCACCAGGATCCGCCACGCCGCGACCTGCGCCTCGGTGGGCGGACGGGTGACGTCGGGATAGTTGCCGGCGAACTCCACCCCGATCGAAGTGTCCTTGTTGGCCTGATGATAGGTCTGGCTGTTGTCGATATATTTGTTGTCGTTGCGGTTGGCGCCGTCGGTGTGGGTCGGGACCAGCGTTTCCGGCACCGCCCAATAGACCGTGCCGTCGGTCTCGACCCAGACCATGACGCCGCGCCGTGTCGGGTTCTTCGCCTGCTCGGCGGCGCCGCCGCGCGCCGAGCCTGCCGGCCCCTCGGTCTGGTGCACGATGATGTTGGTCCATCGGTGCGCCGTCGCGACGTCGCCCCAGG